>NZ_JBEONZ010000004.1:0-190150 GCF_040308705.1 Pseudoalteromonas sp. 19-MNA-CIBAN-0066
TTATCTTCCCCTTAGTCAGGGTGATAAGGCATCTTTCAGCCTATCGGGTTTGCCAGCTTCGCTGGGCAAACAAAAAAACCGCACTTAACAAAGTACGGCTTAAAAAGGCAGTGCTAAGCGCTGCTTAAAATTTATATTCTATACCTACACCTAAGTAGTCTTGGTCAACGTTGTTGTCCATATCGAAATTAGAATAAAAACCAAATAATTTAGTGTTTTTATTTAACTGATGATCAACACCTGCCGAAATAGCCGTTTTGTCATCACTGCCTTTAAAATTCATTGCCTGGTACTGCAATTTAAAGGTATTGCTAGCCATAGTGTAAGCCGCACTTAATAAATAACCGTCGGCCTCACTACTGCCATCAACTTTTTCTTGCGTTTGATACATAGCGCCTAATTTAAAATCGGCTACTTTACCTTGTACTGATGCGCGCACTACATCGTAGCCGTTCACTTCACTATCGGCAGCAATAGCGGCATATATTGCGCTCTTTTTAAGGGCTGCGTCACCATAAGTTACTGCCATTGAATAGCCATTTTTAGCACCTGCTGCATCGCTATCCTCTGCAACAAACGTAGCCAAAAGCTTAAAACCTTGGTAAGAATTAGAGGCATAAGAAACACTACTGCCCATTCTATTTTCACCTTTAAAGGCATTTTTAATGTCGCCTTCAAGGTCGTTAAATAAATCAACTTTACCTTGTGACTGCTTAAGCGCGGTATCGTTACGGCCAATAACAACTTGGCCAAACGCGCCTTTTAAACCTATATACTGATTACGAGCAGAGATATTGTCGTCATTATCACCTTTTGAGTCGGCGTCAGAAACATCAACTTGAAATTCAAACTTATAAACAGCTTCTAAGCCATCAGATATTTTTTCAGACCCTTTTAAGCCCAAACGTGATTTGTTACTTTTAATTTCGGTAAAAGACCCCTCACCATCATCCGACGACTGTAGTGTTACGTTCGCTTTACCGTAAAAATCCACTTCAGCAAGCGCATTAAAAGACAAACCACCTAATAAAGCTATACATAAGCTCGACTTTACAAATTTCATGTTATTTCCTCGATAATCACAACAGACTCGTTTTTAATGCAACAGGAGTTTGGCACTGTTAAATGACAAAAATATTACAGCCGTCATATTTTTACACTTTTAAATTCATAAAAACACATAATAGTTGCAATCAAACGTACATATACAGCAAAACCATTGGCCTTACTCAACGGGTAACTTAGGAGTCATTTGGGTTAATAAATTTACTAATGTTTCTATTAACTCTTTTTGCTCATTGTCTCTGTGATAGGCAACAAATATATCGCGCGAGGTGGTTTCTACGTCTTTCACATGAAATAACTCGCCTTTTTCTAAATGCGCTGCAACAAGTACTTGAGGAATGAATGCACTCCCTCCGCATTGCAATATTAAATCAAGTGCTATACGCCCTGTACTTGTTCTAAAGTAAGGTGGGGTTTTGCCAGTAAACTGGCGAGCATGCCACAGTGAGAATGTCGTGCCCCAGTCAACATATACGTACTGGTTATCAAAAAAGTTATCGTAACTGGCAGTATCAAACGCGCTTACCGGTATAATGGGTAGTTCGCAAATTCGCTCAACCACCAGCTCATCAACTTTTGGTGGATCAAATAAAATAGCTAAATCTAAGGTGCGCTCTAATAGCAGGCGGGTACTTTCTTGTTGTGCTTTTACCTCAGCCACCAAAGACACACCGGGCATTGCCGATACAATATTAGTAATACCAAACTGTAAAAATGCATCCCAAATGTTTGGTGTACCCGCTAGGCAAATTTGTTTATGCATATTATCGGCAAGTGCCACATCTACTTTTGCTCTTTGCATGCCAGTAATGATCATTTGTGCATGGGGTAATAAACGCTCACCTGGCGCTGTTAGTTGAATATTATTGCGCTGGCGAATAAACAAATTAACACCAAGCCCTTGCTCTAATTGACGAATTCTAAAGCTTACTGCAGACTGCGTGATATAAAGGTTTTCAGCCGCTTTGCCAAAGTGACGAGTGCGTACTACCTCAACAAATGTTTTTAATAAATCGATATCCAATTTTTTATCCTCACGATAAAAATAACTTGTTTAAAATATTTGCAAACTTGCCGCATACTCCAGCAATTACCAAGGTATGAGGGTACAACAATGAGCAATGATATTTCACTACTTCGCCAAGCATTTGTTAGTCAACGTCAGTTTTTTGATGATCAAAACTTCCCACGCGGATTTGGTCGCAGCGGAAACTTTACCTTATTAGAAGCCAGTATATTAGAGCAACACGGTGTTGTTTTAAAAGGCTTACATAATAAAGCCCTAGAGCCACAAAATGAACATCAGCAACAATTTGTCGCTGTTATTAGTGGTGCTTTAGAGCCAACCAATGCAATTGAGCGCGCTTGGGTTAAATACTTAAAGTTAACAACCAGCAAAGCAAAGTTCCATACATTATTTGGCCGCTCAAAAATAGCGACCCCAGCACCAATAAGCCAAGACTATTACGCCGAGTCAGACAGTATGTAATTGCTTTAACTATTTAATTTTTACATTTTAAATAGTTAAACATACACCAAGCCTAGCGCGAGTACAAAATACATCGCGCTACGTGCTTACTTAAGTTAACTAACTTTTAAACCACGCCTGAGGCCACAATAGCGGCTTTTTTACGTTTACGAGATTGCCTAAAAGAGTCCCAACTAAAAATAGCCAATGCACTCCAAATACAAACAAATGTAACTACTCGCTCGGCATCAAACACTTCACCGTAAAGCATCACAGCTAATATAAACATCAAACTTGGCCCTATGTACTGAAAAAAGCCTAAAGTGGTGTATTGCAAACGCTTAGCAGCGCCGGTAAAGCACAGTAGTGGTAAGGTGGTAATGATCCCGGCACTAATGAGTAACACATTGGTATGCCAGTCATTAGCAGGCAAGCTTGACGTTGCTGTAGGCACCATTAAATACCAATAAATAAGCGCTACGGGCAAGAGTATAAATGCTTCTATTGAAATACCGGACAATGCTTCCACTGGCAGTTTCTTACGCAGTAAACCATATATTGCAAATGATATAGCTAGCGAAAAAGCAACCACAGGAAATGAGCCAAAACTTATTAATTGCAGCAGTACACCGGTAAATGCTAAAGCAACAGCAACCATTTGAAACTTACGTAAACGTTCGCCTAAAAATAACACTCCCAGTAATACATTTAGTAACGGATTAATGTAATAACCTAAACTGGCATCAAGCATATGATTATTATTAACCGCCCATATAAACAAGCCCCAGTTAAACCCCAGTATCGACGAGGTTAAAACCAGCATTAACAATAACTTAGGCTGTACTATAATGCGTTTAATTCTATCCCACTGGCCTAAAATACTCACAATAATAATTAAAAACATCACCGACCACACAACACGATGCGTTAAAATTTCAAATGCAGTAACATGCTGGAGTTGCTTAAAGTATATAGGTGCTAAACCCCATATAGTAAAAGCGATGCAAGCCAAAATGGCGCCCTTGCGCTTCTCGGTATCAATCGGCATAAATAAACACTTAGTTATTCAAAAGGTCGCCAGTTTACTCCGCAAACTTTTATTAGCCAACTAAATACGTACCCGTACCAAATGCTATTTGTACTGCTTGCTCATTATGCAATTCCATCCTACAAACACATACTTTATTGCCCGAGCGAATTAAAGTGGCACTGGCTATAAATTTCTCGCCTTTGCCTGGGCGTAGGTAATCGGTGCGCATATCTATAGTGCCCAAGGTGGCTAGTTTTTGCTGCACAGATAAAATATCAACATCGTTTAGCTTATCTATTACACTTGCTGCAGCTAACATACCACCTACGTTATCGAGCACTGCCGAAATAACGCCGCCATGGAGTATTTTTTGTGCCGGATTACCTATGAGTATATCCTGCCAAGGAAACGATATTTTTGCTTGTTCTGGGCTAAGTGATTCTACCGATATTTTTAAAAACTGATTAAACGGCATATTATTTACAAACAGCGAGCCTACATGCTCTATTAACATTTCTTTATTCATTATTATTCTCTATGTTATATCTGGTAAGAGGAGTAAAGCATAACTAGGATAAAACTAGCAACACAGTTAAATTTATTAGCCGCTTAAAGTCAGCTAATATCCCCCCCTCCTGAGCGAGTAAATTCACACGTTATAAATTTATTCAAAAAACATTCAACACTCGCTAAAGACATCCTGTACAAAAAACACTAAAATACCCCGCAATGAATACATTAACACCACCCTCTAGCTCACTTGTGCGCACCCCTGAAGCTGTACTCAAACAAGTGTTTGGTTATAGTGAATTTCGCGACGGCCAAAAAACGGTTATTGATGCAGCCATTAACGGCCAAGATTCGTTGGTATTGCTGCCAACCGGTGGCGGTAAATCTGTGTGCTATCAAATACCCGCTTTAGTGCTTGAAGGGGTAACTATTGTTATTTCTCCGCTAATATCGCTAATGCAAGATCAGGTAACTCAACTACAAGCGCTGGGCGTTAAAGCCGCATATATAAATAATAGCTTAGCCCGCGAAGAGCAGCAGCAGGTATACCAACAACTCCATCAGGGATTAATTAAACTACTGTATGTTGCCCCTGAAAAAGTGCTGCAGCGCGAGTTTTTAGAGCGCTTATCGCATTTAAAAATCAGCTTATTTGCTATTGACGAAGCGCATTGTGTATCGCATTGGGGGCACGATTTTAGACCCCATTACTTTCGTTTAAACGAATTAAAACAGCGCTTTGCTCATGTACCTATGATGGCCCTTACTGCAACTGCCGATAAAGCCACTCGTTTTGATATTGTTGAGCAATTAAAGTTACAACAACCCTATATTCATACCGGCAGCTTTGATCGCCCTAATATTCGCTACACCATAGAAGAAAAATTTAAACCTATGGTGCAACTGCTGCGCTATTTAAAAGAACAAAAAAGCCAAAGCGGCATAATTTATTGCACCAGCCGTAAGCGCGTAGACGACATAGCCGAAAAGTTAGCCGACGCGGGACTTAACGCCGCCGCCTATCATGCAGGTATGAGTAACGAGCAGCGCCAATTTGTGCAAACCGGCTTTGCCCGCGACGATATACAAATAGTGGTTGCTACAGTGGCCTTTGGTATGGGTATAAATAAACCCAATGTGCGCTTTGTATTGCATTACGATATTCCCAAAAGCATAGAGTCGTACTATCAAGAAACTGGCCGCGCTGGGCGAGATGGCCTTGCCGCTGAGGCTATAATGTATTTTGATCCGGCTGATATAGGCCGCGTAAGACGCTTTTTTGAAGATATTGACGACGAGCAACGTCGCCGCGTCGAAGAGCAGCGCTTTAATGCCATGGCCAGTTTTGCCGAAGCACAAACCTGCCGTCGACAAATCCTGCTTAACTATTTTAGTGAGTATCAACGTGAGCCATGCGGTAACTGCGATATTTGCTTAAATCCGCCCAAAAGCTTTGATGGCACTTTAGTAGCGCAGCAGGCACTATCGTGTGTATACAGAGCAGAGCAACGCTTTGGCCTTGGATATATTGTTGAGTTACTACGCGGTGCAAACACCAGTCGTATTCGCGATAATAACCATCATCAACTCAGCACCTACGGCATTGGCAAAGACAAAAGCAGTGAATTTTGGCTAAGTATTTTACGCCAACTTATTCATCAAGGCTTATTAAGCCAAGATATAACCCAAGGTGCATCACTGCGTTTAACCGAAGCCGCGCGCGCTATTTTAAAAAGCGAATATGCGTTGCAACTCGCAGAGCCTCGCCTGCAAGCTAAGCATGTTTATCAAGATAAATTAGCTCAGTTTAATTACGACAAAAAGCTATTTGCTCGCTTAAGGGCGCTGCGAAAAGAGTTAGCCGATGCCGACGATGTACCGCCGTACGTGGTATTTAACGACAAAACGCTTGCAGAAATGGCGCAGCTAATGCCGACCAACGACAGCGAATTTTTAAAGGTGTCGGGTGTTGGCTTTACTAAATTAAATAAGTATGGCGGTGAGTTTTTAACTGCAATTCGCAACTACCTTGCTACTAACTAAGAGCATTATGACCATAATAGAATATCACCACACGCATCAATGCATTATTATTACGCCGGTAGAGCCGCCCCACGACGAAGACTTTGAACTGTGGAGTCGCTTGTTTTTACACCACGATGAAATAACCATTAATGAGTACTCTGCTGGTGCCGATCGTCATCAACTGCGCTTCACTTATCAGCAGCAAACATTTAATTTAAACTTTGAACACTACAGCCAAAGTATTTGGATTAACGGTGAAGGCCATGACGCTGAACATTTATTAGCCGCACTTACTTTTTACCTAAGTTAATAGCAATTAAATAACTTCAAGCTCTCTACTTTTAACTTACATTTTAGTAACAATGATGTAGGCTGATATTACGGTAGTAATTTGCTACGTAGCAGTAAAGGGTTTGAATGATTACTAAAAAATGGATTTCATCTTGTTGTTTTAGCCTCTGTATTCCAAGCTTTTTTATGTTCAGTTTAGCTGCGCAAGAAACCCCTCATGCGCAAAATGATTGCGCAAGCGAGCAACCAACGCCATCAAGTAGTAATAATTTACGCCGTCAACTAGATCAACCAACGCCACTGTTAAAGCAAAGTAGTAATGCAAAAATTGCCAATATTACTTTGCAGCAACTTAACGTATTTAATACTGAACTCGAAGCCGAAAATAACGCCCTATTTCGCTTTGCTAACCGCGCGCATATTCAAACTGAGCCAGAGGTTATTAAAAGTATTTTATTGTTTGAGAGCGGTGATAATTTTGATCCTAAAATGCTCGCCGAATCAGAACGCTTACTGCGTAAACAAAACTATTTATACGATGCTCAAGTCATTGCCACCGAAAACTGCGAAGGGAACGTTAATGTTACCGTCGTTACGCGTGACTTATGGACACTGCTACCAGAAATAAGCTTTAGCCGCAGTGGCGGAGAAAACAAGTCGAGTATTGGTTTTCGCGAATCTAACTTATTTGGCTGGGGTAAGCGTTTGTCGTTGTCGCGCACTACAGATAGCGATCGTAATGGTTATTTATTTGTATACGACGATCCTAATATTTTATCAACCCGCTATCGTGGGCGTTTAGAGTACGCCGATAATAACGATGGTAAACGCCATCTGCTAGAGCTTACCTATCCGTTTTTTGCTATAGACACCCCTTTTAGCTACGGTATTTTAAGCTATTCAGAGCAACGCGAAGAAGCGCTATATCAGCGCGGTGAAAAGTTTAGTGAATTTGATCAAACGACCGACTACAACAGCTTTTTTGTTGGTCACTCCAAATCATTAAGCCGTAACTGGACCCAGCGCCTCAGCCTGGGCTACGTTGATGAGCAACATACTTTTGCTGCAATAGATTCAACCTTTGCCCCCTTAGCTGTCGATCGCAGTTTAAGCTACCCCTATGTAAGCGGACACTGGTTTGAAGATAACTTTATAAAAGTACGCAATTTCGACAGTATTTATCGTACTGAGGACTTAAACTTAGGTTGGAACATAAAAGCCTTACTGGGTTACTCCGATGAATCTGTTAGTAACGATGATAGCCGCGCGGTTTACTCTTTTAACTTTAAAAAAGCTCACTTTAGTGGCGATAATACCTTATGGCGCTTTAGTGCAGACATTGATGGTTACTGGAATAAAGAGCAGGACAAATTTGAAAACCTGATCTCCACCAGCCAAATACAATATTATTTAAATACCAGCATTGATCAGTCTTGGTATGTAAAAGCTCGGGTGCAGTACGCTAAAAACCTCACTAACGATAAACAACTTACACTCGGCGGCGAAACCGGCCTGCGTGGCTATCCTATGGATTATCAGCATGGAGATCGCAGCTTTTTAGTGAGTTTAGAAAAGCGCTACTATTGGGAATATGATTTACTACAATTATTTAAAGTAGGCGGCGCTGCTTTTCTTGATGTTGGCCGAGCATGGTCTAACACCCCAAACAATATTGAAGATAGCCGCGTTCTTAAAAATGTAGGTATAGGCCTGCGCTTAGCACCAAGCCGTGCTAATGCCGGCACCATGATCCATATAGATATAGCTGCACCGCTAGATAGTGCCGATGGCGTAGATTCGGTACAGTGGCTGGTAAATGTTAAAAATTCTTTTTAAATGGCTATTTCGTCGCACCCTAAAGCGTTAAACTGGGCATATATAATTATTGTGAGACTATAACTTTGGAATTGTTAGCTCTGCTTGGCACCCAATATAAACTGGTCGTTACCCTTATTGCGTTATTACTTTTTCCGATACTGTTAAAAGGTACTAAAAAGCTTCTCGAAAAAGCTATTAAAGGAAAAATAGACCTACACCGAAAATATCGTGCTGAGCTATTACTTAAAATTATCCTCGCATTTGTGATGTTATGTTTAGTGCTGGTATTTTGGGGTATTGAGCTACGCGGACTCCTAGTACTAGGTTCGTCGCTATTTGCTATGCTAGGTGTTGCACTGTTTGCCGCTTGGTCATTACTTAGTAATCTCACCGCTTTTTTACTGATGTTTATTCAAAATGACTGCCGCGTTGGCTATTGGGTACGTATTGTTGATGGCGCAAATAGTATTGAAGGGCGCATTATAGAAATGGGCTTAATGAATGTAGTGCTTGAGCACATTGACGGGCATAGAGTTATTTATCCCAATAACTTATTTGTAACTCGTCCGGTACTGGTTTTAAACAAAGAACCTAAGCCAACAAAAGCACCGGTAATTAGGCGTATTATTGGCCCCAAAAAGCCAAATAAATAGTAATAAAAAAGCCGTTTTGTTATCCCAACTGGGTTAACTAAAACGGCTTTACAATTTATTCTATCTATATTTAGTAGCTTACTATTATAACTAGTTATTTAACTCAGCTGTTTTAAGCTCATCATCTAAATCATTTATTTCATCAATAAAAGTGCCAAGCTGTTGTTCAACCAAGCTATTTGCATGAGCAAAATACGCAATATGAAACACCGCATCACCCTCATTTACTAATGGCATAGTTTGCTGGCCAATAATAATTCCACTGCGTGGTGCTGGTAGCTCAAGTTCAGAGTCGCCAAGTGGGCTGCTAATATAAGCAAGTACTTGCCCCTTAGTAACACGCTCTCCAAGCGATACCTGCGCACGCACAATGCCATCTACATTAGCACGCACCCAACTTGTAGAGCTGGCTATAATAGGCTCAGGAAGCTTTCTAGGACGCTTACCACGGATCATTTTTAAATGACGCATAACATAGTCAACGCCTTGTACACCTGCAGCAATCGCAAATGGGTCAAAACGCAGTGCTTCACCGGCTTCATAAGTAATAACCGGGATCCCTAAGTTAGCGGCTTCGCTGCGCAGTGAGCCATTACGTAACGAGGCATCTATCACTGCGGGTGTACCAAATGCTTTAGCCATTTGTGCGGTGGCTTCATCGGCTAAATTAGCGCGTATTTGCGGTAAGTTAGTGCGGTGAATAGCTCCCGTATGTAAATCAATAATATGGGTACAATGTACTGCCACTTGATTAAAAAACATATACGCCATACGACCAGCCAGCGAGCCACGCTCTGAACCCGGAAAACTGCGGTTCATATCGCGTCTATCAGGTAAGTAGCGCGACTTATGTATAAAGCCAAACACATTTACAATCGGCACCGCAATCAGCGTGCCGCGCAACTGGTTAGGATCTATTTTAGCAAGTAATTGCCGCACCACTTCTACGCCATTGAGCTCATCGCCATGAATAGCCGCACACACCATAAGTACCGGCCCTTCCATAACACCATTAACCACTTCAATTGGAATATTAAGTGGAGAGTGGGTATAAAGTTTTGCCGCTTCTAAGGCCAGCGTTTTACGCTCGCCTACGCCAACACTTTCACCTAATAAGGTAAAAGAACGGTTAATTTTAACCTTTGCCACGAGTTGCTGTTCCTTTACTTGATGCTGTTTTTTCAATGAAATCAATCACCATGCCTGCAATATCTTTACCTGTTGCTATTTCAATGCCCTCAAGGCCTGGTGATGAGTTAACTTCCATCACTAAAGGACCACGTGATGAGCGAAGTAAATCAACACCGGCTACATTTAAGCCCATCGCTTTAGCAGCTGCAACGGCTGTTTTACGTTCTTCTGGCGTAATACGCACTAATGTAGCGCTACCACCACGGTGAAGGTTTGAGCGGAACTCACCTTCTTGTGCTTGGCGTTTCATTGCTGCAATCACTTTGTCACCTAAAACAAAACAACGGATGTCAGCACCACCGGCTTCTTTAATGTATTCTTGCACCATAATGTTAGCTTTTAAGCCCATAAATGCTTCAATAACACTCTCAGCCGCTTTACGCGTTTCAGCCAATACCACACCAATACCTTGCGTGCCTTCTAGTAGTTTAATTACTACCGGCGCACCGCCTACCATTTCGAGCAAGTCTTTTACATCATCTGGTTTACTAGCAAAACCAGTCACTGGCATACCTACACCTTTACGAGATAAAAGCTGTAATGAGCGCAACTTATCGCGAGAGCGAGAAATAGCAACCGACTCGTTTACTGGATACACGCCCATCATTTCAAATTGACGCAGCACCGAACAGCCGTAAAACGTAACTGATGCGCCAATACGCGGAATAACTGCATCAAAGCCTTTTAAGTTTTCACCACGATAGTGAATTTCTGGTAGCTCAGAGTTTATATTCATATAACAACGCAGTGCATCTACTACTTTAACTTCGTGACCACGAGCTTCAGCCGCCTCAATTAAACGACGCGTTGAATACAATTTTTTGTTGCGAGATAAAATACCAATTTTCATAATTTAAACCTTAATAAGTACGTATTATTTTAGAAGCTTAGTCCCTCTAAAAGTTAATACATCCTTATAATAAATGAGATAAAGCCGGGTCAACGACTATACGATTTTCCATGGCTGTACGCCCGAGTAACATTCTAAACTTCATTGTTGCGCGGCTAGTTAAGGTAATTTCTATAGGCCAGCTATATTTACCCGCATGCAATGTTGTTTCTATAAAGTAACGTAACTCTTTTTGCCCGCCAGAGCTGGTTACGTGCTTCTTCTTTTTAACTTTTGCATTGCAAACAACTTGTGTTTCTTCATCTTCTTGCAATGGCTGGGTAATAAATTTAACCCACTTTTCGCCATCAACTTCATACTCTTCTATATTAAGTGCATGAATACATGAGGTGCGGGCACCGGTATCAATTTTTGCTTTTACTTTCTCGATGCCTAGCTCTGGTAAACTCAACCACTCACGCCAACCAACGGTAATCTTTGCTGTCATAAATGTGCCCTTAATAAAAAAGTGTCTTATACGCTACCGGAAAAAAAACACCAACAAAATAAATTTATCAAGTCGACAAATTGATTTGATTGATCTTTATAGCCGACTAGTTTAACAATATAAGCGTAACAAACTAGTCAACTTTAAGGGCCAAAAACCCCCTTGTTCGAAGCGCTAAATAAATTTAACTTCTTAAAAAAGAAAGATAAGTTTAATTTACTAAAGTAAATACACTATAGTAAACGGTATTAAAAACACACCATCTATGAGAAATTATTATGATTAATGGCTTACTTCACGCCCTTGTACTTGATGAGCAAGGCGGTGCGCGCACTATAGAAAACAGCGCCGAACTACATAATTGGCAACCAGAGCAAGGCAAGCTTTGGGTGCACATGGATTATAGCCAAGCTGACGTTGTCACTTGGCTAAAAGGCTGTGAATTTTTAACCGACTACGAATTAGAGTCGCTAACTGCAGACGAAACTCGCCCACGTATCACCCCTGCTACAAACGGCCATATGTTATTTTTACGCGGTATTAATTTAAATCCGGCACAAAGCCCTGAAGACATGGTTTCAATTCGCCTTTTTATTAACGATGATATTGTTATTACTACCCGAAAGCGTCGCTTACTATCTATTCAAGATATTTTAGCTTCATTTAGTAACAATACCGGTCCGCGCAGTATTTCTGAACTCGTCTGCACTATCACCCAAAAACTCACTTCCCGTATGGAAAGTGTTATTGATGCTTTAGATGAAACCCTAGATGAATTTGAAGAAGAAATAGATGAGCCAAGCAAAAAGTTTGATAATCAAGGTTTGTCGCAATTACGTCGGCAAACTATTGCTTTAAAACGCTATTTAAAGCCACAAAAAGAAGCGCTTATTAGCATGGTTAATCATCACTATTCATGGCTCTTCGATGAGGATAAAGCAAAGCTTAATGAAACCACTAATTTACTAACTCGTTACCTTGAAGAATTAGACAGCTCAATAGATCGGGCGCAAATTATTCAACAAACAGTCACTAACCAAGTATCTGAGCAGCTAAATCAGCGTATGTATGTTATGTCGGTGGTGGCTGCATTATTTTTGCCACTGGGCTTTTTAACCGGCTTATTAGGCGTAAACGTAGGCGGCATACCTGGCACAGAAAGCCCTTATGCGTTCACCTTATTCGTAGTATTTTTAGTTGTGCTTACCGGCAGTATTGGCGTGTACTTTAAAAATAAAAAATGGTTGTAACAGTATAAATTAAAATTTTAGGAATGAGATACTAGTGCGGGAGTTGATAAATCGTGTCGCTTTTGACCCGCAGAGCCGCGGTACTTTTAATTTCAAGCCAGATGGCTTTTAAACAAAAAAGGCGAACATTTTACAATGTTCGCCTTTTTATAGCTGCTACGCTTACTCTTGAAAGTAAGTGCCCCAACCGTCGTACTCAACTTCGCATTCAACAGCAAGTGCTGCCAGCTTATCAACGTCTTCCATTATTACGTCAACATCAAGCTCTGACTCTACAACTATGTCAAAACTCCAAATTTTTGCACCGTCTTCAAGCTCAAGCTCTGCTGGCTCTTCCACATCGTAGCCTAATTTAAAAGCGGCTAATGCGGCCTGCTCTAACTTAGGGAAGTCTTCACATACAAAGTGATGTTCTACTTCGTAAAGTATTTCAGGGTCTGAACCATCTTCGAGTAATGAAGATACGATGTCTTCACTTATTTCACGCCAGTTTTCCATTAATTTTCTCTCACTTGAGCATCTAATTCAGTTATTTTAGCAGCCATAATACTGTGCACACTTTTAGCGTGCTCGCGCGCGCTGATGTTTTTATCAAGCGATATGAGGGCTAACATTTCAATATAAATTGTACCATTATCCCAACGATTTAGTTTAATGGTTTTATGCGTTGTGCTCATACATACGGGCACTATGGGTACTTGCGCACTTAAAGCGGTATGAAATGCGCCTGTTTTTAAAGGTAATAAACCGCGTCCGTAACTGCGTGTACCTTCTGCAAACATCCATACTGATAAGCCATTTTTCTTTATTTTTTCAGCGGCTTTAGAAATAGTTCCCGCAGCTTTTGAGCGGTTTGTACGATCAATTAAAATATTCCCCGAAAGCCAATACAACTGACCAAAAAATGGCACCCACTTTAAGCTTTTTTTACCTACGCTCACGCAGTTTTTAGGCACCATTGCAGGAATAGTAAATAAGTCATAACTATTTTGATGATTTGCCACATAAACCGCAGGACCAAGATTTACGCTATCCGGATGATGTTTTAGTACAACTTTAACGCCCAGCATTTTTGCTACTGAGCCAAACCAGCTCGCTATAATATGCACATTATTAGGATGAAATGGCCTCACTATTGATAACAGTAACCCAAAAATACAACTTAATAATATAAACAACAGCATAATAAAAATACGTATAACAGCAAGCAACAGAGCGTCTCCAAATATAATCGCGTTAAGCCAGCGGCTATTATAACGTTATTTTATGATCTACACGAGAAAATAGCGCACAAGTGTACGCTCAATTTTACAACAAACTAAATTTATAACAAAAAAATGGCCTGCATAAGCAAGCCGTTTAATATGAGCGAATGTGAATTAATCGCTACTCATCAATAGCATTTTCAATTGGCTCGTCGTTTTGCGGGCTAAACTCTACAACAGCTTCGTCTACTCTTTGTAGGCCTCGTGGTAGTTTATTACCCCTACGCCCTCGCTCGCCATAATAATGCTCTAGATCACTTGGTTTAAGCGTTAGTTTTCGCTTACCTGCATGCAGCGTTACACTACTGCCCTCAGGCACTACTGCTAATACTTTTACAAACTCTTCGCGGGCTTGTACTTTAGCCCCCGGAATAGAAATTATTTTATTACCTTTACCTTTACCTAATTTTGGTAAGTCGCGCAGCGGAAATAACAACATCCGCCCTTCGTTGGAAATGGCCATACAATAATCACTAGCGACCTCGTTAACCCTAATTGGCGACAGTAATAAACCGCCTTTAGGTACGCTCACCAATGCTTTGCCGTTTTTGTTTTTACTCACTAAGTCTTTAAAGTCAGTAATAAAGCCATAACCTGCGTCTGATGCCATAAGTAATACTTGGTTATCTTCACCCATTACTACGTGCTCAAAGTTAGCGCCTGCACTAAGGTTAAAACGCCCTGTCATGGGCTCACCTTGGCTACGTGCTGAGGGCAGGCTATGCGCATCGGTTGCAAACGCTCGTCCTGCTGAATCTAAAAACACGGCGGGCTGGTTACTCTTACCCCGAGCTGAGGCTCTATATGCATCACCGGCTCGATAACTTAACCCTTGCACATCTAAATCATGTCCTTTGCCAACGCGTGCCCAGCCCTTGTCTGAAAGCACCACAGTGACCGACTCTGATGGGATTAAATCTTTTTCATTTAACGCTTTTGCTTCTAAGCGCTCAACAACTGGCGAGCGACGGTCGTCGCCATATATTTCAGCCGCCTCTTGAATTTCTTTTTTAAGCAACGTTGACATACGACGATCTGAGCCTAGCGTTTGCTGCAATTTATCACGCTCTTTAGCGAGTTCATCTTGCTCACCACGTATTTTAAATTCTTCTAACTTGGCTAAATGACGAAGTTTTAGCTCTAAAATAGCTTCTGCTTGTATGTCTGTTAAATCAAAGCGCTCCATTAATACTGGCTTTGGTTTATCTTCGCTGCGAATAATTTCAATCACTTCGTCAATATTTAAAAAGGCTGCTAATAAGCCTTCTAAAATATGTAAACGCGCTAACACTTTATCTAAACGATATTGTAGGCGTCGACGTACTGTTTCGCGTCTAAACACTAACCACTCGGTTAAAATAGTCAGTAAATTTTTAACTTGCGGACGCCCATCTAGGCCAAGCATATTTAAGTTTACACGATAGCTTTTTTCTAGATCTGTGGTGGCAAATAAGTGCGCCATTAATGGCTCAGCTTTAATACGGTTTGAACGCGGAATAATGACGATTCGAGTCGGGTTTTCGTGATCTGACTCATCGCGTAAATCGGCTACCATTGGCAGTTTTTTAGCGTTCATTTGCGCTGCAATTTGCTCCAGTACTTTACCACCAGAGCACTGATGTGGCAGTGCGGTAATAACTATATCACCCTGTTCTTGCGTATAAACTGCACGCATTTTGATTGAACCACGCCCAGTTTTATATATTTTGTGAATATCGGCTTTTGGGGTAATTATTTCTGCGTCTGTAGGGTAATCTGGCGCATGTACCAAGGTGAGTAATTCTTCAAGCTCAGTTTTTGGTTTATCAAGTAATAAGCAACAGGCACTGGCTACTTCACGCACATTATGAGGCGGAATATCGGTTGCCATACCAACTGCAATACCCGTTATACCATTGAGTAATATATGCGGTAAACGCGATGGCAGTACCACAGGCTCATCCATGGTGCCGTCAAAGTTTGGCGTCCAATCTACCGTCCCTTGGCCTAGCTCTTTGAGGAGTATTTCAGAGAACTTAGATAAACGTGCTTCGGTATAACGCATTGCCGCAAACGATTTAGGATCGTCGGCCGCGCCCCAGTTTCCTTGCCCGTCAACCAATGGATAACGATAAGAAAACGGCTGCGCCATTAATACCATGGCTTCATAACAGGCACTATCACCATGGGGATGGTATTTACCTAGTACGTCACCTACGGTACGGGCTGATTTTTTATACTTGGCATTAGCCGATAACCCCAGCTCGCTCATGGCATAAATAATACGTCGCTGTACTGGTTTTAAGCCATCGCCCACATGGGGTAATGCCCTATCCATAATTACGTACATAGAATAGTTTAAGTAGGCGTCTTCGGTAAAACGACCCATTGTTTGTTGCTCAATTCCTTGCATTAGCAAGGTATCTGTATCACTCATTAAAGCTTACCTAGTTTTTCTTATAGCTTACACGGTAGATCACATTGGCGTAATCATCGCTTACCAATAGACTGCCGTCACCTAATTCTGCAAATGCAACAGGGCGTCCATATGTTGTTTCGTCTTGCATAAAGCCTGTAATAAATGGCGTATATTTAGTTACACGGCCTTGCTCAATGCTCGCTAATGCCACTTTATAACCTGACTTTTTAGAACGGTTCCACGAGCCATGTTCAGCAACAAATAACTGCTGCTTATAGCTTGCTGGAAATTGCTTACCGTTATAAAAATGAATACCCAAAGGCGCTACATGCGCCGGTAAGGCTAGTGCAGGTGAAGTATAGTCGGCAATTTTTTTACCTTTTCCAAATTCAGGGTCAATAATCGCGCCTGCGTGAACATACGGAAAACCAAAATGCTCGCCCTCTTTAGTGACTCTATTTAACTCATCTGGCGGAATGTCATCCCCCATCATGTCGCGACCATTGTCGCTAAACCATAACGCTTGTGTGCTAGGGTGAAAGTCAAATCCTACTGAGTTACGTACGCCTTGCGCCAGTGTAGTAATTTGCTTGGTTTCTACGTTTAACGCAAAAATACGGCCAAAACGCTCGTCTTCAGCGCAAATATTACAAGGTACACCAACCGGAATTATTAGCTCGCCAGTTGGGGCAAAGCGTAAAAATTTCCAACCATGATGGCGCTCTGATGGCAGCGCATCGTAAAGCACCTCAAACTGTGGGTTTTTTAGTTGCGTATCAATATTTTTAAAACGAATGATGCGGTGTACTTCACCAACATATAAATCGCCATCTTTAATTGCTAAACCTGAAGGCATATTTAAGCCCTCTGCAACCAGCATTTTTTTATCTGCTACGCCATCGCTGTTATGATCAATAAGTGCATATACATTGCCTGCTTTACGCGAGCCAACATATACTATGCCTTTTTTTGATACTACAACTTGCCGTGCATTTTCAACATCACTGGCAAATAAGCTAAGCTCAAACCCCGGGGCTACCGTGAGTTTATCTAATATATTTTTAGCCATTACGGTATTGCTAGTTAAACCTAGTAATAGCACTATTTTTAGTACCGTATTCATATATTCTCCTTGTTTATTTAAACGCAGACGCTAATTAAACTTGTGCCTTGTTACCGTGATCCTCTAGCCATTGACGCCTATCTGCAGAGCGCTTTTTAGCCAGTAACATATCCATCATTTCCATGGTTAATTCTTCTTCATCCAAGGTGAGTTGCACTAAACGCCGGGTATTTGGATCCATAGTAGTTTCACGCAGTTGCAACGGGTTCATTTCACCCAAGCCTTTAAATCGCTGTACGTTTACTTTACCGCGTTTTTTCTCAGCTTCAATGCGCGCTAAAATACCGGTTTTTTCGTCTTCATCTAGTGCGTAATAAACATCTTTACCAATATCGATTCTAAAAAGTGGTGGCATAGCAACATACACATGCCCTGCTTTTACTAGTGGCTTAAAGTGGCGCACAAATAAGGCGCACAATAGGGTAGCTATGTGTAACCCATCCGAGTCAGCATCGGCTAATATACATATTTTATTATAGCGCAGCGCTGTTAAATCGTCTGAATCTGGGTCTATACCTAATGCCACGGAAATATCGTGCACCTCTTGCGATGCTAATATTTGCCCCGAATCAACTTCCCAGGTATTTAATATTTTACCACGCAGCGGCATTATTGCTTGAAACTCACGATCTCGCGCTTGCTTAGCCGAGCCACCTGCCGAGTCACCTTCTACTAAAAATAGCTCGGTGCGATCGTTATCTGCGGCACTACAATCGGTTAATTTTCCCGGAAGTGCAGGCCCTGCGGTTACGCGTTTACGGATCACTTTTTTAGCAGCACGTAAACGTCGCTGCGCATTAGAAATACACAATTCAGAGAGTTGCTCTGCAATATCGGTATGCTCGTTTAGCCATAAACTAAAGGAGTCTTTTACTACGCCCGATACAAATGCCGCACATGAGCGCGACGATAACTTTTCTTTAGTTTGACCGGCAAACTGCGGATCTTGCATTTTAACTGAAAGCACATAGCTACAACGCTCCCAAATATCATCTGGGGTGAGTTTTACACCTCGTGGTAATAAATTTCTAAACTCACAAAACTCACGCATTGCCTCAAGTAAACCTTGGCGTAAACCGTTTACATGAGTACCGCCTTGTGCGGTAGGTATTAAGTTTACGTAACTTTCAGCTATTGACTCGCCCCCTTCAGGTAGCCAAATCAATGCCCAGTCAGCACCTTCAATTGAGCTTGAAAACTCACCTACAAAGGGCACATCTGGTAATGTTTCGTAGCCTTTAATGGCTTCAATTAAGTAATCTTTTAAACCCGTTTCGTAAAACCATTCTTGGGTTTCTTTAGTTTGCTTATTAACAAACTTAATGCGTAAGCCTGGGCATAACACGGCTTTAGCTTTTAATAAGTGATTTAGTTTAGTGATTGAATAGTTAGGCGAATCAAAGTAGCTAACGTCTGGCCAAAAACGTACTGTGGTACCGGTATTGCGCTTACCCACCACGCCAATTACGCTTAAGTCTTCAACTTTTTCGCCATTTTCAAATGCCATTCTGTATTGCTGGGCATCTCGTCTAACGGTCACTTCTACGCGGGTTGATAGCGCATTTACAACCGAAATACCAACGCCGTGTAAACCACCCGAAAACTGATAGTTTTTGTTAGAAAACTTACCACCAGCATGCAGTTTGGTAAATATTAGCTCAACCCCGGGAATACCTTCCTCAGGGTGAATATCAATAGGCATACCACGGCCATTGTCACTCACTTCGAGCGAGTTATCTTCGTGTAAGATCACATCTATTCGAGTGGCATGGCCGGCCATTGCTTCATCGACACTATTATCGATAACTTCTTGGCCTAAATGATTTGGCCGCGAGGTATCTGTATACATACCGGGGCGGCGTTTTACCGGATCTAACCCATTGAGTACTTCAATAGCTTCGGCGTTATAATTTTGCTGACTCATAATTTTTATCTTTATATGCGCTAACTAGTTTTATTTAATTTAAGAAAATCGACAATGCTTGCAATAGTGCGCTCAAAGCCAATAAAGCTGTGATCACCACCAAATTCTATTAATTGCTTACAGTGTGAATAATAATTTACTGCGTGTTGAAAATTTAACACTTCATCACCCGTTTGTTGCAACAAGTACAACAACTCAGGGTGCTTTAACTCGCTCAATGTTAATACTTTTAAAGCATCTATATGACGGTTATTTAGTTCATAATTATAATCTTGATACGGATTATAATTTGCCCCAAGTAAAGGCTGTAATAAATTGCCCGGTGCTACCGCTGGGTTAATAACCACCGCAGGAATATGATAACGCTGCGATAAATAGGTGGCAAAAAAACCGCCTAATGAACTACCTAATAACGCGGTATTAGGTGTGATTAACTGCTCTAACTCGATAATAGCTTGCAGAGGTTCGTGGTTTAAACGTGGCACATAATAGTCAACATCATAGTGTGCCATAAGCTCACCAAAGCGCACAGCTTTATATGATTTTTCAGAACTATTAAAACCGTGAATATAAATTACGCGCTTAACCATATCACGTCCGTATTTATATGCACTTGCCCTTGCGATGAGTTTATATAAAGCATTCTATAAGCTGGGCCATTATTTTGCTGTTGCCACGCTTTACTGTGCTTAGTAAATTGCACTGAGCTTGCCGGCGTAGCGTAAATATCAAGCTCTCTAAAACATTGCGTATAATCATTATGCACATGACCATGAATAAGCGCAGCAACATTACCATTATTAACCAACGTATTTAATAGTTGTGGGCCATTTTCGAGCATATGTTTATCTAAATAACCGTTTATTGGCAACGGATTATGATGGCAAAATACCAGTTGCTTGCTAACTGACTGCGCTAAACAATCGGATATTTCATTTAAATGCTCACTTGTCACCCAACCGGCTGGAGTGAGCCCTTTGGAGTTAATAAGTAATAGCTCAATATCAGTGCTTGCGTTATTAGTTAGGTTATTAGCCACTAAGCGTTTTGCCACTTTTATTTGTCCACCACTGATTTGCTCAAGCAAGGCAATTTCGTCATGATTACCTGGTAGCCAAAATACTGGGCAAGTAAGTGTACTGTTGCTTATAAGCTCACTAAATAATAAGTAAGATTCCACACTATGATCTTGTGTTAAATCACCGCCAAATACCACTGCATCTAGTTGTTGTAACGCCATATGTTCAAGCGCTTGTTGAAAATATGTGGCTGTATTTACCCCAAAGTACTCAGCATTTCTATCGGCAAATAAATGGCAATCTGTAACATGAGCAATACGTAAAGATGGCTTATTAAAAGTATAAGTATCATCAAACCAAGCCATTATTTACATCCCAATTTAGCGTGGCTTGGCCATGTTCAACACACGCCACAAGCCAATCATATAAAAAGGCGTTAAGTTGATATTTTTCATCTTTTTGATGCATTTTAGGATTAGGATAACCGTAAGAAGGTTTTATGCGCTGATGATAGTCGTGATGAATAATTTCGGCCACTTTCGCATCATTATAAAGCCTAACGGTTAAGTATAATGGGGTAATGCCTTTTACCATTCCTGATAGCTGTTTAATGGACACATCCATAGTGTATTTAGCCATGTCATCTATTTTTACAGCAAACTCACTGTTACCCAACTTTACCTCGCGAATACTTTGTTTAGTTTGCTCGCTTGGTAATAACTTTAAAAGCCGCACGTAATTATGCTCGCAAAGTGTTAAATACTTTGGAAGGTTTTGAATATATCTTTGGGTTGCTAAAAGTGCTGTCAAAGTACCGCCATTACAATTTATAAATTACTATTTATGTATAAAATTTATGCCCACTTGTTGATCATACCATCACGATTGAGCGCTAACCATTGCAAACAAATAACCGTTGCAGCATTGTCTATTTCCCCACTATTAAGCCGTGCCAGTGCATCATCTAGTGTTAATATATGGGTTTTAATATCCTCCCCTTCCGTTTCTAAACCGTAAACTCCGCTGTTTACTTGGCTTAAATCGGCGCGGGCTAAATATAAATGTAACCGCTCAGTAGTGCCGCCGGGGCTTGAAAGATACGAAAGCATAAACTCGAGCTCGGTTAAATTAAGTCCGGCTTCTTCATAGGCTTCTTTTTTTACTACCGCTGCATAATCCTCACTGCCATCGGTCATACCTGCAATACATTCTAACAGCCATGGCGAATGTTTGCTTTTTATTGCACCAATGCGTATTTGCTCTATTAATAACACTGTATCGGTTACAGGGTCGTAAGGCAGCACGGCAATAGCATCGCCGCGTTCTAAAATTTCACGGCTAATGAGTTGCGACTCGCCACCGGCAAATAATGCATGTTCAAATTGATATAAGTTAATTTTAAAAAAACCATCGTAAAGGTTAGTAATAGGTTTTAATCTCACATCTTGGTGAGTAAATTCGATCAACTTTTTATTGGTCATATAACTACCTCTTACTTATTTTAATAAACTAAAGTGGATTAATATATTCTGTTACACTTACAAACATTGTTTTACTCATTTTTTTTTTAGTTATGAGCCAAAACAGGTTAACATGCCCAATAGTATAAAATTTGTCTAAGGACCGAACCACACATGAAAAAGAACATCCTTGCGGCGCTGGTTAGTTTATCATGCGCAATTGGCGCTACAGCTGCTCACGCTGAAGATTTACTGCAAGTTTTTGAAATTGCGACAGCAAACGATCCTACCGTGTTAAAGGCAAAAGCCCAAGCGGATGCACAATCTTATCAAAGTGATCGTGCGATGAGCGCATTATTACCTCAAATAGGTTTAAGCTTAGGCTACGAAAAAAGTGACTCTACCTCTTTTCGAAGTGTTGCCGATTTATCAAATCAAGTTAAAGTAGAAAGCGATACTGACCAATTCACTCGTGGTGTTAGCTTAAGCCAAACACTGTTTGATTTAGGCGCATGGAATAACCTAGGTATTGCTGATAAACAAGCTCTACAAGCCAGTGCACAGTACGATTTTGCCAAGCAAGATTTAATAGTACGTGTTGCCGATGGTTACTTTAATGTATTAAGTGCTATCGATAGCCTTGAATTTGTTAAAGCTGAAAAGCGCGCTATTGAACGCCAATTAGAGCAAACAAAGCAACGCTACGCGGTAGGCCTAACTGCTATTACCGACGTACACGAAGCCCAAGCTCAGTTTGATAACTCAGTAGCACAAGAAATTGTTGCCGGTAATGCCGTAGAAACAGCACGTGAACTACTGCGCGAAATAACAGGTAAGTACCACGCAAAACTTGACGTTTTAAATACCGAAACATTTTCAACTGTAAAGCCAAATAAACCCTCTAGCGACTTAGTTAAAGTGGCTGAAGAAAAGAACTTAAATTTACAAGTAGCAAAAGTCACAGTTGATATAGCTAAAGATCAAATTGAGCTAGCGAAAGCAGGCCACTACCCAAAATTAACACTTGATGCGCGTTACGGTGATTCTTTAACCAATCGCGACATAAACGGTGTAAGTTTTGATAACCAACCTCGTGTCGATTCGACCACTATAGGTATCAACTTTAGTGTGCCTCTTTACTCAGGTGGTGCCACGGTTGCTGCAACTAATCAAGCACGTGCATTTTACGTCGCTGCAAGCCAAGATTACGAAACTAACTATCGCGCAGTTACACGCACAGTTATTACTTCTTATAATCAAGTGGTTTCAGATATAGCGACCTTTAGAGCGCTAGAGCAAGCGGTTATATCTGCCGAGAGTGCACTTAAAGCAACTGAAGCAGGTTTTGAAGTAGGTACTCGTACTATTGTTGATGTACTTGTTAGCACACAAAACTTGTACAATGCAAAACGTAACCTTGCCAATGTTCGCTATCGCTACGTGGTATCTACGCTGCGTTTAAAGCAAGCAACAGGAACACTGACAAATGCTGACTTAATGGCGATTAATAAAGGTTTAAACGCAATTTAACACAGCTTAGTCTAGTAACTAAAAAGCCAGCATTTTGCTGGCTTTTTGTGTTTTATAGCGCTTAGCGTTAAACTAGCGTTTTTATTATTAGAGAATTTTTTGTGGTTACCTCATCTCCTTTTAAAATATCTTTTTTGGGTCCTCGTTACTGGTTAACTTGGGTGGGTGTTTTCTTTTTATATTTAATTTCGTGGCTACCACAAAAGCTACAACTAGCAATGGGCAAGCAGCTTGGCCGATTAGTGCATAAATATATGAAACGACGCCGCCATATTGCTGAGGTAAATATAAAACACTGCTTCCCAGATATGAGCGAAGCAGACCAGCAAGCATTAGTATTAAAAAACATGGAAAATACCGGAATGGCTATGGTCGAAACTGGTATGGCATGGTGGTGGCCAAAGTGGCGAGTACAAAAAGCTTACGGCTCAATTAAAGGGCTTGAGCACTTTGAGCGCATTCAAGCGTCGGGCAAAGGCGTGTTAATGCTAGTTCCGCATATTTTGCATCTTGAAATGGCGAGCCGTGTAATGGGATTAAAATACCAAGGCTTAGGTTTTTATCGCCCGCACAACAATCCGCTTATGGAATACTTTACTACCAATGGTCGCTTGCGCTCTAACGAATATTTAATTGGCCGAAAAGACGTAAAAGGTTTATTAAAAGCGCTTAAAAACAAAAAAATATGTTACTACTTACCTGATCAAGATTATGGTCGTAAGCATTGTGAATTTGTGCCATTTTTTGCCGTACCAGACACAGCAACAACCACAGGAACGCTAATGTTTGCAGCCAGTAAACACTGTGAAACAGTTAGTTTAGTTAGCCGTCGCGACGAACACGGTAAATACCACTTAGAGGTATTACCTGAACTTGAAAACTTCCCCAGTGGCGACAACAGAGCCGATGTCACTCGTGTTAACCAACGCATAGAGCAAGCAATTAATGCCGCTCCTGAGCAATATATGTGGCTACACCGCCGTTTTAAAACACGCCCCGATGAAAATAGCACTTCTTTTTATTAAAAGTAATGGTATAACAATAGATAATAAAAATAAAAATAAAAATGAGTACCAACTATGTGGTTCTGGATTAAACATTTATCACTGGCTGCGGGGCTAATAATTCTCGCAGTCTACTTTTTATTAGGTGATGGTCCAGTATTTGATTTTAAAGAATCAAACAATGCAGCGGCGCAAGGATTAAGTCGGTTTTACTCTTCAATTCGTAATAAAGTGAGCGACGAGCAAGGTAAGTTTGTATTGCAGCTTAAAAAGCCAGAACAAACTCTTGAGCGTGTTTTAGCTGAGCGCATGCGTATTATTGAACCGATTCCAAAAACCTGGACAGGTAAAATTGAGCCTCGACGCTTTGAAAACGGGTCAACACTAAAAAAGGCGTTATCGCAATATGCCAGTAATGAAGGCATAGAGTTATATTGGTATTTAAGTAAAGATTACGTCGTTAAAGATCATTTTAGAGTCGATAGCAATTTCACTTCTACCTTGTATCAAGTAGGGCGTGCAATTAACGACGACTTTGAAAACGAAGTATACACTTACTTATGTCATAAACAGCGCGCGGCCGTAATTACTGAACTACCTTCTGAATTTGTTCGCACTAACTGCTTACAACTTAAAACTTGAACTTAATAATTAGCACTTTGATACTCATCTGAGTATCAAAGTGACGCGCGCTTAACCAAAGTTCAAGTTAACTTAATTCAAACACAGTTTGCCAGATTGCAGTTACATTTTTAATGTCATCACTAAATTGTGCACGCTCTGCGCGGCGCCCTTGCTGATCTAAACTCAACACATGATAGCGCGAACGGTAATTAATATACGCCTGAATTAATTGCTGCTTTTGCGCCTTGGTAATGCAGCCAAGCTTTGCAGCATCAGTTAAAATTCTGACGTTATCGGAATACACACATAGCTCTTCAAATTGTTGCGCATAATTTAGCACTAAGTACTGAGTAATAAATTCAATATCTGTCATTGCGCCAACATCTTGCTTTAAATCAAATTGCTGCTCATTTCCTGTTGCTAAATGTTCACGCATTTTTTCACGCATTTTTATTACATCGTCTTTGAGCACTTTTTTATCGCGCGGCTGACACAGTATATTTTTACGAATTTGCGCAAAACGCTCAACAAATTCAGCTTGCCCTAAAATCAGCCTAGCTCGCACTAGCGCTTGATGCTCCCACGTCCATGCCTGTGTTTGTTGGTAATGATTAAAGCTCTCTAGGTTAATTGCCAGCAACCCCGATGCGCCTTCAGGGCGTAGTCGTGTATCAAGCTCATATAAAATCCCCGAAGCGGTTCGGGTATTAAATAAATGCATTAAACGTTGCGCCAATTTTAAATAAAATTGCCTTGAATCTATTGGCTTTACACCATTAGTTTGGCTGCTGCCATCGTGGTTATGTACAAAGACTAAATCTAAATCAGAGTCATAACCCACTTCAAAGCCACCGGTTTTACCATAGGCAATAACCGCAAAACCTTTGCTTTCGTCGTTAGTACTAGGTGGCATACCAAAGCGTTTTACACAATTGTGCCATGCAATATTAACGGCCTGATCGACAATAGCCTCCGCCAGTGCCGTTAAATGATCGCTCACCTTCATTACATCCATAACATCGGTGGCATCGGCAGCGGCAATTCGTAACTGATGCGTTTGTTTAAACTGTCGTAACGCCTCCATTTGCATTTCTAAGTCGTCGGGCTCAATACGTAAAAAATATTGCCTAATTTCGTCTTTATAGGCGCTTAAAGGTGTTGGCTTATAAAGTACTGCGGGGTCTATTAGCTCATCAAGCAAAATAGGGTAAAGCGAAATATGCTCACCTATCCATTTACTATAACAACACAATAATACTAACTGCTTTAAGGCACCTGGGTTTTCGTATAACAGCTCTAAATAGGCGGTACGCGAAATTATTTTATTGAGTATTTGGCAAATAACATTAAATGTTTCGGCAGTGGCATTAAAGTCGTTCATTTGTTTGAGTAAAACCGGCATTAATTTATCAAGAATATTACGCCCTCGATTACCCACTTTTGCTTTAGATATACGTTGTTTAAAGTCGTGTAGTGGTGTTTGCCAATCTTCCCTGGGATCATTTAAAAAACTCACATCACCATGATCCCAAGTACTAATAAATGCGCCTTCGCAAGTATCTAGCGGCTCGGTTTCCTCCCCTATTACATGATTAAACTCATTATGAATTTGCCCCATTACATGCTCTAAATAGCTTAACGTAGCGCTAAAGTCGGGCTGATTGAGTAAATAGTTTAAACGTTGCTGATTTAGCTCCTCATCCGGGAGGGTTTGCGTTTGTTGGTCATCAAATATTTGTAGGTACTGCTCTACTTTACGCAGGTATAAGTAGTTTTTTTGCAGATCTTTTGCTTCAAGCTCATCAATTACTTGGCTTAAGCTAAGCTCTTTAAGGGCGTGTAATAATGATTGAGTTTGCAAATTAGCCTCTCGCCCACCACGTACCATTTGTAGTGCTTGTACAATAAATTCAACTTCTCGTATTCCGCCTGCGCCTAGTTTTATATTGTTGGTTAGGCGCTTACGACGTACTTCTTGAGCAATCATCAACTTCATTTTTCGCAGCGACTCAATCACCGAAAAGTCAATATAGCGTCTATATACAAACGGCTTTAATAGCTGGTTAAACTCGCTAAAATAAATGTTAGGCGTGCCAATTAAGCGCCCTTTTAACATGGCATAACGTTCCCAATCACGGCCTTGCTCTTGGTAATAATCTTCAATTGCATTAAAGCTCATAACTAACGGGCCACTTTCACCAAAAGGTCGCAGTCGCATATCTACTCTAAATACTTGGCCGTCAACGGTCACTTGATTAAGTGCGGTTATTAACTTTTGCGCCACTTTGGTATAAAACACTTGGGCTTCGAGCGAGCGACGCCCGCCTTGGGTTTTAATATTGCGAGGATAGGCAAAAATAAGATCTATATCTGATGAGTAATTTAGCTCTTGTCCGCCAAGCTTACCCATTCCTAACACCATTAAAGGCAATGGCTGACCTTGTTCATTTAAAGGCTCACCATTGGTTTTTGCCACCTGTGTATAAGCCCACTGATTTGCACTTTCTATTAGGTTATCTGCTAATTGGCTTACATACTTGATACTATCGGCAATTGGGTTGTCGCAACATAAATCTAAAAAAGCCACTTTAAGCCAGTACTTTTCTCGGTATTGCCGCAGTAATTTATGGCAATCGCGCTCATCAATATTATTTAGGTCTAAGTCAATAAAAGGAGCTGCAATCACCCTATTTTTAATTTCGGTGTTACATAATAACCAGTTTTTTAGCTCAGGTTGCGATGTTAAACAGCGCCATGCAAAGTCACTCAAGGCTAATAACCGTACCAGCGCTAATTCTTGCTTTTGTTGTGGATAAAGCTGTTCGAAGCGTGTTTCGCCAAGTTTTTGTAATTGAATGGGAAGTTGCTTTACGTTACTCATCAATACTCTCTTTTATATCATCAATAACCGTACTAGAATGATTAAAAACCTATTAAGGTAAATACTACTTAGGAAAACCATGTCATATTTGTCATTATCTAACACTAGTTTACTTGCGATTGCTATTAGTTTTATTGTTATTTGCGTGATCATAATGAGCTTAAGAATAACCACTCAACTAAAAGCAAAACAAGCGCTTAAAGATGAGTTAGCGCAGCATGATAACTTTGCAATGGGGATTAGTTTTGCCTCAGAAATATCGGTGGTGATTGCCTCAGTAGCATTTTTATTTGATGAAATAAGCATAAGCACAGCGCAATCGAACCCATTAAAAGTGATCTTTTTAATCGTTTTATTATTTTTATTTATTAAAGTAGGTCACTTAATTCATCGCAAATGGATTTTGCATCGCTTTAATGAAGAAGCCGCTATTTTAAAACAAAATGTCTGCGCCGCACTGGTCGACTCAGGTATGTTAATTGCAAACTGTATTATTACTTTAGGGCTTTACACTTGGACTCACACTCAAGGTTTTAGCAGTTTACTCATTGCCTTTGTAAGTTTTTTTGTACTACAAGGTATGTTTGCTTTTGATAGTAAAATACGTGAATACCACTTTGCCAAAGCTAACCAAGGCGCATCGCTACAAAGTAACTTTGGCCTTGAAAATACCTCTATTGGTATTCGTTACGCGGGTAAATCAATTGGTTTATCGCTGGCCGCGTATGCTGGTTTGTCCAGCGCAGCGTTTCAAAATGGTAAGATGGTCGAAAATTTATTTACACTCGTGATGCATTGCGGTGTAATGTGGGTGCTACTTTACAGTTTAACTTATGTAATAAAAAAGATTTCGTTACCAAATATCGATACTTCGCTGGAAATTGATCATCAAGATAATATTGGTATTGCTTGTATCGAATTTGCGGTTTTTTGTGCTGTAGGTTATTTGCTTATTAGTATGTTTTCAATTTAACACCAAGCTGATTAAATATAATATTTAATCAGCTTGTGAACACTTTGCTTAAGTGTAATGGGGCCTTATGCTATTTGATGTAACCAATTATCTGTTAGTTGATATAGATAATGAGTTTAGCAGAGCATTTGCTGAGTACTCTTTTAATCATGCTCAGAGCCAATCACCCAGCGGGTTAATAGCAGCTGGTAGCCACACCCGGCAGTTAGTAAAAATGATGTTTGATGAACTTATAAAAGATTACTGCTATTGCGACTTTGAAAATGAAATTAGTGTATCAGAGCTCGCTACCTACTTGCATGATCATCATAAAATTAAAGGCGTATTATTTAACCGTGTTGATTACTTACTTGGCGATGATAAACAGCGCTTTATTTATAACTCACTACACAAAAGTCGCTTTTTAGTTAGCCAAGACGAAAATGGCTTTTCGTTTAGCCCAGTAACAGACCCAGGGCATTCAAATCACTTATCGTGCCATACCGATATAGCACAAGCGTCACTAAACCTAATAGAGACTGATGAGCAATTTAATAAAAATAAATAATTGCACCTAGCTCACAGCTTACTTACCATAGCGGCATATAACTTTTATGCACTAACCAATAAGTGACACCACATGCGAGTTCCTCATATTTATCAGGCATCGAGTATTGCCTTAAACACTCCCGTTACATTAGATGACGACGCTGCAGGGCATATTGGCCGAGTATTGCGAATGAAAGTAGGCGAGCACGTGTCTATTTTTAATGGTGAAGGCGGTGAATACCTTAGTGAAATTATTGAGGTGACTAAAAAAAATGTCGTGGTTATGCCACAACAGCTAAATACTCATGATGTAGAGTCGCCCTTAAAAATTCACTTAGGCCAATGCGTATCGCGTGGCGATAAAATGGATTTTACCATTCAAAAATCGGTGGAACTGGGTATTACCGAAATCACCCCTATTTTTAGTCAGCGTTGCGGCGTTAAATTGATGGGCGATCGACTTGATAAAAAACACCAACAATGGCAAAAAATAGCCATAGCCGCCGCAGAGCAATCTGGGCGTAATTTTGTACCTGTTGTTCATCCGCCGGTAGATCTAAAGCAATGGCTTGCACAGCAAAGTGCAGCAATTAAGCTCACTTTGCATCCACGTGCCGAGCACAGTATCAAAACAATTACCGTCCCAAAAGATGGCGTACGCTTTTTAGTTGGCCCTGAAGGCGGCTTTACTGATGAGGAAATGGCGCAAACAAAGCAACAAAACTTTGTAGATATTCGCTTAGGCCCGCGCGTATTACGCACCGAAACAGCAGCATTAACTGTTTTAAGTGCATTACAGCTGCAGTTTGGCGACTTAGCTAATTGAAATAACTAAAAGTACCCACATATATATATTAATATTCATATTAAGGCACAGCGCATGGCAATTAAGTTAGGCATTATTTCAGATCCTATTAGCGGATTTAATATTAAAAAAGACACTGGTTTTGCAATGATGATGCAAGCGCAAGCACGTGGCTATGAAATTTACTATATGGAAATGGATGATCTTTCACTACGCCAAGGTCAGGCATATGCTACAGCTGCAAAAGCACAGGTTTTTGACGATCCAAACAATTGGTACCAGCTTGAGCAAAAAACCACTATTGCACTTGGCGATTTAGACGTTATTTTAATGCGTAAAGATCCCCCTTTTGATACCGAATACATATACGCAACGTATATTTTAGAGCGTGCCGAACAAGCAGGTACACTCATAGTTAACAAGCCACAAAGCCTGCGCGACGCAAACGAAAAGCTGTTTACAGCTTGGTTTAGCGAACACACGCCCGACACTTTAGTAACGCGCAGCCAAAAGCAAATTCGTGAGTTTTTAGCGCAGCATAAAGACATTATTTTAAAACCGCTTGATGGCATGGGTGGCGCGTCGATTTTTAGAGTTAAAGCAGACGATGCTAACATTGGTGTAATTTGTGAAACATTAACCGAGCACGGCAGTCGCTTTGCCATGGTACAAAATTATGTTCCAGAGATCACTCAAGGCGATAAGCGCGTATTGGTTGTTGATGGCGAAGTAATTCCATATTGCTTGGCGCGTATTCCACAAAACGGAGAAACACGCGGTAACTTAGCCGTAGGTGGACGCGGCGAAGCACGTCCTTTAAGTGAATCCGATTTAAAAATTGCACAAGCTGTGGCACCAACACTTAAAGAAAAAGGCCTAATTTTTGTCGGCTTAGATATTATTGGCGACAAATTAACCGAAATTAACGTAACCGCACCAACCTGTGTTAAAGAAATTGAAGCGGCGTACGATATTTCAATTACGGGTATTTTATTTGACGCAATTGAAAAACGACTCGCTAAATAAGTTAGCGTTATTAAAAGCGCTTTCATATTGTAAGGTTTAAGGTATTCATTATTTTTAAATCGTATGAAAGTGCTTATTTTGTTTTAAAAACATGGGTATGTGCCATACTAAAAATTCATTAACTAAAAAGGGTGAAATCTATGCAGTCATTAGAAAATCATTTTTTAATCGCAATGCCGTCGATGCAAGACCCTTTTTTTAAACGTGCTGTTACCTATATTTGTGAGCACAATGAAGACGGGGCTATGGGCTTGGTAATCAACCAACCTATTAATATTACCGTAGGTGAGTTACTCGATAAAATAGAAATTGATAACGACAAAACTCAGCAAGCAGCGCAAGTTAGCGTATATGCTGGCGGGCCGGTTAAAACCGACCGTGGTTTTGTACTGCACTCTCCAAAGCATGGTTACTCTGCGAGCCAAACGCTCAGCAGTGATATCATGATCACCACCTCTAAAGATGTACTCGCTTCGTTAACCACAGCACAAGCACCTGAACAATTTATTATTACTTTGGGCTACTCTGGCTGGGAGCAAGGTCAATTAGAACAAGAGCTATTGGATAATAGCTGGCTGATAATTAAAGCTGATCCGAAAATTATTTTTGACACCCCCGTTGAAAAACGCTGGGAAAAAGCAGTTTCTATGCTGGGCTTTGATATAAGTCAACTCAGCCCTGAAGCTGGTCATGCTTAACAAGATAAACTTATGACAAAAAAAAACTTCAAGCCGCAAGGCCAGCGTACTGTAATGGGCTTTGACTTTGGCACCAAAAGTATTGGTATTGCTATAGGTCAAGAGCTCACTGGCAGCGCATCGAGCCTTAAAGCTGTAAAAGCACAAGATGGCATTCCTAATTGGGATGACATAGCAGTACAAGTAAACGAATGGCAGCCCGATTTAATGGTGGTAGGTTTACCGCTAAATATGAATGGCACCGCCCAAGAGGTAACTTTTAAAGCTAAAAAGTTTGCTAATCGATTACACAATCACTATGCCATACCGGTAGAAACACAAGATGAGCGCTTAACCACCGCCGATGCTAAAGCGCGCTTGTTTGAGCAAGGCGGTTATAAAAACTTAGGCAAAGGCAAAGTAGATAACATGTCTGCGGTGATTATTTTAGAGAGCTTTTTTGAAACAAGTTACGGTGAGTAAAAATATTAGGTGTTAGGCTTTGAATATCAGAGCTTTTAAGCTGATACCCAAAGCCTTCTCTTTAACTTAACTAATATTGCCTTTATCATCAAGGCCATCAATAGTGACCCCTTGTAAAAAGCCCGCCCCTTGCTGCTCATTGTTGCGCAGCTTTATCATTAAGCGCAAATCGTTCGCCGAATCTGCATGGTGCAATGCATCTGCATAATTGATTCGTTGCTGTTTATACAACTCAAATAAGGCCTGATCAAAGGTCTGCATGCCCATTTCTTTCGATTTAGCCATGGTTTCTTTTATACCGCCTATATCACCATTTTTAATTAGCTCTGCAACCATAGGTGAATTAAGCAATATTTCAATAGCAGCAACTCGACCTTGCCCGTCAGATGTGGGGATCAGCTGCTGGGCAATAATAGCGCGTAAATTTAATGCTAGATCGTACTTAAGCTTATCGTGCTTTTCTTTTGGCACTAAATGCATGATCCGATCTATCGCTTGGTTAGCGTTGTTTGCATGCAAGGTAGCCACACATAAATGCCCTGTTTCTGCAAAGCTTAATGCATACTCCATGGTTTCTTGTGAGCGTATTTCGCCTATTAATATTACGTCGGGTGCTTGGCGTAACGAGCTTTTAAGCGCTGACTCAAAACTTTCGGTATCTAGCCCTACTTCGCGTTGAGTAATAATACTTTTACGGTGTTCGTGTACAAACTCAATCGGGTCTTCAATGGTTAATATATGTCCGCGCTGATTACGGTTTCTATAGCCAATAAGTGCAGCAAGTGAGGTTGACTTACCCGTACCGGTTCCCCCCACAAATAGCACTAAACCACGTTTCGACATAATCACATCGGTAAGTGTAGACGGCAGCCCAAGTTCGCCAATTTCAGGTATTTTAGTAACAATACGACGAATAACCATGCCCGCTTTATCGCGCTGCCAAAATGCCGAAACACGAAAACGACCTTCGTCAGTGGCAATCGCAAAGTTGCATTCTTTCGTTGTATGAAACTCGGCTTTTTGTTTTTCACTCATTGCCGATTCAACCAACTCAAGTGATTGCTCATCGCTGAGCGGCTCATCATCAAGCGGGGTTAATTCACCATTAATTTTAGCGCTGATAGGCAGTTGGCTTGAAACAAATAAATCAGAGCCTTTTTTATCTATCATTATTTGTAAAAAGTTATTTAAAGATAAAGCCATTAGTATTCCTTAACCACCGAACTGAGTTTTGTCTTGCGCTTTAGCTTGCGCTGCAATATTGGTAACAATGCCATGATTAACTAAGTTTGTTAAACATTGATCCATTGTTTGCATTCCATGCGAAGCGCCAGTTTGAATAGACGAGTACATTTGCGCCACTTTATCTTCACGAATTAAGTTACGAATAGCAGGTACTGCAAGCATAATTTCGTGAGCAGCTACTCGCCCACCGCCAATTTTTTTAAGCAGGGTTTGCGAAATTACCGCACGTAATGATTCCGAGAGCATAGAGCGGATCATAGCTTTTTCTTCACCTGGGAATACATCTATAATACGGTCAATGGTTTTAGGTGCAGAGGTGGTGTGCAAAGTGCCAAATACTAAGTGACCAGTTTCGGCTGCTGTCATTGCCAGGCGAATGGTTTCCAGATCACGTAATTCACCAACTAATATTACATCTGGATCTTCACGAAGTGCACTGCGTAGCGCATTTTTAAAGCTATGTGTGTCGCGATGTACTTCTCGCTGGTTAATCAGACTTAATTTGTTATCGTGGACAAACTCTATTGGATCTTCAATAGTGAGAATATGGTGATGTTTTGTTTGATTTATATAATCAACCATAGCCGCTAATGTTGTCGACTTACCTGACCCTGTAGGGCCAGTTACTAATACTAAGCCGCGAGGATTATCGGCAATGGTTTTAAAAATATCGGGAGCACCTAAATCATCTAGTGTGAGCACTTCACTGGGGATCGTACGAAATACAGCGGCTGGGCCACGATGAGTATTAAAGGCATTAACACGAAAACGTGCTAAATTAGGCACTTCAAATGAAAAATCCACTTCGAGATTTTGTTCGTAGTCCTTGCGCTGGTTATCGTTCATAATATCGTAAACTAGGTTGTTTACATCTTTGTCTCCTAGTGCTGGTATATTAATACGCCGCACATCGCCGTCTACGCGTATCATAGGTGAAACCCCTGATGATAAATGTAAATCGGATGCTTTGTGTTGCACACTAAACGCCAATAATTCGGTAATATCCATTTATGACTCCACAACTAACTGATAAATATATGGTTACAATAGCAGAACGACTCACATCCGCCTACGCTAGAATTGCAGTAGCGGCAAAAAACGCCCAACGAAATAGTAACGAAATAACCTTACTTGCAGTATCAAAAACCAAACCAAGTGCCGATATTATTGCTGCCTACAAGCATGGCCAACGCCAATTTGGTGAGTCTTATGTTCAAGAGGCTGTAGATAAAATAGCGCAACTACACGCATATAGCGATATCATTTGGCATTTCATTGGCCCTATTCAATCAAATAAAAGCGCATTAGTGGCCGCCAATTTTGCTTGGGTACAAAGTGTTGATCGGATTAAAATAGCGAAACGCTTAAACAGCCAACGACCAGCCGATAAAGCCGCGCTTAATGTGCTTATTCAAGTAAATATTAGTAATGAAGAGGCTAAGTCGGGTTGCCAGCTTAATGAAGTAGCCGAACTGGCCAGTTTTATTAACCAATGTGAACAATTAACTTTACGCGGACTAATGGCTATTCCGGCTAAAAGCGATGATATTACAACGCAAACTCAATATTTTAAGCAATTACAAACTTGCTTTGATAAACTACAGACCCAATATCCTCAAGTAGATACTTTGTCGATGGGGATGAGCAATGATGTTGAAGCTGCAATTAGTGCAGGCTCAACCATGGTGAGGATCGGCACAGACATTTTTGGCACACGAACTTAAAAGGTGATAACAGATATATGTCAGATAAAACAATCGCATTTATAGGCACAGGTAATATGAGCTACGCCATTATTGGTGGCATGGTAAAAAATGGGTTTAATGCAAACAATATTATTGCCACAAACCGTAACCAAGAAAAGCTGGCCAAAGTGGCAGCCGATTTCAAGGTGAAAACCACCAGTGACAATAACGAAGCCCTGCGCGATGCTGACGTAATTGTACTTTCTGTTAAACCACAAATGATGGGCGATTTATGTAAATCGTTTCAAGAGTCGGGTGTCGACTTTAGCGATAAACTGTTTATTTCAGTAGCAGCTGGTTTAACCGTAAAACGTTTGCGCGAAATGCTTGGCCAAGACGTGAAAATGATACGTTGTATGCCTAATACACCTTCGCTACTTGGCCGTGGTGTATCCGGTTTATATGGCGCTGGCGAAACGCCAAGCGAGCACGAATTTGTACAACAAGTTTTTGAATGCACTGGCATTGTAGTGTGGGTTGAGCAAGAATCGCAAATTAACGATATTATTGCAGTTACAGGCTCATCGCCTGCTTATTTTTTCTTATTTATGGAAGCCATAGAAGAGAAAGCCAAAGCACTGGGCTTTAACGATGCAGATGCACGTCGCTTAGTACAACAAACAGCACTTGGCGCTGCCGAAATGGCACTAAGCCAACCCGATATAACCATTTCGCAGTTACGCTCAAACGTAACATCTAAAGGTGGTACTACGCATGCAGCCGTTGAACATTTAAAAGATAAAGGCTTAACCCAAACCGTTGCCGATGCCATGGATGCGTGTATTACGCGTGCACAGCAAATGGAACAAGAACTTTAAGAAGGTTAAATTATGAATGCCATGCAATTTTTAATCAGTACCCTGTTTGATCTATTTTTAATGGTGGTATTACTGCGTTTTTGGCTACAGTGGGCAAAAGCCGACTTTTACAACCCAATGAGCCAATTTGTGGTTAAAGCCACCTCTTTCGCAGTAAAGCCACTGCGTAAAGTTATTCCTGGGTTTGGAGGCCTTGATTTAGCCTCGCTATTGCTGGCATTTTTTGTTGCCGCAGCCAAAATAAGTGTGCTTATGTGGCTTATTTATAAGTCATGGGCTATACAACCTGTACTTATTCAAGCATTAATCACCGTACTAAAAGAAGGTTTAAACTTAGTTTTTTGGGTACTTATTATTCGCGCTATTCTAAGCTGGGTTAGCCAAGGCTACAACCCAATAGAAGCGGTATTCCACCAGCTGACTGAACCTATGTTAAAACCTATTCGTAAAATTCTACCATCGCTAGGTGGCTTAGATTTATCGGTTTTAGTGCTTATTATTGGTATTCAGTTTTTACAAATGCTGCTTATGGATCTGTTAGTTTAAGCGCTTATTTTAGCTAAAGAGGTCACAAGACCTCTTTTTTATGTTTTAGGAGTTAATTATGCAACGGTTAATTAAATTGTTTTTTATTACCTGTTTAGCTTTTACCTTTAATGCCCACAGTGAGCAAGTTTCCGGCGCGCAGTACAAAGAGTTAGGTCAGTGGCAAGTACATTACATCGCTTTTCCTTCAACCTTTGTGCAACCTAAAATAGCCCAAGCTTATGGCCTTGAGCGTAGCGGCTACAAAGGGATTGTTAATATATCTATATTAGCTAATGATACCAATAACACGGCGCAAAAGGCCGTGCTAAAAGGCACAGCTAAAAATCTACTCGGCAATAAACAAACGCTTAACTTTAAAGAAGTAATTGAAGGCGATGCAATTTATTACCTTGCTCAAGTTAACTACACTAACGAAGAAGTTTTACGTTTTGAGATTGAAATACAGCAAGACTCACAATTTCAAAAATTACAGTTTCAGCAAAAATTTTACGTAGATTAAATAACTTATGATAAAAACTTTAGTACTTGCCACAGGCAACCCTGGCAAAGTAAATGAACTTGCAAACATGCTCAGCCCACTCAATATTAATGTTGTGCCGCAAAGCGACTTTAACGTAGGTGAGGTGGCCGAAACCGGTACCACTTTTGTAGAAAATGCCATTATTAAAGCCCGCCATGCTGCCCTAATTACCGGTATGCCTGCTATTGCTGATGACTCGGGATTAGAAGTAGATGGTTTAAATGGTGCGCCAGGTGTGTACTCGGCGCGCTTTGCCGGTGCAGGTGCAACCGATCAAGATAACATAGATAAGCTACTACTTGAGCTGGGTAATAACCCAATTAGAACCGCACGCTTTTGGTGTGTACTGGTATTAATGCGCCATGCTAATGACCCAACTCCGCTTATTTGTAGTGCCAGTTGGGAAGGTGAAATAACCCTAACCCAAAATGGCGAAGGCGGCTTTGGTTACGACCCGGTATTTTTTGTACCAACGCTTAATTGCACCAGTGCCGAGCTTACAAAAGAGCAAAAAAATGCCATTAGCCATCGCGGTCAAGCATTACAAAATTTACTACAGCAACTTAAGCTAAAAGGCGGCCTGTGAACCTACCACCACTAAGCTTATATGTGCACGTACCTTGGTGCGTGCAAAAATGCCCATATTGCGACTTTAATAGCCACGGACAAAAAGGTGAAATTCCTGAAGCTGAATATGTGCAGCATTTAATTGATGATTTAAAAGCCGACCTGCATTTAGTCCAAGGGCGTAAAATTCATAGTATTTTTATTGGTGGTGGCACACCTAGCTTATTAACTGGCGCAGCTTACACACGCCTACTTAGTGAAGTTAAAAGCCTTATTGGGCTTGAAGATAACTGCGAAATAACTCTTGAAGCAAACCCTGGCACTGTTGAAACTGGCCGCTTTAAAGATTATGTAAAAGCAGGTATTAACCGCATTTCTATTGGTGTGCAAAGCATGCAAAACGACAAGCTTAAAGCGCTTGGCCGTATTCATGGCAGCGACGAGGCAAACTACGCCGCAGAGCAAGCCAAAGAAGCGGGGTTAAATAGCTTTAATCTTGATTTAATGCATGGCTTACCTGGGCAAACACTCGATGATGCACTGGGTGATTTAAAGCAAATTATTGCCCTTAACCCGCCGCATATTTCTTGGTATCAGCTAACTATTGAGCCCAATACACAATTTGCTTCTAAGCCGCCTACCCTGCCACAAGACGAAACGCTGTGGGACATTCAAGAGCAAGGCCAAGAGTTACTCGCGCAAGCAGGTTACCTGCAATACGAAATATCAGGCTATGCAAAGCCTGGCTATCAATGCCAACACAACTTAAATTATTGGCGTTTTGGCGATTATATCGGTATTGGTTGTGGCGCGCATGGTAAGGTAACTGATGCAAATACAGGCATAATAACCCGCACCGAAAAAGTTAAGCACCCGCGTGGTTACATGGATCTGATCAAACCTTACTTGTTTAAAAGCTGGCAGGTTGAACAAGACGATTTAGCATTTGAGTTTTTTATGAACCGCTTTCGTCTAGTAGAGCCGTGCCCTATTAACAACTTTAATGCGCTTACACAGCAACCATTACAAAGCCAACAACACGCGCTACAACAGGCAATTAAATTGGGCTTATTAATACAAACTAATAGCCATTGGCAAGTAACACTAAAAGGTCAGCGCTTTTTAAATGATCTGCTAGAGTTATTCGTTTAACGCTAGGTTCTACAAAATTATAATAATAAATTTCTAACATCAAGAGGATAAATAATGCGTAAATTTACTTTTATTGCAGCTGCAGTAAGTGTTGCACTACTTGCTGGTTGCCAGCAAGCTACACAACAAGTAACAACAGCACCAGCAGTACAAGCACAACCAGTACAAAATGAAATAGACAAAGCGAATGCTTTTTTTGAAGATACCTTTAACCGCGACGTAATGAGCAGCCCTGTGTATCAAACTTACATGGGTATTAAGCAAGATTACGACAAGTGGGACGATGGTAGCGAAGCTAAAAAATTAAAAGATTTTGCACAAACCAAAGCTGACTTAGTAACGCTTAATAGCATTAATCGTGCTCAGCTTGATGATGCAACTAAAGTAAGTTACGACTTAAAAAAACAAGATCTTGAAAACTCAATTGCTGACTTCAAATGGCGTTACCACAGTTACCCGGTAAACCAAATGTACGGCACTCATTCTATGATCGCTGCATTTTTAATTAATCAACACTCAATTAGTGATGTAAAAGACGCTAAAGCGTATATATCTCGCTTAAACGGTGTGCCAGCAGTATTTGATCAGTTAATTACTGATTTAGAAGTACGTGCTGAAAAAGGTATTATTGCCCCTAAGTTTGTATTCCCGCATGTTATCGACTCAAGCAAAAATATTATTAAAGGCGCTCCATTTGAGCAAGACGACGACTCTACTTTACTTAGCGACTTTAAACGTAAAGTTAATAAACTAGAGATCAGTCAAAGCGAAAAAGACAGCCTAACCGCTGATGCAGTAGATGCTTTAAAGTCGGCTGTTAAACCGGCTTACTCTAAACTGATTAATTACATAGCCCAACTTGAAAAGCGCGCAGATAACCGCGACGGCGCATGGAAATTTCCTGACGGCGAAGCGTTTTATAACAATGCGTTAAAGCGCACTACTACAACAGACCTAACAGCAAAAGAAATACACGCTATTGGCCTTGCTGAAGTAGCTCGTATTCATGACGAAATGCGCGCCATAAAAGATAAAGTAGGTTTTAAAGGCGATTTAGCTGCTTTCATGCAGTTTATGAAAACCGACAAGCAGTTTTATTTACCAAATACTGATGCCGCTAAAGAGCAATATATTAGCCAAGCAACCGACCTAATTAATAATATGAAGTCGCGTCTTGATGAGTTATTTATTGTAAAACCAAAAGCCGATATGATTGTAAAACGCGTTGAAGCATTTCGTGAAAAAGCAGCTGGCAAAGCGTTTTATCAACAACCGGCACCAGATGGCTCTCGCCCAGGTGTTTACTACGCTAACCTTTACGACATGGAAGCTATGCCTACTTACCAAATGGAAGCACTAGCCTATCATGAAGGCATTCCGGGACATCATATGCAAATTGCTATTTCGCAAGAGCTAGAAGGCGTGCCTAAGTTTCGTAAATTTGGTGGCTACACTGCTTATATTGAAGGTTGGGGCTTATACTCTGAGCTAGTACCAAAAGAAATGGGCTTATACGAAGACCCATATTCTGACTTTGGTCGTCTTTCGATGGAATTATGGCGCGCAGCACGTTTAGTGGTTGATACAGGTATTCACGCTATGCAGTGGAACCGCCAACAAGGTATTGATTACTACGTAAATAACACGCCTAATGCGACCTCTGACGGGGTTAAAATGGTTGAGCGTCACATTGTAATGCCATCGCAAGCAACTGCTTATAAAGTGGGTATGCTGAAGATTTTAGAACTGCGTGAAAATGCAAAGCAGCAACTAGGTGATAAGTTTGATATTCGCCAGTTCCACGACGTAGTGCTTAAAAATGGCCCAGTACCACTTAACGTACTAGAAAACTTTGTTAATCAGTGGATAGCAAGTAAACAAGCTTAACTTGCTATAACTCAGTAACAATATAGAAGGTCGCTTATGCGGCCTTTTTTTGTTTTATAAGCCAATTGTTTAAGCTAGAGTAGGTAATAATAAACTAAGGAGATAAGCCATGGAATTATGCATACAATTACTTAACGCACGCCTTGCTAAGTATCAACTCGACGAGCTTGATAACGACTTTAAGCAGTTAACGCCTGCTCAGCAAGCAAGCCAATTAATGCACTTGTATCAAAGCGCGCAGCGAATGAGTGTTAAATATAACTTTATGCAAAATGTGGCAATCCGTATTTTAACCAGTAACCCTTTACCAACATCGTTTATTAGCCAACTAAGCACCCTAGACGCATTAAGCTTTTTTACACCTGCGCTTAAAGTTAACAAGGGTTTTTTGGCGCAAAATGAGGCCGGTAACACTGTGTTGCATACTGTATTTAAACACCCTGATGCAAATAATTTACCGTTTAACTATGTACGTTCGTTAATGTTATTTGAATCTAACGATGACTTATTCAAAGCGCTGGCGCAGCCTAACCTGCAAGGGTTAACGCCAGTTGCCTGTTATATTGCTTATGCAAATAAACCGACTACGCCAATAAAGCATGAGTTTTCGGCGCTACTCGCATTAATGGAAATGGAGCAAAAGCAAAATGCACAAGCAAAACAGCAATTATTAAATGTATTACAAAGCAATACGGTAAACGAAACCACGCTTTTATTAAGCGCTGCCTATTTACAGCGCTCAATAACTCAAGTGATTAATTTACTTAGTCAGAAAGATAATATTCCACACTCGTAACCACGCGAATATTTTTGATTTGCGGCGTATTAGAGTCACGATCACTAATGCTAAATTGCCCTTGGCGAGCCGTTTTTATTTTACCTAATTTTGAATTTGAGTCTTTGGCAAATTTAGTCGCAACTTCACGGGCTTTTTCGGTGGCCTCTTGTACCATTGCTGGTTTAATGTCGTTTAAACCAGTGAACATATACTCCACACGGGTTTCGTAGTTATCTTGCACTATGGCAATATTTTGCTTAGCCAGCTGACTTACCTTGCTCAGGGCATTTTTTACTTTGTCGGGCGCATTTGAATAAACAATAATATTAGAGCGCACTATATATCTAAATTGTTGATTTTCGCTGCCGTATTCGCGAGCTTGTTTATCTATAATTGATTGGCTGCCAGTGCTAATTTCTTCATCATCAAAGCCGTGTAACTTTAAAAATGCAATTACTGCATCGTTTTTACCCTCAACTCTACCCACTAACGCTTCTAAGTTATTGTCGGCATCACTAAATTGTAGTGGCCAGATCACGGTATCGGCCAGCACTTCTTGCTCAGCCAATCCTTTTACTTGTACGGTACGTTCCATACCTTTGATATCAAGCGCAGCACCTTTTAAAATAAATCCTAAGCTAATTAGGCCTATACTTAAACAAATAGCCGCAATAACAATATTAAAGTTAGATACTTTATTCATTAAAACTCCCTTGTTAAGCGCCTAAAACAACCCTAAACGCTCGAAAATATAATATAAACAGAGTACATTGTGAAATTACAGATAGCAAATATTAATCAGCATAGGAAAAGCCATGAGTCTCAAGCGTATCAGTCAGTTTTTTAACCCAAGCTCAGTAGCCGTTATTGGGGCATCTAACACGCCAACCCGTGCTGGCTACGTAGTTATGCGTAACTTATTGCAAAGTGGTTTTAAAGGGCCAATTATGCCAGTAACACCAAACCACACTGCGGTGCATGGTGTACTGGCATACCCTAGTATTGATGCCCTACCAAAAGTACCTGATCTCGCGGTTATTTGTACCAATAAAAACACCTTAGACCTTATTATTGAGCAACTTGGAAAACTGGGCTGTCATAATGCCATCATCATTGCTGACGGCTTAAGTAACGCACAAAAACAAACTTTAAAAGAGTGCGCACTTAGCCATCAAGTTACGCTGTTGGGCCCAAATTCTTTAGGGTTATTAATTCCTCATATTGGCCTAAATGCCAGCTTTTCACATACCGTAGCGAGCCCTGGCAAACTCGCTTTCGTTTCACAATCGGCGGCAGTGTGCTCAACCATTTTAGATTGGGCAAAAAATAAAGAAATTGGCTTTTCTTACTTTGTGTCAATGGGCGATTGTCTGGATATTAAATTTACTGAATTGCTCGACTTTTTAGGTCGCGATGCTAAAACTACGGCTATTTTGCTCTACATAGATAACATTGAGGACAGTCGCAGCTTTATTTCAGCTGCTCGAGCGGCTGCTTTTAGCAAACCCGTAATTGTAATTAAAACGGGCAGGACCCATGCGGGCGCTATTGCCGCTGAAGCTCAATCGGGAATAGCGCATAGCTCGGATGCGGTATACGATGCTCTATTTCAGCGCGCGGGTATGTTAAGAGTAAACGATTTACGCGAGCTATTTGCTGCAACGCAAACATTAGCCATGCACCCAAAATTATTAAAAATAGAGCAGCTCACTATTTTAACCAATGGTGGCGGCCCTGGCGTAATGGCAGTAGATGAGCTAATACAAAGTTCAGGTAAATTAACGCAATTGAGTGACGAGACATGTGATGCGCTCAATAAAGTAATTCCTCGCTCAGAGAAGGCCTCAAACCCGGTGGATATTTTTGGTGACTCAGCCCCGAGCCGCTATAAGCAGGCGTTAGAAATTCTACTTAAAGCTCCTGAAGTAAAAAACTTACTGATTATTCACACTCCATCTGCGCTAGCACCTAGCGAAGACTATGCAAATATTATTGTTAAAACCTTACAAGCACTCCCAAAAATGGCGCGCCCGTATGTTATTACTAACTTTACCGGTGAAGATGCCGCCTATGCTGCTAGGCGTGTTTGCGCTAATAACGCGATCCCAACTTATCGTACTCCCGAGGGCGCTGTTGGGGCCTTTATGCACTTAGTTAGTTATCGACGCAATCAAAAGCATTTAACCCAAACACCTGAGTCGAATACCGTAGATACAAAAATTAATAAGTCGGCAGCTAAAGCCTTAGTAAATGAATTTTTAGAAGAAGGACAAAGTTATTTACCGACCCATCAAGCGAGCCAAATTTTAAGTCATTACGGTATTGAGTGTATTCAAACCGAAGTGGCTTACACGCCAACAGAAGCAAAAGAGCAAGCCATTGAGTTAGGGTTTCCGGTGGCGCTAAAATTAATTAGCCCAAGCATTCCTTCAAAATCTGAAGTGGGTGGCGTAGTGCTTAACTTAAATGACGCTCAAGAAGTAGAGCAAACTGCTTTTTCGATGTTATTAAGAATAAAGAACACTTATCCCGATGCCGTTATTGATGGTTTTTCGCTACAAAAAATGGCGCCGCGTGCCGGAGCCAACGAGCTGCGAATAGCAATAAAAACAGAGCCTAATTTTGGTCCCGTTATTTTACTAGGAGAAGCAGGCACCGGCCTTGAATACGCACAAGCAGCAGTAGCTTTGCCCCCGCTAAATATGAACCTAGCAAAATACTTAATTGCCGCGGCGCACGATAAAGGCGTACTAAAGGATCGTATTCTACCTGAAAAAGTAGATAAATATCGGCTCTGCGCACTGCTTACTCGCATCTCGCAGTTAGTAATTGATCAGCCCGACATTAGTTCCTTAGAGCTCAACCCTATATTAGCCAGTAATGGGCAATTTTTAGTGCTGGACGCCACCATGACCATTAACCGCTATCGAGTGCAAACGCATCGTAAACGTTTATCTATTCGCCCCTACCCGATTGAATTGGTAGAGGCCGTAACGTTAAAAAATAATACCCAAGCGACGCTGCGCCCAATTAAACCAGAAGATGAGCAAGCACATCAGCAGTTCGATCAGTCTTTAACTAAAGAGGATCGCTATAAACGATTTTTTGGGGAGTTAAGGCAGTTTAATCACGACCAACTCGCTAAAATGACGCAAATAGATTACGACCGTGAAATGGCCTTTATTGTATCTCAAACATATCAAGGGCAGCCTCGCACTCTTGGCGTATCGCGCGTTATTATGGATCCTGATAATTTACAGGCCGAATTTGCCGTTGTAGTGCGCTCAGACTGCCAAGGCCTTGGCCTAGGTCGTATATTAATGACAGCCGCAATTGAGCACTGTAAGCGCCAAGGAGTTAAATCTATTGAAGGGATTACTTTACCAGAGAATACCGGCATGATTGAGCTTGCGCGTAAATTGGGCTTTAAAATAAGCCGCGACTTTGAAGAAGGCAGTATAAATATGGTACTTAAACTATAAATGAACTATATACGAAAACTTAGACAAAAAATTGCGCACACTTTTGAAGCCTCTGGAGAGTATCAGCGCGCGGGGCACATACTTGATGTAATGCTGGTTTGTCTCATAATGGTCAACGTAGTTGCCATTGTCCTTGAGTCTGTATCGAGTATTGCTAAGCAGTACCATGAAGAATTTTTCTTATTAGAAATTGTTTCCATAACTATATTTTCTATTGAATACATAATACGGCTTTGGACCTGTGTAGACAGAGTTAAATATGCAGCTATTGAGGGTTCAAATACCAAACGACGCTTGCACTATATTTTTTCGCCTTTAGCATTAATTGATTTAATTGCTATATTACCTAGCTTATTGATGTTTTTCTTTATGCTAGATTTGCGCTTTTTACGAGTTTTAAGGTTACTGCGAGTATTTAAGTTAACCCGTTATTCGCGTGCTATGCAGTTGCTGTTACAAGCATTTATTGATGAAGGCAGTACACTTTTAGCGGCATTTTTTATTATGGCCGTGGTGCTTATTTTAGCCTCTTGTGGTATTTACTTGCTTGAACACGATATACAGCCCGATAAATTTGGCTCTATCCCTGCAGCAATGTGGTGGGCTATGGCAACGCTAACTACCGTAGGTTACGGCGACGTAGTGCCCATAACACCTATTGGTAAACTATTTGGTGGGGTAATAACCCTAGTGAGTATGGGAATGGTTGCAGTGCCTACCGGTTTACTTGCATCGAGCTTTTCAGAGCAAGTACGCAAACGCCGTCAAGTATTCGAAAATGCAGTACATGAACAGATCACTAACGGCACTCTCAGCGAGGAGCACCTCAGTCACCTTGAAGATCTGCGTTACAAACTAGGGCTGAGTAAACTAGAGGCCAATAAAGCCATAAAAGTTCAGCTTAACGAGCGCAGCGAACACATGTTTTGTAGAAACTGTGGCAAGCGCCCATAAATAGGTTAAAAGTAGTTGTCAGCTTTTAGCTGGCAACTGCACACTAAGGGCTTTCCTTTAATCTTGCTTAAACACGTCGCTCCAATCGCGAGTAATTAAAGGAATAACAGCATTTGTGGGCACAGGTTTACTAAATAAATAACCTTGAAAATAGTCGCAACCAAGTGCTTTTAAAAATACTAATTGATGGGTACTTTCAATGCCTTCTGCCACACATTCTTTATTTAAGCTGTGGGCTAAAGTAAGCGTAGATTGGATAATTGCCTCATCATTAGAATCAACCCCTATATCTTGTACAAAACTACGGTCAATTTTTAATACATCAATAGGAAAGCGCTTCAAATAAGTTAACGATGCGTAACCTGTACCAAAGTCATCCATATAAAGCCTACAACCTAGTTGTTTTAACATATCCATACTCGATAAGGCCTGCTTTGAATCGCGCATTAATATTGATTCTGTTATTTCAAATACAATCGCCTTAGAAGGGATAGCTGCTTTAATTAATGCCTTTTTAATTTCAGGCACCAAGTGTTCAAATTCAAAATCGAGTGCCGATAAGTTAATCGACAAATATAACTCGGGAGCAATTTTGCGCCAAGCCACTAACTCTTCTAAAGCACGGCCCAATGTTTGCAGCATTATTTTTGTAATTAAACCAATACTCTCTGCCGCTAACGAAAACTCTTGAGTGTTCACTAATTGATTTTTTGGCCAGCGTAGCAATACTTCAAAGCCTTCGGTTTTTTGGCTATTAGCACTTATAATAGGTTGATAATAATTACAAAATTCATGCTCTTGATACGCTTTAGTTAACTGCGATTCTAGGTGCAGTGCTTTTTGCACCCGTTGATTCATCTCTTGCTTATAAAACTTATAGCTCCCTTCTAAATTATTTTTAGCGTGGTATAAAGCAATATTGGCAGCTTTTAATAGATCTTTATATTGCTGCGCATCACCTGGATATGTGGCAACACCAATGCTTAAATTAATATTAATTATTTGACCATTAAGGGCAATATTTTTATTAACACAGCCCATTAATTTAGTGCAAACGAGCAATACCTCTTCTATTTGCTGTATATCTTCAACCAACACAACAAATTCATCACCACCAAATCGAGCTACGCTATCGCTGGGGCGTAAGGTACTTTTTAATCGCTCAGCCACTGTTTTAATCAATTCATCGGCAACTTCTCGCCCTAACGAATCATTAAAGTGTTTAAAGCGTTTAATATTAATATGCAGCAAAGCAACCTTGCTGTTATGGCGCTGTGCTTGCTCAATGGCATGTATTACACGGTTATTAAATAATGCCCTATTTGGCAGGCTAGTTAGCTGATCGTAGTTGGCGAGTATATGCAGCTCATTTTCTGCTAATTTTTGTGCATTAATATCGGTTAAAATAACAACGTAACTGGTTAGTCTGTGTTCGTTATCGGCAACTGCACTTATTTTAACAAGCACGTGGCGTTGCTCGTTATTAACCAATGTTACTGTGTCTTCGCAAGAAAAGTGCTCCCCTACATTGAGCTTTTGCATAATGCGCAAGTAATCAAAGCGGCTGCTGCGCGAAATTCCTAAATTAAGTACTCGGCTAGATCGCGGCTCAGCTGGGAAGTTAAACGCAGTTTGCAAGGATTTATTAGAGGCGCGTATATTAAAGTTTTTATCGAGTATAAATACCCAATCGCGAGTTTGCTCAAAGGCTGCTGCGAATAAGCGAGCATGCTCTTCAAACACCATTTCACGGGTCATATTGGTGTAAGTTCCGGCCACTTTTTGCGGTAATTTATTATGCCACTCTACTACTTTGCCAAAATCTTTGTACCAGCGCCAATGCCCTTTTGCATGCCTAAGCCTGTAGGTACAATTAAAAGATCCTTTATCTGTAGATAAAAACTCTAACCACTCCAATCTAAATAAAGGTCTGTCTTGTGGGTGTATTTTTACTAAATAGTCATCTAAATTTACGCATTCAACGCTGTAGCCTAATTCATTTATTAACCGCGGTTGATAAATACTAAGGCTGCTTGACTGCCAGTCCCAAACCCCAGATTCACTGCCCTCTAGTGCCAGTTTTAAACGCGCTTCGCTTTCTTTACTTTCTTTGTGAGCTGCCAATAAAATACGCTGTATTTTATTGCGGCGCATTACCCAAGCAACCACTAAAGCAATTAACAATAATGCATATAGCACCACAAAATAAGGGGCACGCCATAGTGGGTATTTCACTTTTATTTTTAAACTAGCGGGCGACGTATATTCGCCGGTTAATGGGTCTTTAGCCCACACTTTTAATTGGTAGTTACCCGGATTTAATTTTGGAAATAACACTCTGTTGTTACGGGTATAACTTTTTTGCCCGTTATCGAGCTGATACTCATAAATAATCCGCTCTTGAAAACTAAACGACATTGCCGAAAAAGCTATTTCTAAACCTATATCGTCATGATTTAATGTTATTTCTTCAAGTGGTTGCTGTAAATTAAGCGACAAGTTTCGCGACATTAAATTGATCCGAGTAATATTAACGTGATCAATTAACGCTTTGGTGTTTTGATTGTTCATTGGGTGAAAATAGGTAAAGCCTTTTAGGCTACCATAAGCAATACGCCCATCTTTTAAATGTGCCATAGCGCCGCTGTTAAATTCTGCAGAGAGCAGCCCTTCTGACGTAGTAAATTGCTGAAAATGCAGTGTAGTCGGGTTTAAACGCCAAATGCCTTTATGACTACTCATCCAAATCATGCCATCGTCATCAAGCACCATATCGTACAATAAGGTACCCAATTTGTTTTTGTCTAAATCAATAGTATGAACAAGTTCATACGTTAAGGCATCAATGCCAATCAGGCCAAAGTTGGATAACGAGAGCCATAAAATATTATTACGATCAACTTCATACGACAGCACATTTATGGCAACATTTTCATGTTGTTTAGGAACCTTATATATTATTTTTAGAGTTAAACTGTGAGGATTAACTTGATATAAAATCCCACCACTAAAAAATAAAGGCTTATCTGGTTGTGTCGATAATGGTGGTAAAAACCCATGCGCTAAAAAAGGGTCAAACTGAGTAAACTCGCCCTCTAACTGGGTTAGTTGCTGGGTATTAATATTATACATAAGCATGCCATGATCTGAGTGCACATAGTACAAGTTACCATCGGGCATTAAAGTAACACCATGAACCCAGCCGGCGATCAGCTTTTGGTTGCTCGGATTTTGTGTTTGCGGCTCAGTTAATTGCAGGCTAACAGGGTCAAAAATAAATAAACCTCTGTTGGAGTGCAGCCATAATTTATTTTTATAAGGCATTATTTTATAAATAGTAAATTCAGTAGTTAGCAAATCAACTTTAAAATCTTGTAAATACGTTTTGCCTATATTTGTTTTTAAATCAACTTCAGTTAAACCATTATGCGTAGCTAGCCATAGCTTGTCTTTATACTCAGTAATACCCCAAATAGAATGATGCGATAAGCCGTCACCGCCAAGCATGCTGCCCTCAACATTGGTAAACTGATAGTTATTATTGGCTAAATAAAACGCCCCATCTGTTTTAGTGGCCACCCATGTTCCACCAGAATTATCTTTAACCATATCAATAATACTGGTATCGGCTAGGGTATATTTACTTTGGTTAATGCGGGTGTTTTTTATTATTTCCCCCGTTTTTAAATTAAACTTGAACAACCCTTTATCAGTGGCTAAATCAATTTTTTCATGGTCATTTGTAATTTGCCAAATGTTTAAATTATCAAGCAATACACTATTGTTAAATGCCACATCGGGGCGCTCAAACATGCTCGATAAATTGCTAATATCAACTTGGTACAACCCTTTAACAGCGCCCACTAATAGCTGATTATTGTTAGCAATAGCAAATGACTTCACATTATTTTGGTAAATATGCTCAGCCTCTGCGCGTAAATGCTCTAATGGCCGCACTTTTTCACTGGCAATATCAAACACATAAGCACCATGACTAGTACCAATAAATATATAGCCGTTATAATAAAATAGCTTTCTAACTAGGGTGCTTTTGTATTTACTCGGAAGCTCAAAAATAGTGGTTATTTCACCACTTTCAATATCAAGCTTTGCAAAGTCACGGCCTCGGCCAATCCAGAGGGTTTTATCATCTATTGCTAACATGCTAAAAACAGATTGATTAATTATCTGCTCTTCGCTTAGCGGCTTTTCTAAAAACTGTTTATAAGAATCGGTAGCTGGATCATAGCGAAATAGCCCTGCCAGCAGTGAGGCAATCCAAATATGCCCTTGGGTGTCTTGATATATGCGGTCAATAATAGCTTCTTCAAGCTCACCATTAGGCCCGTTAATTGGCATTACTTGGTAGCCATCATAACGGTTAAGGCCACCTTCTGTTGCCAGCCATAAGTAACCGTTATTATCAATAAGCATAGTATTAACATAGCTTTGAGATAGCCCCTCACTAGGAGATAAACGCTTCACTTGTGCGTTTATTTGGCTGCTCATTATTAGCATAAGTGCGAGCAAGCAACTTATTGTTCTGTTAATAGCTTTACCCATTCTTGATCCCACTTATTATGTTGCTTTTGATAGGTATTTGACAGCGACGATATACGATATTGGCACACACCAAAAGCACTACTAAGGAATGATTATATGTTAACATCGAGTTAAAACCAATAGTGCGGTATAAATCAGGTCTACTTTTAGAGATGAATGTATAAATCCTATAAACTAAAGAGGTTTTAAATCAACTCGAGCTGCTCAAGTAAGCACAACATTAGCCTAACATTAGTGCTAAATACCTTTCAAATTGTTGCTTTAAAGAAGCTTGCTCTGCAATAGGGCGGCTATGGAGGGTGTTATATATTTGCTCACGTGTTTTTTTCCCGCGCTTAATTTGATACGCCCAAAAAGAAGCCTCATAATCTAACTGAATTTGATACTTTTGTTCACGAGGTAAATTACATAAATTAAAACTCACAGTAACTCCTATTACTTACTAAAGATGTTTTATTATACTTATAAATAGTTATGAATGCTGCTTTAATAAAGCATCTAGGCCAACAAGCTTAGTCAGCTAAATGCTATATTATGTTTGGGGATTTAATAGCTTATTGGCTCAGATAATTACGAATTTAATCAACAAAGGGCACGCCCCCTAACTAAAAGTCAAAACCTTGCTGATTAATTAATTCGCTAGCGGCAGTAACGTCTAGTTTTTTTTGTATAAAACGCTTGTAGCGCTGCTGGCACAAATTTAATACTTTTTTCTTTTGTGCGTTGGTTAACGAATTCCATAAAAAACGCTCATCGCGGCTACGATAACAACCTTTACAATATCCCCTATTATTAACCAAACAAATACTCTTGCAAGGGCTTGGAATATCAAATATTTCAATTTGTTGCATTGCCCCTCCCCACACTTATAAAGATACAGGTTAAGTATAGCGTTATTTACTCAAAGAGCAGCTTTGTGAGTAATTAGCTCTGGACGTTTAGTAAATCTCTTAACCAGATAAAATGTAGGTATCAGCCGGGGCATAAACCACAGCCCAACATGCGCTGAAGCTGTAATACAAATTTACTTCGCTTTAGCTAAAGTGCCGTAACAAAAAGCAGCTTTAGCTTTTAATGCTCACAACTTTTAATATTTACTTCTGCTTTACGATGATATGGCTTTGCATACATAGCTAATACCAAAGGTTTAAGCTCTTCGGGCACTTTATCCATACGTTTTGCAAACTTTGCAGCGTCGGCTTTATTAATGACTGCTTCTGTACAGCCGCCTGCTATAAAGTTACCTGGGTGCAAATAAAATGAATCTATTATTTGTTTATCTATTGTTTTAGCCAGCTCATCTGCGCTGTCGCAATGTGACTCTATCGGCTGTCCAAAAGCTAAATGAATATGTCCTTTAGATGAGCTAAAACCTTCAACAATACTGGCTATGTCTTCACCTACAGATTTTACATATTGACCATGGTGTTGTTTATGATAAAGCTCTTTTGCTTTAGCAATTGCACAGGGTTCGTATTGATACGATATTGATACCGGCACTATTTTTAGCTCTTTAATATAATCGCCAAATTCTTTTTTTTGCTTACGCCCATTTAGTTGTAGCATTTTTAGTAGTGCCGGATCGGTTTGATCTACACCGTCTTTTGCTCGCCCTTCTTTTTGCGCTATCCAAATAGAGTTTCCTGCTGTTAGTGAGTCATAAATATAGGAAGATAACTGCGTTAATGCTTTAAGCATTTCTTTAGGCGCTTTTGCAGATCGCTTTACTATAAAGCTTTTATTTAATCGCATAAGCTCAGTGATATAGGGTCTTTGCAATAAATTATCTCCTATTGCAATGCGCACTGTTTTCATTTTATGTTGAAACAATCCCCAATTTACTAAAGCCGGATCGAGCACAATGTCACGATGATTCGATATAAATAAATAGGCCTGATTAGGGTCTAGTTTATCCAACCCTGAAAAAGTGACTTCTGACGTAGTGCGTTTTACTAACTTATTTAAATACTTTGCAACTTCATTTTGTACATCTTCAACGCTATTAATTTGGCCCCATTTTTTACGTAGTTGCTGTCTAATTAATGGTCGTGCAACAAATGGAATTGCCGATAAAATGCGTGGTAAATTGTACTTTGCAATTACATCAATAAATGCATTATCGTCAATTAAACGCTTCAGCGAAGTGGCAACTTCATCATCATTGTAAGGTCTTATGTCAGCGTACTTATCTTCTAATTCAATCATTTAGCGCATCTACAAAGTTAAAAACGGCACGCCAAAGCGCACCGTCGTGTCTAATTTTGATTATAACTCAATCAAAAATACGAAACTAGCAATACTAAAGTTCGATTTACCTAGTTCAAATAGAGTTATAGTTTAGTCGGCAAGTTTATAAGTTCGCACACTTGATGCAACTTACATTGCCCTGTTGTTATTTATAGTGAATATTAGTTAAAGCAAATAGCTTTACTAAAGCTGCATGGCGACGGCAGTACAACAAAATAGCCGTAAAGGGTAGCATGTAACAACTAACCTAGTGGGCAGACCACATTTAAGTTGGCCTACGTTTTTACGACTTTAAAATTAACAAAGTGTATGCTTTATAGTACTTTAGTGTATTAATCTTGTATACGTATGCTGCGCTGTATTTGCTTTCATTAGTACTGCAAATATTTCCAACCTCAAATCAAGCAATGCAAGCATTGCAAATAACTCTCTTAAATGGGGTTTAATTTTAGGAAAAAATATGAAAATTACTATTCTCGATAATGCGACTCTTGCTAAAACATCACTTGATTGTATTGCTCAATTAGGTGAGCTTACCGTTCATGAATTAACAAGTGCGGAGCAAGTTGTTGCTCATAGTAAAAATGCTGACGTTTTAATTACCAACAAAGCAGTTGTAAACCGTGAAACTATGAGCCAATTAAAATCACTAAAGCTAATTTGTGTTAGTGCCACTGGTACTAATAATGTAGATTTAGTAGCAGCTAAAGAGCTTGGTATTACAGTAACTAACGTTGCCGGCTATTCAACCCCCTCTGTAGTACAACATACCTTTTCTTTAATCACTAATTTATTAGGTAATACACATCGCTACCAAGCAGACTGCCAACAAGGTGCATGGCAAAAAAGTGAAATGTTTTGCCGCCTAGATTATAGCTTTAACGATTTACAAGACAAAACATTCGCTATTATTGGTGGTGGAACACTTGGTAGCGCGGTTGCAACGGTTGCTAGCGCTTTTGGCGCAAATGTAATTACTGCCGAGCGCAAAGGGACACAGTGCCGTGAAGGTCGTATCCCTTTTGAACAAGCAATTAAAACCGCCGATATAATTAGTGTGCACTGCCCATTAACCGATGAAACTCGCGATCTAATTACACTCAATGAGCTTAAAATGATGAAGCCAAGTAGCATTATCATTAATACTGCACGTGGCGGCATTATTAACGAAGCAGACTTAGCAACCGCTCTTGAGCAAAACTTAATTGCAGGTGCCGGGGTTGATGTGCTGACTAAAGAGCCCGCTGAACTAACTAACCCACTGGCTAATTATAAAGGCAATAACTTACTGCTTACGCCACATATTGCTTGGGCAAGCACAGAGTCAATTGTACGTTTGGTAAATGAGGTAAGTTTAAATATTATGGCGTTTACGCAGCAGCAATCACGTAATCGCTTAGTGTAATACCTTGCTGTAGTGCCCTGCTGTAATGCCCAGCTGTGTAGCTCTAAAAAGCGCTACACTTTTTAAAACGTGTTCATCCGAAAATTAACTATTAAACGCCAATAACGTTGGCGTTTACTTTACAAATAAAAGTTTAATTAGCGGGCAACAACTTGATTACGGCCACCCTCTTTCGCTGCATATAAACCTAAATCAGCTTCTTCTAAAAGTGCCTGCTCAGTTTCAATACTTGCGTTTTCAGTACTAGCTACACCAATACTAATAGTTACATGCTCAGCATTAAGCGATGCTTTATGCGCTATATTTAATGCATTAACAGCATTACGTAGCTTATTTGCAAAGCCTGTCGCTTCAGCTTTATCTACACCGGGTAAAACGGCTGCAAACTCTTCTCCGCCATAGCGTGCAATAAAGTCACTGCCACGCTCACATTGTGCCGCAAGTGCTTGAGCCACCGCTTTTAAGCAGTCATCGCCAGCTCGGTGCCCATAAGTATCGTTGTAACGCTTAAAGTGATCTATATCCATAAGTAGCACTGAAAGTGGTGTGTTGTTGCGCTTACTTTTACGCCATTCACGAGATAAGTTTTCGTCTAGGTTGCGTCTATTGGGTATTTCGGTTAGGCCATCAATCGAAGCTAACATTTCAAGCAAATCATTTTTTTGCTTAATAAGCAGTTGATTACGTACTCTTACGCGCACAATTGATGAACAAAATGGCTTAGTTATATAATCCATTGCACCTAGTTCTAAACCTTTAGACTCGTCATCATGGCTGCTATTTGCCGATATAAAAATAACCGGGATCATTTGCGTTGCTGAATCTTCTTTTAATTTAACCAGTACTTCGTAGCCATTCATTCCTGGCATAACAATATCGAGTATAATTAAATCAACTTGTGTTGTTTTTATAAAAGTAAGCGCTTCGTCACCACTTTTAACTAAAAACACCTCATGCTCATCGCTAAGTGTTTTTTCGAGTACAATTCGATTAAGAGCATCATCATCAACAATTAATACTTTAGCTTTTTTTGACATCCATTGCCCCTAAAACGTTTATAAAAACAACCACCTGTTCTAACTGCATAATAAGCTCTTTCGTTGTTATTTCAACAGCTTTATCGGTTGTTTTAAGATCTTTTTCAGTTTGCTGTGCACATTGCGACAGTCGACTAAAGCCTAAATTACCCGCTACGCCTTTAATACTATGCGCTATACGAATTAAGTCATCTTTATTATTACTTATTTTGAGCTGCGCTAATTGAGTTTTGCACACACTAGCAAATTTACCGATCATAGTGTTAAGCAGTGTTTCGTTTAAACTAAACTGAGTTAAAGCAAATGAGTACTCAAAAAAGCTCGGCTTATAAGGTGCTAAATCGGTTATTGCACCTATAAGCACTTCTGCAACCACAGGTTTAGTTAAATGCTTATTCATGCCACACGCTAAAGAGCGTTCAATATCTGCAGGCTCACAATGAGCGGTTAGTGCAAAAATAGGTAATTGCTCTGCACTATACTGCTGCCTAATTAAAGTTGTTGCTTGGCAACCATCTAAATGAGGCATTTGCACATCCATTAAAATTAAGTCTGGCATTAAATTCGGTAATAATGCCATACCATCAATGGCACTAGTGGCTGTAACCACATTAATTTTTGCTTGGCGTAACACGCTGCTAATTATTTCTAAGTTTAATTGATTATCGTCAATAGCTAACACTAACAGACCCGACACACTTGGGTTTAATTTCGTTGTATTCGTTATTTTTAAAGCTGACTCTAAATTTAAATTAAACAATCGCTGTGCAAGCGCTGACGTTTTAATATGCTGTACAGTTAAACCCATGCTGATCGGCAAATTTAACCTTGGTTGATTACTTACAACAATAAGCGTAATTGCTTTTGCAAATAAAATATCTTTAATTACAGCTACCGCTAATAAAGCAGGTAAATCTGCTGCACCTATAATTAATTGCTTGGCTTTTAAATGCTCCCGAGGAGATTTTAATAATTGCTCTAAATTAGTATAAGTTAGCGTAGGAAATGCATTTATAACCTGAGTTAATTCGTGACTATGCGCTGATAAAATAACTAATGTATTATCAGGTAGCTGCTTACAAGCAGGTACAACATCTAATAAAACACTAAAGTAAAACTCACACCCTTCGCCTTTTTCACTATTTAGCGCTATTTCGCCACCCATTAACAGCACTGCCGACTTTACAATAGCCAGCCCTAAGCCCACGCCATGATGAGTTCGCGTAGATGACTCATCCCCTTGGGTAAAGGCATCGAATAAGCGCCTTTGATCGGCTTTATCTATGCCAACTCCGGTATCTATTACCTTAAAGCAAATATGTTGTTGCTCTGAGGTATCGCTTGGTAATAAATCCATTTTAAGGGTAATACTACCGGTTTTAGTAAATTTAACGGCATTAGTTAATAAGTTACCTAATACTTGCTGTAAGCGAATGCTGTCGCATATAAGGTTGGGGGAAATTAAGGGATCAATATCAATAATTAATTCAATCCCTTTGTTTTCACATAAAGGTGCCGTTAAACTTTCACAAATATCAACCAACTCAACAATGCTAAATGGCGCGAGTTTTAACTGCGCTGCCACACTTTCTACCCGTGCAAAATCCAGCATTCTGTTAAGCATTAACAACAAGCTGTGTGCTGCGTGCTTAGCTTGCGCGGTTTGTTCTAATTGTTTTGGCGTAAGTCCTTGCTCAATAAGCATATCAAGTAAACCAAATACCGCATTTAGCGGTGTGCGGATCTCATGACTTAAATTAGCAATAAATCGACTTTTTGCTAATGTGGCGCGCTCTGCATCATGTTTTGCTTTGGTTAATATACTTATATCTTGAATATGAATAACATAATACAGCGGCTCGGCATTTTCATTCCACACTAACGACACGCTCAGCTGTAACCAATCTGCCAGTTCGCCGTGCGCTAAAGTTAAATGGTATACCCGTTTTTTATTATTTAGTAATTGCGCTAACGTGGCTTTAATTTCTTGCCATTGGGGGTTACTAAACACCCGATTTAAAGGCGCTCCCGCCAATAAATTTTGTTCAGAAGATAGCTCTCTAGCCGCTTTATTCGCTTGTAAAATAGTATGATCAAGCGAAAGTAACACCACTCCATTAGCCGCAAACTCTATCGCACTTCTAAATTTAGTTTCTGATTCTTTTAATGCATGTAGGGTTTGCTGTTGCTCGGTTATGTCGCGGCCAATCCCCATAACGCCTAACAGTTGTTGCTGTTCATTATAAAATGGCGCTATGGTTAATAAGTAAGAGCGTTCTGCGCTATCAATACGTTGTTGAATTTGCGTGCGATTGTGTAGTACTTGTTGCTCTAGCTTACTAATTTTTTTACTATCGCTGCTCTCATTTTCTATTAATTTACCAACTAGCTCAGCTTGCTTTTTACCAATAAATGTTTCAAAAGCTTTATTACAACCTAAAAATAAGCCATCAATACTTTTAAAATAAATAAAGTCAGGAACGTTATTAAGTACAGTATTAAGTAAAGCTAAATGACGCTCTTTGGCTTCGTAGCTGCTGGTTAGTTTTTCAGACTGTAGCTGCAATTTTTTATCTAAATCTTTATTAACGTTCTGTAGGGATTCGACCAGCTGAGTATTTTTAGCAAATATAGCTTTTACCTTTAAAAACCATGGCTGCCAATTTAAAGGAATTTTATAGTTTAACTGCTCGCCAGTTACAGTGTCGTTATGCTCTAGATAACGCATTAAAAAGGTCATCGGCTTGATAAAAATACGCTGGCTCAACCAAAAAAACACGCTAAACATAATGCTTAAAAACACGGTTAAAAATATAAATTCTATCGCTGTTTCGTAAATAATCGGCGCAGATAACTGCTCTATTGGCTCATGGTAGGCAGCATGTATAGGGTAGTTACCAATTGGCTGCATTAAAAACTGATTACCTTTAACTTCCTTAGTATTATTGTGCTCTATTAATACTGCCGGCCAATATTGATTTAACTTAACAGCTTTGTTTATCAACTTTTGTGAGCTGGCAATAACCTCATGATACTGATTTATAAATATATATTCGCCTTGCTGCGGCGATACTTTTTTTAGCCAATTAGAAATAGCTTGTAAGTCATAAATAAGAACTATGTAATCTTGGGAGTTAATATCTTGTTGTCGGCCAATGGCAAAGTAGGCTTTATTAGCAACTTTAATAATTTGGCTAGAGCTGAGTTGCTCGGTTAAAAGTGGTGGTTTAAATTTGCCTTTTAAAATATCAGTTAAAAAGGCACTTTGGCTACGATCTCGCCTGGCAACGTAAGCAAAACCTTGCTCATCAACATAAGCAACTGCACTTAATGACTGTATTAGCGCTAACGTGGTGTTAAATGAAGGGGCTAACATGACGACTTTTTGCCAGCGTAATAAGGCACTTTGCGATTGAGAAAATTCGCCAGCACCTACTATTTCGCCATTTAAATTACTTAAATAACGATAGTAATAGTCATCATACTGATTAACGTGCAATGGCATTGTGCTATCTGCTGAATGCGGCTTAGGTTGGTGATACAAATTAAACATAGCGGTAAATAAATTATTTACCCCAGCCATAGTATGTTCAATTTGCGCCGATACATTAGCAAAATCGCCATGGCGCTTTTCTATCGCACGTTCAACCTTAATATTGTAAAGGTGCAAACATAATAATAAAGCCACAAACAAAGGCACGGCCAAAGCCACAACTAAAGAGCGGTAATAATCTTTTAAGGGTAAAAACTTCAACTGTTTGCCTGTTTTATGGCTCAATAATCAGCTAATAGACTAGCGAGCCATAATGTTAAGCGCAAGTTATAAGTTTTCTTCAGCGAATGAAGCTAGGCGACTACGTACCACACCATTGAGGTTTATTGTTGCGCTACCTTCAAAGTTTTTAAAGCGCTCCACAATATAAGTTAAGCCCGAAGTAACCGGTGTTAAGTAGTTACTGTCTATTTGTGCCAAGTTACCGGTACAAATTAGCTTAGTACCTTCGCCGCAACGGGTAATAATGGTTTTTAATTGTGCCGCCGTTAAGTTTTGGCTTTCATCTAAAATAACTACTGCATTTTGAATACTGCGACCACGCATAAAATTTACCGACTTAAACTGAATATTGGCTTTTTCCATAATATAATTACGGCTTGAAATTGGATTTTCGTCGCCCTTATGTAATACCTCTAGGGTGTCGGTAATGGCCGCTAGCCATGGCGCCATTTTTTCTTCCTCAGTGCCGGGTAAAAAGCCAATTGACTCGGCTATTTCTGGCGTATTACGCGTTACTATTACTTTGTCGTAAATGCCTTTTTCGATCACCATTTCTAGTGCACTAGCAAGCGCCAATAAAGTTTTACCACACCCTGCAGGGCCGGTTAAAATAACCAGTTCTATGCTGGTATCTAATAAAGCATCGAGTGCCATACCTTGGTAAATATTTTTTGGTTTAATACCCCATGCACCTTGGTTCATTAATCGCTCATAACCTATATCTTTTAAGGTTATATGCTCCTCATCGTACGATTTAACTCGCGCTGCAAACTGATCCCCCTCATCAATTAAATACTCATTATAAAATACATCAGGGATTAAGTTTTTAGCCACATGATGCAAGGTCTCACGGCCATATTGCTCAGTATTACATTGGCCAACATGCTGCCAAAAGTCTCCGGCTATTTTTTTGTAGCCGCTGGTTAGTAAGCTAATGTCGTCTATAAGCTGATCGGTGCGGTAATCCTCAACATAATTAAGCCCTGCACCTTTGGCTTTTAAGCGCATGTTTATATCTTTAGTGACTAATATTACTTTGCTATTTGTGTGCTGCTTTTGTAAATGCACTGCACAGTTAATAATGCGATGATCGTTTTCATTGCCTGGCAGGCCAGAAATAGAGTCGGCAAATAAATGATCGTTTACAATAATTAAAGTGCCGTTTGATGCTGTTTTCGCTTTTTTATTGCTAGGAAGGGCTACGCCTTGGAGCATTTGCTCTGGTGTGGCATTTTTTAATATTTCATCTAAACCACGAATAGCCACGCGAGCATCACGGCTTACATCGTGTTTTCTATCTTTTATATGATCAAGCTCCTCTAACACTGTCATCGGAATAACTACATGGTGCTCTTGAAACGATAAATACGCGAGGGGTTCGTGAAGCAATACATTGGTATCTAGCACATACATTTTACTTTTAAGGTTCGAAGCATTTTCCATAGCACTTTCCTTACTTTTTATGATGAGTATGCTATACCAAACTAACTAAGTGCTTTTGAGTAGTGATGGCTCATTAGTTACTTAGGTATAATTTTAGTTTAGTCTATTTGTCATAAAAGTCCGTTTTATTACAAACTCGATTTTGTTTTAATTAAACCTTAAAACTAAAGTAATTGACTGACTAAAATAGTGCATTTTAAAAGTTAATTAAGTAGGTTTTGCTAAGGAAATATTTTTAATGCTGCTAACGCTCAAAGTAATAGCTGCAGAGCTATTTATTATCTTACTGTGTACTTATTTACCCAAAAAAGATCCAGATGTTAGCCGTTTTGTTAGGAATAATTCACACTTACCGAATTAATTAAAAGTGAGGCTAATAGCGCCTTGCAGTGGTGTTGTCTAACAGGTAACATAGCCGCCTTTTTCTTCATAGACGAGACATATATGAATTTTTCCTTAGGTCAGCGTTGGATCAGTGATACAGAGTCAGATTTAGGATTAGGCACAGTTGTTGCCATTGAGGGCCGTCAGGTCAGCATATTATTTCCTGCTAGTGGCGAAAGCCGCGTTTATTCTTGGGCAGAAGCACCCGTAACCCGTGTGTCATTTAATCCTGGCGATGTGATCAAAAGCGTTGAAGAGTGGGAATTAGAAGTTGAGTCTATTGAAGTGCAAGGCGAGCTACTTTGTTATCACGGTACTCGTGTTGATAATGGTGAAGCAGCCAAACTAAAAGAAACCTTTCTAGATCATTTTATTAAGTTTAACAAACCTCAAGATCGTTTATTTGCCGGCCAAGTAGATCGTTTTGATCGTTACACGCTACGCTACCAAACATGGTTACATAAATTTGAACGTGAACAGTCGCCTATAAAAGGCTTAATTGGTCAGCGTGCTAATCTTATTCCGCATCAGCTTTATATAGCCCAAGAAGTAGGTAAACGTTTTGCACCACGCGTACTTTTATCAGATGAAGTAGGCCTTGGTAAAACAATTGAAGCGGGAATGATTTTACATCAGCAAATTATTAGTGGCCGTGCCAGCCGTGTGCTTATTGTAGTACCCGAAAATCTGCAGCACCAATGGTTAGTAGAAATGCTGCGCCGCTTTAATTTACGTTTCTCTATTTTTGATGAAGATCGTTGCGACGAAGCGTTTGCCGACTCGCCAAATGTATTTGATACCGAACAACTGGTACTTTCCAGCCTAGAGTTTTTAACCAAGAAAAAACGTTGGTTCGAACAAGCAACTTTAGCTGACTGGGATTTACTAGTAATAGATGAAGCGCATCATTTAAGTATTAATAATGGCAAGCCAAGCTCAGAGTATCAACGTATGGCCGAGCTTAGCCAAGATATTCCGGGCCTTATTTTACTTACCGCCACGCCAGATCAACTTGGTCATAGCAGCCACTTTGCTCGCCTACAGCTACTCGATCCAGACAGGTTTTACGACTACGACGTATTTAAAGAAGAAGAAGCAAATTACAAAGACGTTGCCGAAGCTGCTAATCAATTACTCCAAGAGCAAGGCCTAGACGAGAGCGCTAAAGCGACTTTAATTGAGCTATTAAAAGAAACCGACATTACCGATATTCTGGCAAAAGCACAGCAAGGTGATTTACCCGCGCGTAAAGAAATACTTAACATGTTACTGGATCGCCACGGCACCGGCCGCATCTTATTTAGAAATAGCCGCAGCGGCATTGACGGCTACCCTAGCCGTATATTACACGCTTACCCTATGCCATTGCCAAAGCAATATAAAACAGCAATGACAGTACTGGGCAATATGAGCGGCATTCAAAACCCCGAACTTAGTGCACAGCGCGCACTATTCCCAGAAAAAATATTTCAAGAGTTTGAAGGCGAAAGCGCCAGCTGGGGAGCATTTGATCCTCGCGTAGGTTGGCTAATCGACACTCTTAAAACCCTTAAGCGTGAAAAAGTACTGCTAATATGTGCTAAAGCCGAAACAGCTATCAGCCTTGAGCAAATACTACGTGAACGCGAAGCAATTAAAGCCTCAGTGTTTCACGAAGGTATGTCGATTATTGAGCGTGACCGCGCCGCTGCATTTTTTGCAGACGAGTACGACAACGCGCAAATACTGCTGTGTTCTGAAATTGGCTCTGAAGGGCGTAACTTTCAGTTTTCACATCATTTAGTGTTATTTGATTTACCACTAAACCCAGATTTACTAGAGCAACGTATTGGCCGACTAGACCGCATTGGACAAACTCAAGATGTGAACATTCACGTGCCATATTTTGAAAACACCGCCCAAGAAGTATTACTACGTTGGTACAACGAAGGCCTAGACGCATTCGAATCTACCTCGTCGACGGGACAAATGTTGTATAAAGAATTCCGTGATGACCTACTTGATTACATTGCAGCGCATAACTGCGACGAAGACGAGTTAGATCCATTACTTGAGCAAGTAGCACAAAAAAATGCGGTACTGCGCAAGCAAATGGAAAGCGGACGCGACCGTTTACTTGAGCTGCATTCATCGGGCCAAGGCGCAGCCGACTCTTTGGTAGCTGATATTGAAAAACTAGACAATCAGTTTGAACTGCCTAGTTACATGATTAACGTATTTGACACCTTTGGCGTAAGCCAAGAAGATAAAGGCGAAAATACCATTATCTTAAAGCCAACCGAGCATATGTTAAACGCCTCGTTTCCGGCATTAAGAGAAGGTGGCATGACAGTTACATTTGACCGCGATACCGCGCTTTCGCAAGAAGACGTGCACTTTATTAGTTGGGATCATCCTATGGTGCAAGGCACCCTAGATATGATTTGTGACGACGATTTTGGTAGCGCATCGGTTGCTTTACTTAAAAACAAAAAACTACCACCAGGCACCTTTTTTGTTGAGCTTATTTTTGTAGCCGAAGCTATGGCACCAAAAGTATTACAAGTAGGACGCTTTTTACCACCTACGCCAATTCGTATTTTACTCGATAAAGCAGGTAATAACTTAGGTGAAAACGTCGCGTTTGACGGCTTTAATCAGCAGCTTTCTGCCGTTGGTCGCCAAACAGCCAGTAAACTAGCTGGCGCATTGCAAAGTGCTATTCACCCAATGATCAGCACCGCAAAAGACATGGCACAAGAAAAGCTTGAAGTTATTCGTGCTGCGTCACTGGCTAAAATGCAAACATCACTAAGTGAAGAGCAGCAACGATTAGTTGCTCTTAAGCAAATTAACCCTAATATTCGCCAAGAAGAAATTACCTTCTACGATAAGCAACGCACAGATTTGACTACCTACATTGAAAAAACCCAGTTAAAACTAGATGCGATACGCTTGATTGTGGTTTCGCACTAACGCTTTGGCGATAAGCTGACAGCCGTTAGTAAAAAATTGCTAATGTGCGAATGAAGAAAGCGCGGTATTTTGAAGTGACCCCATAAAGTTGGATTCATTTCTAAGCAGCTAATAAAGCCTGATTTCGGTAGTGTGTCGAACTCAGGCTTTTTATTTTCAACTTAATGCATGCGTTGTTGTAATAAAAAATTTATTACTGAGCTCACCTTAAAACTTGATAAAAACCCTATAAAACGATTAGTTAAGTGCTATTCAACTCTTTCTAAAATCACTTGTAAATCACAACCACTCTTCTATATCTTGCCCACCCAAAACAGCCATTATTTCAACATCAGTTTCATAAACTCTGTAATAAATACTATCTGAGCCACAAACGGCACGTCGATAACCTTTACGAATATGAGCAACTGATTGGTAGGGATAAGGATTTGCAGCTAGCTTTTCAAACAGAGTAAAAAAAGCATAAAAATAAGTATCTGCTTGCTGCTGTGAATACTCCTTACAGCCATACTGATAAATACGACGTAAGTCTTCTTTAGCATCATTTGAGAGTTTAAACTTTCGCATTACTTAACATTTAGTTTAAATTCAGTCAGGATTTCATCAGCAGATTGATTAGTAAAGCCACTTTTTTCAGATTTAAGCAGTTTACTATTGATAGCTTCAGCCCTTCTTGCACGTCGAATTAAGTCATTCACTAATTCGCTTTTATTCGCGTAATCACCTACATTTTCAATGTGATTACGCAGCCATAAATCATTTTTCTCAGTGAGCGAAATGCTTTGCCTTGCCATAATATATACCTCAAAAAATCATACTGGTGTAATTTTACACCAGTATGAAAAACATGCAATTAAACTTTAATCTTTTTCCTTGAGCCTTAGTGCTCGCTCCACTAAAATGGCGCCCTTGAAAATCACTGAGGTCGGCCGTGTTAATTAACTACAATCCCCCAACAGATCCGTATTTAACTATTCTGTATCAGGATGAGGATTTACTCATCGTTAATAAGCCTAGCGAGTTGTTAACCGTGCCAGGTAAAGACCCTAAACATGCCGATTGCTTAATAAGTCGTGTTAACCGAGTTTTTCCTACCGCTAAAATAGTGCATCGTTTAGATATGGCAACGTCGGGCATACTTTGCTTGGCAATGAATAAAGCTGCGCACCGCCATGTAAGTATGCAGTTTCAGGAGCGCGAAACCGCCAAGCGCTATATTGCCCGGATATATGGGCAACTTGAGGCGCAAACCGGCTCGGTTGATTTACCGCTTATTTGCGATTGGCCTAATCGCCCCAAGCAAATGGTTGATCACGAAAACGGTAAGCCGTCGCTTACGCACTTTAAAATACTTGAACGTGAACCACATGCAACCCGTGTAGAACTAACTCCTATTACAGGGCGCTCGCACCAGTTGCGTGTACATATGCTAAGCCTAGGCCATCCTATTTTAGGTGATAGGCTTTACGCGCACAAAGAGGCACTCGCTGCGGCGCCGCGCTTGCAATTACACGCACAAATGCTCAGCTTAAAACATCCCACTACTGAGCAAATACTTACATTTGAAGCTGCTCCTGATTTTTAGCGCTAACACTTAATATTAAAGTTTAGCCTGTTACGCTAAACTTTTTTGCTGCTGCGCCGATATCTAAATAATGTTTTTTATTTGAGTTGATTATGGTATTGGCGCAGTATTTAAAGGTAATTAAACTAAACGTACTGCTAAGCTGTGCGCTACTTTTGACTGTGCAAGTAACTGCAGCAGAGCATATTGCCCCCCCCTCGTATGCAAGTATTGAAAATAATGATATTCAACACTTACTTCCCAATGATGAAATAAAGCCTATATTAGCTGGCGATACTGAATTTTTAACCTTATACAGCGAGTATATGAGTGCTGATTTTAGAGGCACTGTACTGCTTATACCTGATTGGCAATCAAGCGCGACCAATAATGCCGGAATGAGCTTTTTACGCAAAGAACTGAATAATTTAGGCTACACTACCTACGCAATGACAGTACCTGATATTAACTGGCAGGCCAGTGAAATAGCCACTGCTGCAACTAACGAAAACACTGCAACTGAAAGCACCTCAGCTGAAAATATTCTTGCCCAAAGCTCTGACAATGCAAATACAGCTAATCAAAGCACTGATAATGAAAGTGCTGCTGTTGAAAGTGCTACTATTGAGGATACTGGTGTAAACAAAAGTGCTGAGCCACACCATGTTAATGCCATTGAAAAAGTGAGTGACGCGGTACTCGATAACTATAAAGTAAATTTAATCGCCCGCTATGAAGCACTGTATAATACAGCAATGGCGGAGCCGAATAATATTGTAGTAATTGCCCAGGGGATCAGTGCTGGCGTGCTACTTGAACATTATGCGCAATTTCCCGACTCAAGACTTAATGCATTTATAAGTTTAAGCAGTTATTTACCTAACAGTAAACGTAATCAAGACTTAAGCCAAACTTCGTCTTTAATTGCCCCACCATTACTGGATATTTACTACGCTAACGATAACAACGAGATTTTAATGAACCTTAAAAATCGTCAGCGCTGGGTTAACCGCAACGCAAAATTTGATTATCGCCAACGCCAGTTATTTGGTTTGCGCAATCAGCCCGATCAACATGCACGCCTAAGTAAAGAAATAGACGGCTTTTTACGCCGACTTTTTTAAATACTCGTAAGCAGCTTGAATATCTTGGCTTTTTTTGACCGCTAATTCCATCATATGTTTTGGTAAACCTTGCGATACCAATTTATCAGGGTGATGCTGCGCCATCAGTTTTCGATACGCGAGCTTTATTTCTCGCGCTGTTGCCGAGTCATTAAGCCCTAATAATGCCAACGCTTGTGCGCGGTTTATATTATTATTAGGTGGTACATGATGGCCTGAACCTTCACGGTAACTGCTACTTTGCCCTTGTTGTTGTTTATAACGCTGTTGCTGCTGCCTAAAGCTAAACTCTGCTTGGTAACGCTTTAATACAAAAGCAAAGTGCGCTCTAGATACGCCTAACTGTTTACTCACTTCTTGTAAAAGTAGTTTTTCTTGCTCAGCGAGTACACCATCTGAAAATGCCATTTGAATTTGAATTTCTAAAAATAGCTGTAATAAATCATAACGCTTAGCAAAACGTTCTTTAAAGTCTTGTACTGTTTCTTTTAATGAAAAATCATTTTCTTTACCCGACTGAAATGCATGTTGTGCTTCGCGGCGCTCTTCGCCTTGTAGGCCCATTTCGTCCATAAATAACGTTGCAGCTTTAATATGTACTTCGCTAATGCGCCCATTTGATTTAGCAATATGCCCCATAACTGCAAAACAGCTAGAAAAAAACAGCGCTTGACGCTCGTTGACGTCGTCACCTTTAAATAAGTTTGAAAAGCCACCGGCTTTATCAAAATCTTTTTTTAAGCTTTTATCAAACATATGGCCAAGATATAGGCCAAAAATAGCACCAAATATTTTGCCAAACATAAAACCGAAAATAAACCCGAGTATTTTTCCCCACATCTAAATTATTACCTCTATTAAATTTGTCGTTGATTAAGTGCTGATAATCGCTCAGGAGTACCTACATCATCCCATTGGCCTATGTAGAGTTCGGTAGAGACTAAATGTTCAGTTAATTTTTTAGCTAAAATAGGCCCAAGCGGACGAACACCTTGCTCAAAATCGTTAAAAAAATCGGCTTGATATCGGCCAATTCCAGAAAATGTATATTTTTGACTATCACTCGACAAATGACTGAGTGCAAAATCACCGTTAGGATTATGCGGTGGGTTTTCTATCAGCACTATGTGCGCCTCACCCGCTTGTAAATGCAGTTGAGTTAACGCGCTTACATCGTAATCGGTATATATGTCGCCATTTATAACAATAAAGGTATCGCCTAATAGGGGCAGCGCAGCAATAATGCCACCGGCCGTTTCAAGGCCACCTGCCACTTCTTGGCTATAACGTATATTTACGCCCCACTTGCTGCCATTGGCAAAATAATCTTTAATTTTATCACCTTGCCACGCAAGGTTTATTACTATTTCGGTAATACCCGCCGCTTTAAGATTAACAATATGATGCTCAATTAATGGCTTACCCGCTACTGCCAACATAGGTTTAGGCATATTTTGCGTTAGTGGCATCATACGTTGTCCGCGCCCGGCCGCTAAAATCATCGCCTTCATGTGCGCTCCTTAGCCAAGCGCTCAACCACTTTAGGAGCAATGGTATTTTGTATAAATAAGCCAAGGGCCTGTAGCTCTGAATAATTAGCAGCTACCTCTACAATGTATGCAAGTGTAGGAAGTATATTAGCCAAATAACCTTTTTTACCATCACGTAAATACAAACGACAAAAAATACCTGCCGCTTTTAAATGGCGCTGTAAACCGGTTAAATCAAACCAATATTTAAATTCATTAAAGGTAACATTAGCAATTAAACCTTGGCGATTAAATTCATCGTATCCGTATTTAACTAAATGAGTTAATTCGCTCTCTGGCAGTTTAAAATAGCAATCGCGTAACAAAGATACCAAGTCGTAACACAACGGCCCGCGTACAGCATCTTGATAATCTATGATCGCCCATTGCTGGTTGCAGCGCATAATATTACGACTATGGTAATCGCGGTGCATGGTAACGCTAGGCTGAGCAAGCATGGTATTACTAAGCAGATCACAGCTTGTTTGCCACAGCATTTGTTGCTCTGCTGTTAGTTCACAATCAATGAAGTCATGCATTAACCACTGGCTGAATATGCCAAGCTCAACAGCTATAAACTTTTTATCATAAGCTTGCATAGCAGCGGCTGCAGGTGTTTTTGCCCACTGTACGCTCAGCTTAATTAATTGCTGGTAATACTCGGTGCGGTGCTCATCATCAAGCATGTCTGCTAGGTGCGTGCTGCCTAAGTCACTTAAAATAAAAAAACCTTGCTGCTCGTCACTGGCAATAATAGCGGGCAATAAAAATCCTTGCTGCGTAAATACGCTATTAAGCGAGATATACGGCGCATTATTTACTTTAAGCGGATCGGAATCCATCACTATAAAGCTGTTATTAGCACAATTTAAGCGATAATAACGACGAAAACTCGCATCGGCAGTAATTGCCGCTAACGTGCATTGTTGCTCACTAAAGTGAGTATTTATAAAGAGTTGTAAGCGTTCAAAACGTGTCATTTTATAAGCTATCTATTTTTCACTAATTACTTTGCCATTGTTTTCCTTTATTATGTCTACTTGAAATTAATCACAGCGTATAAAGGTCGATAAATGAGCAAAACCTGGGGCATATTGATGCTAAGCGTACTGAGCGCACCATCGCTTGCCGAAACTGAACTGACACACAAGTTTTGTGGCACTTCAATGCAAACCAGAGCTTGGCAACCGCTTCCTGGCTTAAAGCTAGGTATGGTTGATATTCGCGCTAACGACGTAGAGCTTTTAGGCACACAAAGCGCTGAATTTACTGGTAATGTTGATATTAACACCGTTAATATGAGTTTGTCCGCACAAACTGCACTAATCGATAAACAACGCGGTTTACTCAATGCTACTGGGCCAATTACTTATCGCGACAAAATAAGCGAAGTTAACAGCACTGGCCTCAACGCCGATTTAAATAATTCAGCAATCAGCTTACTTGGTGCACAATATAGCCTAACACAACAGCTAGGCAAAGGTGGCGCTGAAAAACTCACCGTTGATGAGTCTGGCTTAATGCTAATGAATGCAAGCTTTACTGCTTGCCCTGGCGAAGTACCTGTGTGGGCCATTGAAGCCGACGAAATTAACCTTTCTCGCGAAGAAGGCTGGGGCGAAACCTATAATGCGGTTTTACGCATCCTAGATACGCCGGTTTTATATTTACCTTATTTTACCTTTCCGCTTGATGAGCGCCGTAAATCTGGGTTACTTACGCCTAGTTTTTCAAGCTCAGATCGCTATGGTTTAGAAACTATTACGCCTTACTACTGGAATATCGCTCCCAATTTAGATGCCACCATTACCCCGCGTTATATGTCGCGTAAAGGTTTACAACTGCAAACTGAATTTAGATATTTAACCCAAGAGCATGAAGGCTTAGTGGGTATTGAATATTTAAATAAAGATGATTCAGACCCCGATCTTGGCGATCGTTATATGTTTCATTGGCAACAAAAAAGCTATTTAGGTGAAAACTGGCGCGCTAATGTTGATATAACAAACGTGAGTGACGACAACTACTTAACTGATTTAGACTCTAATTATGCCAGTAAAACCGATACTCAATTGTACAGAACAGGCTCGCTTACTCATATGGGCGACACTTGGCGTACCGATATTACAGTACAAAACTTTGAAGTACTGGGAGATCACTTAGAGTCTTATACCGCTTTGCCACAAATTAGTTTTACCCAAACCGCACCTTGGCAATACGACAACTTTGATTTTAGTGTATCGGGAGAAGTGAGCCACTTTACTAATAGCTCAGCTATTATTGATCAAGCTACTCGAATACATATTGAGCCAAAAGCTCGCTTTGATTATAAAGAACATGCATGGTCGTTTTTATCAGAAGTAAGCATATTACAAACAAACTACAAACAGCATGGTGATTTAGAAGGTACTCAATACAGCGAAAGCGTATCGCGTACACTGCCAAAAGTACGTTTGTATACACAACTTAATTTTGAGCGCGAAACCTCCTACTTTATTGATGACGGTATTCAAACTTTAGAGCCACAGCTACAATATTTATATACCCCTAATGAAGATCAATCTGATATTGGCTTATTTGATACTGCCAAACTACAAGATGATTTTTTTGGTTTATTTAGAGACACACGCTTTTCAGGTGTTGATAGAATAGCTGCTGCTAACCAATTTACCTTAGGTGCAACGACTCGGTTATTTGACAAAAAACACCAAGAAGTATTTAATTTTAGCGCCGGACAAATATTTTATTTAAGCGATTCAGCCAAACCTACAGAGCAAGGATTAAACTCAGACACCAACTACAATGCCTTGTTTGCAGCACAAACCATGGTACATTGGCATCGTCGCTGGTATTTATCTGCGGGTATTCAGTATGATACTGACGGTAAACAAATTATTCAGTCTAACGTAACGCTCGACTATAAAGGCGACGATAATGAGCTAGTTCAATTGAACCATCGGTATTCAGATGATGTCTCAGGTAATGCAATTGAACAAACAGGCTTATTTACAAGCATTCCAGTGAGCGACGAATGGCAGTTTATTGCAAGCTATCACCGCGACCTTGAAAATAACCGCAGTATCGAAGTGTTAAGCGGACTACAGTATGAATCGTGCTGTTGGGCATTTCAAATTACTGGCCATCGCCAAATTGTTACCGACTTAAATCAGTCTATAGGGCAACAACAGGCGACTTTTGATTCAAGCATTCGTTTGAATTTTGTTTTAAAAGGGTTAGGTAGTAAAAGCCGTTATGATGCTAAAAAATTATTACAACAAGGTATTTTTGGTTATCGTAGACCGTATTTTCTTAATGACTAGGACACTATTTTTAAAGTTAAAGTAGTATTAATTAACGCTAAAAATTGAGTATTCCCTAGGATCACAACAGTACTATTAGCAAGAGTAGTAAAAAGAATATGAATTTAAAAAAATTATTAACATCAGCAGTTTTAAGTATTAGCTTATGCCAAAGCGCATTTGCAGCTCCGGTTGAAATCGACAAAGTTATTGGCATAGTCAACCAAGGAGTTATTTTAAAAAGTGAAGTGGACACCATAGTTAACCGTGTTAAAAAGCAAGCTGAAGAACAGAGTCAGGAGCTTCCTAAAGACGAAACATTACGTGTCCAGGCCGTAGAGCGATTAGTTAACCAAACACTCATGATGCAAATGGCTGAGCGTATGGGGTTAGAGATTTCAGACAGCCAACTAGATCAAACACTTGCAAGTATGGCTAAAGAGCAAGGCGGTAGCATTGCAGATTTACGTCGTACTATTGAGGGCTCGGGAGAAAGCTTTCAAGCATACCGTGAAGAAATTCGTAAAGAGATCACTACGCAACAAGTTATGCGCGCCAATGTTGATCGCCGTGTTTATGTAAGCGAGCAAGAAGTAGATAACTTACTAAAAATTATGGAAAGCCAAGGTCAAAACGCAGAAGAGTATGACATTGGCCATATTTTAATTGATATTCCTAGTGATGCTAGCGCCGATGAAATTGCGTCAGCTAAAACGCGCGCAGACAAAGTAATTGAATTACTTAATGACGAGCAAGAATTTAAACGCATTGCTATTTCATCATCAAGCGGCTCTCAAGCACTTGAAGGTGGACAACTAGGTTGGATGGGCATTAACGAAATGCCGTCGTTATTTGCTGAAGCCGTAAAAGGTAAAAAGCAAGGCGCTATTATTGGTCCGCTGCGCTCTGGTGCTGGTTTTCATATTATAAAAGTCCAAGATGTTCGTGGTCGTCAAGTTGTAGAAACAACTGAAACTCGCTCACGTCATATTTTAATAAAACCATCTATTATTTTAAGTGAAGAAAAAGCACGTAGTATGCTTGCCGGTTTTGTAAAAGACTTACGCGCTGATAAAGCCGACTTTGCAAAACTTGCTAAAGAATACTCAGAAGATCCAGGCTCAGCCCTTAAAGGTGGTGAGTACGATTGGGCTGATCCAACTAGCTATGTTCCTGCCTTTAGAGATACTTTATTATCACTTAAGCAAAATGAAATTAGCGAACCATTTAGAAGCCAATTCGGTTGGCATATTGTGCAGTTACTCGATACCCGTGTAGCTGATAAAACCGAGCAAGCTAAACGCAACCGCGCCCATGGCATGCTATTTAATCGTAAATTTAAAGAAGAAAGCTTTAACTGGCAGCAAGAAATGCGCGAACAAGCCCATGTTGAAATTTTCCCAATAGACGAATAACTATGACATTACGTATCGCAATTACCCCTGGTGAGCCTGCGGGCATTGGTCCAGATTTACTGTTAAAACTTGCCCAACAAACTTGGGACGCACAGCTTGTTGCCATTGCCGACGCGAATATGCTTAAGCAACGTGCTAAACATTTAGGCTTAAGTATAAAGCTAATAGAGTTTGATCAGCACGCTGCAGCAACGCCTGCACCAGCAGGAAGCCTTTACCTACATCAAGTAGATGTAGCTGAGCCTGTAGAGCTAGGTGTGCTTAACGATGCTAATGGCCAATACGTATTAGACACTTTGCGTATTGCCAGTGAAAAAAACATGGATGGCACTTTTGCAGCAGTTGTTACCGGCCCTGTACATAAAGGTATTATTAATAAAGCCGGTATTTCGTTTAGTGGCCACACCGAGTATTTTGCACAACAGTCGAATACCGCAGATGTAGTAATGATGCTTGCTACGCAAGGCCTAAGAGTAGCGCTGGTAACGACGCATATTCCACTTGCCTATGTATCGCGTGCTATTACAGAGGATCGGCTAATCAAAGTAGCGAGTATTTTAAACCACGACTTACAAACTAAGTTTGGTATAGAAAAGCCGCGTATTTTAGTCTGTGGTTTAAATCCTCATGCTGGTGAAGATGGCCATTTAGGCCGTGAAGAAATAGATACCATTATTCCAACACTTGAAATACTTAACAACCAAGGTATGAACCTGATTGGTCCACTCCCTGCCGACACTTTATTTCAAGATAAATACCTAAATGAAGCCGATGCCGTATTAGCTATGTATCACGATCAGGGGCTACCTGTGCTAAAATACAAGGGATTTGGTAACTCGGTAAATATTACCTTAGGTTTACCATTTATTCGCACCTCAGTAGATCATGGTACTGCTCTGGATTTGGCAGGCAAAGGTACTGCTGATGTTGGCAGTTTTGAATTAGCGATCCGCGAAGCAATTAAGCTCGCCCAAGAAAAAGCACAAAATCAATGACCGATAAAGTACATTTAGGACACCGCGCCCGTAAACGTTTTGGACAAAACTTTTTATTTGATGACATGATCATCGGTAAAATAGTGAGCGCAATCGATCCTAAACCAGAAGATAACCTAGTAGAGATTGGTCCAGGCCTTGGCGCAATTACTGAACCGGTAGCCGAATTAAGCGGCCATTTAACGGTTGTAGAATTAGATAAAGATTTGGCACAGCGTTTAATTGAACACCCATTTTTGGGACCTAAATTAACCGTAAACCAAGGCGATGCAATGACCTTTGATTTTGCAAGCTTGGTGAGAGATGACAAAAAACTAAAAGTGTTTGGTAACTTACCGTATAACATTTCGACTCCGTTATTATTTCATCTTTTTGAATTTGCAGACAATATTGAGCACATGCACTTTATGCTGCAAAAAGAAGTAGTAAAACGCATGGTTGCAGGCCCGGGGAGCAAAACCTTTGGTCGTTTAAGCGTAATGACTCAGTACTACTGTAATGCAATGCCGGTTATAGAAGTACCGCCTGAGTGCTTTAAACCTGCGCCTAAAGTAGATTCGGCGGTTATTCGCTTAATCCCTAAAAAGCCTGAACAACGCACTGCAAAAAGCGTGAAAATTTTAAATAACGTTTGCCTAGAAGCTTTTAACCAGCGTCGTAAAACACTACGCAATAGTTTAAGCAACTTACTAACTGCGGATGAGCTAACCAGCATTGGCATAGATGTTACTTTGCGTGCTGAGCGCTTATCGTTACAACAATTTATTGACATAGCAAATTGGATTTATGACAACAAGCAGTAATATTGGATCGCCTGTAAAGGTATCTGTTGAAACATTTTATGTAGAAGAGCAGTCGCAACCTGAACTCGAAAAGTTTGTATTTGCTTATTCTGTAACCATTAAAAACCACAGTTTGTGTAGCGCTAAATTACTGAGCCGTTATTGGTTAATTACCGATGCAAATGGCAAAGAAATTGAAGTGCAAGGCGAAGGTGTGGTCGGCGAAAACCCAGTTATAGCACCCGGCGAAAGTTATAAATATACCAGTGGGGCAATACTAGATACCCCGGTAGGTACTATGCAAGGGCACTATACGTTACGTAACGAGTTTGGCACTGAGTTTAAAGCGCCTATTAACGTGTTTCGTTTAGCCTGCCCTAACATACTGCACTAGTACACTATACACATGGCTGACTACGCAATAGGTGATTTGCAAGGCTGCTTTAACGAGTTTAACGCGTTAACTTTAATCCAAGTAAAGATCATCTCTACTTGGTGGGCGATATAGTCGCTCGAGGCGCTGACTCACTAGCCTGTTTAGAGTACTTATACAAACACCAAAATAGCATTACAGTTACGCTAGGCAATCATGACTTACACCTGATTGCCTGCTATCTACTTAATAAACCACCCAACCCTAATGATAAATTAGCAGCTGTATTCAATAGCACTAAACTCCCCCACTATATTGCATTTTTACAAACTCAGCCTTTGGCACTTTACCTTAAGCAGTACAATAGCTTTATATCCCATGCTGGGCTCAACCCTGACTGGTCGATAGCACAAGCCTTACAACATGCTCAGTTTGCTCAGCATTGTTACAGCTCGCCTAAAGCGCATGACTTTTTTGCAAACATGTACCAACCTCACCCCATTAATAACCCTAATGAACTTAATAACTATGAAAAGTTTAGATACATAGTTAACTACTTTACCCGTATGCGATTTTTAACTGCCGATAACCAACTCGACTTAAGTGCAAAAGGAGAAGTAACAAGTGGCAATAACTTAACCCCTTGGTTTATGCATCCAGCAATAACAACGGCTAAACAAACGCTTATTTTTGGCCACTGGGCAGCATTAAATGGTAAAACACCTCATAATCATTTATTAGCCTTAGACACCGGATGTGTTTGGGGAGGCGCCATGACCTTAATAGAATTAAAAAGCAAACAAAAAACTGTAGAAAAATCACAACTTTCGTCTAAATAAACTGAAATAAAGTAATACATCTGTTAAGTTTAATGTCGCATGTTGAAACTTTGTAACTACAACCTGTTCACATTAAGTTGGCATTATATTTAGTAGCAAAAATAGCACTCCTATAATTAGAGCTACGCATGGCCATTGCTTAATTAAAAATAATCAACACAGATTAAACAATTAAAATTAACTTTAATTACTTAACTTATTGCAATACAAGCCGATAAGTTTTAACTGATATACTTTAGAATGGAAATCCGTATGAATTTAACAGTGAGCCAGCGTATTTGGGGTGGATTTATTTTCATCACTCTACTGCTTTTAATAATTGGCGGTAACTCTTTAATAAAAATAGCAAATATTGATCGCTCCACCCAAAAAGTAAATCAGTTGTCGCTGCCCGCTTTAAATAAAAGCGCTGAATTACAAGCCGAGTTTATTTTAATGAGCAAAGCTGCTCAAGCTAGTTTTTATACCTCTTCTGCAGAGCAACTAGAACCAATAAAAAACCAAGTGCTCGAACAAAAGCAGTTATTCAATACGCTGCATAGTGAATTACAAGAAGTGGTTAAAAACGATCCACTATTGAGTAAAAGTAGCCAACAAGTTGAAACAACCTATTTAAGTTTTTTAAGCACGGTAGAGGGCTTACTTGCCGACAAAGCTAAACAGCTAGCACTGAATAAAATGTTAAAAGCGCAACTAGAAAGCATAGAGCTTGCCGCCGAAGATGCAAACTCAATTGTACTCGATATTATTGATATAAACGGCTTAGAGCAAAGTAACCCACGCGCTTACCAGGCTGCTAATAATCTTGAAAACAATTTTATGTCTGTAGTAAGCAACAGTACCGACATGCTAACGGTTAAAACGCTTAATACCTTAGATATTGTAAAAAATGAACAAGTATACTACTTCGAAGAAGTGACCCGCACCATAGCGCTAATTAAACCAGCCATAGAGCAAAGCCATAGTGGTTTATACAATAGTCTAAAAGAATACGTAGACACGCTAGAGAGCAACATTGTAGGTAACAATAGCCTTGCTGCGAATAAAAAACGCTTAATCGATGCAATTAGCCTTACTGAACGTGAACTTGCAGAGTCTGAGCAAGCAACTAAAACAGCGCTAAATCAAATTGACGTACTTGTAAAACAAGCCAGCGATGTTGCTTTTTCATTGCAAAAAGGGGTGCGCAGCGACGTAGATTCTGCAAACTTGTGGACTTGGATAGGCATGATAATAGCCACCATAATTGCAATTATCGTGGCAGTCGTTACAGTTAATCGTATTACTAAACCACTGGCTGAAGTTAACCGCATTTTAGATATTGTAGCAAGTGGCGATATGACACAGCGCTTAGATGACAGTGCCAAAGATGAGTTTGGTGAGCTATCTAAAAGCTGTAACACCTTAATTGATAGCCTTCGCAGTTTAATTAAAGGCATTATTTCACGCTCAACTCAGCTTGCAGCTGCATCAGAGCAAACCTCAACAATTACTGGCGAATCAAGTAAAGCAATTCGTAATCAGCAAGCACAAGTTGAACAGGCAGCTACAGCAACAACAGAAATGAGTAGTACATCACAAACGGTAAGTAATAGCGCTCAACAGGCGTTACATGAGATTAAAAATGCCGATAAAGAAGCCGAGCGCGTTAAAGACATTTCAAATCAAAATAAAGCCACTATCGAGCAACTAGCTTACGAAGTTGATGAAGCGTCGAATGTTATTAATAAGCTCCACAAAGACAGCGCATCGATTGGCAGTATATTAGATGTGATTCGCGGTATTGCTGATCAAACAAACTTATTGGCATTAAATGCCGCGATTGAAGCAGCGCGTGCAGGTGAGTATGGGCGAGGCTTTGCTGTAGTAGCAGATGAAGTACGCTCTCTGGCAAGTAAAACACAAGAATCAACCCAAGAGATTCAATCTATGATTGAGTCACTACAAAGCGGTGCAGAAGCCGCTGTATCGGCTATGGAAAAAGGTAAACAACAAGCCGTGTCGTGTGTTAAGCAAAGCGATTTAGCAAGCAGCGCTCTCGACTCGATTACTTTAGCCGTATCGCAAGCGCATAACGTGAGTGAAGAAATATCAACGGCAGCGCAAGAGCAACAACAAGTATCACAAGAAATAAGTGAGCGCTTAGAGTCCATTGTTGCTATAGCCGAGCAAACCGCTGAGGGCGCAATACAAACGACCATATCAAGTTCAGAAGTAGCAAAACTAGCAGAAGAACTTAGGTTATCAGTAGAGAACTTTAAGGTTTAATTACTGCTATAAACATTTATAAAAAGGGGAAGTAATTTATTACTTCCCCTTTTTTATTAAATTTTGCTTATTGCTTGATTACTCACGCTAATTTCTATTTGTTTGTTAAGCAAATTAATGAACAAAATACTGCGCATATCGCCATCAGGCTCTTTATAAATAGCGTCAATATTTTTAAATGACTCATTGTTTACACTCACCAAGTCACCGCTTTTAGGAACTTGCGATTCATGTGAGTGCGAACGCTCTGCTTTAAGCTGATTAATTAACTCAACGGGCACACGCTGATATGCAGCACCATAAGTTACAAAGCCACTTACTCCGCGGGTATTTTTTACCGCAAAAAAGTTACCATTCTCAGCTTCTAAACACACAAATACATAACCAGGAAATAAAGCAGACTGCTTAACAGTGCGGCGTCCTTTAACTAACTTTTCAGTAGTTAACTTTGGAAAAAATGACGCTATTCCTTGGTTTTTTAAATTAACCTGCGCACGCTCTTCTTGGCGAGGTTTACATACAACTAAATACCAACTTTCCATGGCAATTCCTACAGCCTGAGTTGAAGATAAGACAACCATAAACTAAATGAGCGCAGCATTATACTCCTATGCAAACCTTTATGTAAAATAGCCCCACAGTAAATAAGTACTCACTTAGAAAAAGTGATTTAATACGCTGATAATCAAACGAGAAGGTTTTAATTGAGGGGTAAGCGCTGATATATTACAGCTATTAGAAGCAAGCTCTAAGCGAAAGCCAAGGGCAATATTAAACAATTAAGCTATTATTTAACGTAAATCAAAAACAAAAAACCCAGCATAAGCTGGGTTTTTACATTCTAATAGAAAACTAAAATTACTTAATTTTAGCTTCTTTAAAAAGAACATGTTTACGAATCTTTGGATCAAACTTTTTGATTTCCATCTTCTCAGGCATGTTACGTTTGTTCTTGTCGGTAGTGTAGAAAAAACCAGTACCGGCAGTTGAAACTAAACGGATTTTATCGCGCATGATTCAGATCCTTAAACTTTTACGCCGCGAGCACGGATTTCTGTAAGAACCGTGTCGATGCCTTTTTTATCGATAATACGCATACCTTTAGTAGTAGTGCGTAATGTTACAAAACGTTTTTCACTTTCAACCCAAAAACGGTGTGTTTGTAGGTTAGGTAGGAAACGACGTTTAGTCGCGTTTCTCGCGTGTGAACGGTGATTACCAACCGCAGGACGCTTACCTGTAACTTGACATACTTTAGCCATGTCTATATATCTCCAATAACTTAGCTCGAGCTTAATTTTCCCTAAGGCCATGTAGTTGTGCCCTAGAGATAAATCGAAGGGCGCTCTTTATACAGCTTTTACAGGCGAAGATCAAATAACTGATCTCATCCAATCAGCTCATGTGCAAATTTGATAGCGGCTAATTATAAAGATCGAAAGCCCATAGGGAAAGTAAAAACTGCATTTAAATTAAACTAATTTGCCAAAACACACTAAACTGCTCGTTTTTAGTACTCTTCTGTAAAAGTAAAGCTAAATAAGACCTCGTTCAGCAAAAGAAACACAGGTTTCTCCTCCAACAATAATATGATCCAGCACATTTATATCTACCAATTGCAGTGCTTGTTGCAATTTATTAGTAATAAGTTTGTCGGCCTGACTCGGTTCGGCAATCCCGCTTGGGTGATTATGCGCAAAAATAACCGCTGCTGCATTATTTTTAAGTGCCGCTTTTACCACTTCTCGTGGATATACACTGGCAGAATTAATGGTGCCATAAAAAAGTATTTCATCTTTAATTAAGCGATTTTGACTATCAAGATACAGCACCATAAATACCTCCTGCTGCAAACCTCGCATTTGCAAGGTTAAATAATCATATACAGCGTTTGGCGAGTTAAATATAGCATCGCGCTGGCAACGCTCCTGCATATAACGCTGGCTGAGCTCAAGCACCGCTTGCAACTGCACATACTTAGCTGTACCTAACCCTTTTTGCGCACAAAACTCTTCCATACTGGCATTAAATAAATTGTGTAGCGTTTTGTTTTCATTAAGTAAATGTTGGGCAAGCTCAATCACATTCATACCCGGCAAACCGGTGCGTAAAAATATGGCAAGCAATTCAGCATCACTGAGCGCTTTTGCGCCTTTTTCGATTAGCTTTTCGCGGGGACGCTGCGAATTAGGAAGTGAGGTTAGTTGCATTATTCATCCTTGATAAATCGGCTTATATATTAACTGTAATGCAAATTTGAAAATTAGCCTGTTATTTTCATCTTAAAAGCTTAGCTGTACGGGTCAAGATTTGTTATTTTAGCCCTAATATTAAATAAGGCTGATGGACAACCATGATTAATTTAACTAATAAAAAAATAGTGCTGGGAATTAGCGGCGGTATAGCGGCCTATAAATGCGCAGAACTGGTTAGACGCTTAAAAGAGCATGGTTGTAGTGTTAAAGTAGTTATGACTGAATCAGCAAAACATTTTATAACCCCCTTAACTATGCAAGCTGTGAGCGGTGAAATGGTTGCAGACTCCTTACTCGACCCTTCAGCAGAAGCTGCTATGGGCCATATTGAGTTTGCCAAGTGGGCCGATTTAATTTTAGTTGCCCCAGCCACCAGCAACATTATTGCTAAAATGGCGGCGGGCATTGCTGATGACTTACTCACTACCTTATTACTTGCAACTCCGGCTAAAGTCGCTATCGCACCGGCTATGAATCAGCAAATGTATGCTCACCCTGCTACACAAGCTAATTTAGCCACACTTAAAGCACGTAACGTGCTTATTTGGGGCCCAGGAAAGGGTGAGCAAGCTTGTGGCGATGTAGGCGCTGGGCGCATGCTAGAGCCTCATGAGCTAGTTGCTTTATGTATTGCAAAAGAGCAACCTCAGTTACTTGCAGGTAAAACCATTACCATAACTGCAGGCCCGACCCGAGAAGCCATTGACCCGGTACGTTTTATATCTAATCACAGCTCAGGAAAAATGGGCTACGCACTTGCTGAGGCCGCTTTATTACTTGGCGCTAAAGTTAATTTAATTTCAGGCCCGGTGACTATAAAAGCCCCTACTGGCGTAAATTTGATCAACATAGAAAGCGCCGAGCAGCTATTAAACGAATCACTCAACTACGCACCGCGCTCAGATGCGTTTATTGGCTGCGCAGCTGTTGCCGACTACCGCGCAGCAACCGTTGCAGCACAAAAAATGAAAAAGCAAGGCGACGAGCTTACCCTTACTTTAGTTAAAAACCCGGATGTAATTGCACACGTAGCTAATTTACAGCAAAACCGCCCTTACACTGTTGGTTTTGCCGCAGAAACACAAAATGTAGCAAACTACGCAAAAGGCAAACTAAAAAATAAAAACCTGGATATGATTTGCGCTAACGATGTATCACAAAGTGATCTTGGGTTTAACGCTGACAATAATGCGCTAACCCTGTACTGGCATAATGAACAGCTTGAATTACCAACAAATAGCAAAACAGCAATTGCGCTAACAGTGATCCAACAGCTCGCTCAGAGAATATAAAAGAGCTGGAAACAAACTGAATAAAACATTAACATGCTAAACACGCGTTTACTTTTAAGAGTTTAAATTTGTTTAATTCTAAATATAAACGCGCCTTAAACATTTGAATCAAAATGACTAGCTCCTGCTAAAAGATAACTAATAAAAAAGGAATGTTCATGCCTGCGACAAAAAGAAGTAATCGCAAAGAGCAAATACTGCAAGCACTTGCACAAATGTTAGAAACCAGTCCCGGCCAGCGTATTACCACAGCAAAGCTAGCCGCTGAGGTTGGTGTATCGGAAGCAGCGTTGTATCGTCATTTTCCTAGTAAAGCACGTATGTTTGAGGGCTTAATAGAATTTATTGAAGACACGCTTTTATCTCGTATAAATCTTATTTTAGAAAACGAAAAAGAAAGCCAAGCCCGCGTTTATAATATTTTGCATTTACTACTAACGTTTGCTGAAAAGAACCCTGGTATTACCCGTATTTTAACCGGCGACGCATTGCAAGGTGAGCAAGAGCGGTTACGTGAACGAGTGCAAAGTTTCTTTGAAAAACTTGAGACCCAATTTAAACAAGTACTGCGCGAGAGAAAACTGCGTGAAGGTAAAAACTTTCAAAGTGACGAGCTAACCCTAGCCAACTTTTTACTTGCCTATGTTGAAGGTAAAATGAATCAGTTTGTACGCAGTAATTTTAGTACTAAGCCAAGCGCACAATTTGAAAAACAATGGCCGGAGCTACAAAAAATCTGGTTATAAACTCCAAATTCAACACACGTAACCTTGTGAGCCACGCTTGCAAGGTTTTTAAATTTTCACCTTCAGCCTTTCAACTCTGCTTTGCTACCACTTGTCGTATATACTCGAATTATAGACAAAACTCGTTACAATAAAATAACGCTAAAAAACGAGAACCTATAATGAAAACAAAGCTCACCCTTTTAAGCTCTGCGCTTATTGTCAGCGTAGCTAGCACCACAGTTTACGCTAAAGAGTCGCTACAATTTAACGATGTGTTTGATTTTAAATCAGCCAAAGCAACGCAGCTATCTGAAGATGGCCGTATTTTATCGCTCAGTGCAACCCCGTATCGTGGTGATGCCACTGGCCAAGTTTACTCGCTAAGCGGTAATAGCTTAATTGCAGAAGTACCGCGTGGTACTAAACCAGTTATTAATCAAGCTGCTAACTGGGTTGCATTTACCCAAGTACCCACGCTACTAGAACAAGAAACCACGAAGAAAAAAGATGCTCTAAAAAACAACCTGGTACTAGTAAATACCCAAACAGGCGAGCAACAAAGTTTTAGTAATGTGAAAGACTATAAGTTATCAAACGATGGAACTTGGCTTGCCTATCGCTTAAATCAAAAAGCAGCTAAAGGCGATGATGAAAAAGCCGAGGATGAAAGTGCCAGCACTCATGCTAATAAAAACGATAGCGCCATCACACCAGACAAAGATGATAAAACCTATCCACTGGTTATTGTAAATTTAAGCAATAAACGCAGCCACACAATTACAGATGTATTTAACTACAGTATTAGCGCAACTAACCAGCAACTATTAGTTAGCCAGAGTTACAGCGATGGTAACAACAATCAAATAGCACTGCTTAATTTAAATGACTTTGTAAGCAGCATACTCATAGATGAGCCTGGTGTTGTGGCCAGTAAAATAGCCTGGCACCCAACTGAGGCAAGCGTAGCATTTACGTTAGGTAACTATGTTAACGACGACATGCGCCGTCGTAACTACAGCTTACAACTTTGGCAAAATGAGCAGCTAACAACGATTAACTCCCCCAACAAAGATTGGGGAATAGGTAAAACCGCCGCGTTAATATGGTCTAAAAATGGCGAGCGTTTATATTTTGAAAATCGCCCTAAACTAGCCGCTAAAGTAAAAGCTAAAGAGTATAGCGACGAAGCCTCACTATACGACTTTGACACTATACGAGAGCATAAAGGCTTAAAAGTATGGCATAACAACGACGCGCAAATAAAACCGCGTGAACAGCAGCAGTGGAACGAAAAAAACAAAAACCGCCATTACAGCGCGGTGTACCACATAAATTCGCAAAAAGTTATCCAGCTAAGTACTGTGAGCATGCCAGAGGTTGCGCTTAATCCGCAGCGCGATACATCACTGCTTGGTTATACTGATATCCCATACCTTGAGAAAATAATGTATGGCGGCTTTTTTGCTGACTACTTTGCTGTAAATATTAATACAGGTAAACACACTCCCATTGTTAGTAACTACCCGTTTAAACCAAGTTTGGCACCTAATGGCGAGTTTGCCGCCTACTTTAGCGATAACCATATACAGCTAAAAGATTTAAAAAATAATAAAGTCACTACGCTTACACGTGCAATTCAAGCTACTTTTGCTGATGACAAGCACGACTACCCTTCAGCCCAACCAGGTTATGGTTTTGCCGGTTGGAATCAAGATAGCAGCCAACTACTTGCTTACAGTAAGTACGATATTTGGGCGTTTGATGTAAATAGCCAGCAGGCAAAACGTTTAACTAATGGTAAACAAACCAATACTCAATATCGCGTTATTAAACTTGATAAAAGCCAAGTTGGCTTTAAAAAAGACGAAACATTGCTTATATCGGCTATTAACTTACAAACTAAGCAAAGTGAAATAGCCAAGCTTGATTTAACCACCAACACAGTAACTAAAGTGCTCAGTGGTAATAAACGTTTTGATTTAGTTAAAAAAGCAAAAAATGCCGATAAATACCTATTTACTGAGCAAGCGTACCATCAGTTTCCAGACTTTTATCAAACTGACTTTAGTTTCAGTGCTCCGCAACAAGTGACTACACTTAACCCACAAATAAGTAACTTTGCCTGGGGCGAAAAGCCAGAACTCATAAGCTACAAAGGCTTTGATGGCGAAGACTTACAAGGCGTACTAATTAAACCTGCGAGTTACAAAAAAGGCGAAAAAGTACCAGTAATGGTGTATTTTTACCGTTATATGAGCCAACGCATGTACGACTTTCCTAAAATGGAATTAAACCACCGCCCTAATTTTCCTATGTTTACCTCAAACGGTTACGCGGTATTTTTACCCGACATTCGTTTTGAAATAGGCCACCCAGGTAAATCATCAACGCAAACCATGATCAACGCCACGCAAAAGCTCATTGATTTAGGCATTGCTGATAAAAATAAAATTGGTTTACAAGGTCATTCGTGGGCAGGCTACCAAAGTGCCTTTATGATCACTCAAACCGATATGTTTAAAGCGGTTGTATCGGGTGCTCCCGTGTCTAACATGACCAGCGCCTATAGTGGCATTCGTTTAAAATCGGGCTTAGCGCGTCAGTTTCAGTACGAAACAGGACAAAGCCGCATTGGTAAAAACCTTTTTGAAGCGCCAGAATTATACATAGAAAACTCACCGGTATTTTTTGCCGATAAAGTAAACACTCCTATTTTAATTATGTTTGGCGATAAAGACGACGCTGTACCTTGGCACGAAGGGGTACAGTATTACTTAGCCCTGCGCCGTGCGGGTAAAGATGCCACTTTTTTACAGTATGAAGGCGAACCTCATCACTTGAAAAAGTTTCCTAATCAAGTCGATTTTTCAATTCGTATGATGCAGTACTTTGATCATTACTTAAAAGGCAAACCCGCCGCAAAGTGGATGAAAGAAGGCGAAGCATTTATACAAGAGTAAAAATAAATGATAAAAACCCCGATAGATTTAAGTCTATCGGGGTTTTATAATTTATTACTACCCACTTTATAATAAATAGACAATACTGAATTAATTAATAATTATTAAGTCGTTATTTGATGCTACATTTTTGGTATAAAGAATTTCCGCAATACCCTAGAGATCATAAGGATTACTGGCGAACACGCTTAATTGCACATTCTTTATTAATCTGCTGCTGCTACTTTTTAATTTTAACCTTACTAAATGTTTTTTATTTTTCGAGTTACGATATTGCACTTATTGATGCCTTAGGACTTATAGCGTCATTAAGTATTTGTATATGGTTTAATAAAACAGCTCAGGTTAGTAAAGCTGCTTGGGTTGTTGCATTAATGATAGTTGGCTTAATAATGCTCTTTATAGTATCGGCAAAGGGTCATGCTCATTCATTATTTTGGGCAACACTTATTCCGCCTTTTACCTTTTTTTTAGTTGGGCGGAATTGGGGAAGTATATTAAGTAGCATTGCTTTTGGTATTTGTGCCTATCTAGTTTACTTACAGCAACAACTATCAATTACCATAGGTTTATCTGCATTATTTAATTTTATTGAAGTGTCTATTGCGCATGTTTTATTATTTAGGTTTTATGAAAAAACGCGTTTTTCGGCTTACTCTCATCTTTCGAAGCGCAATGCCGAAATAAAACAGCTAGCCGAAACCGATAAGCTCACCGGGCTATATAACAGGCAAAAATTTGATTTTGAATTGTCGCAATTACTGAGTGAAAATAATAATGAGCGAAAATCAAATATAGTGATGATTTGCGACATAGATCACTTTAAAAAAGTAAACGATACTTATGGCCATTTAGCGGGTGATAACGTGCTTAGTGAGTTTGCCAATATTTTACAAAACAAGCTTACAAATAGTGCATTAATTGCACGCTGGGGCGGAGAAGAGTTTACTATTATTCTTCGAGATAGCAGCCTAGATAACGCAATTAACGAAGCTGAAGAGCTCAGAGCGTTTATTGCCACTCATTTAATCGATAATAGAGCGTTAACTATCAGTATTGGTATAGCTAAAGCGCATGTTGACGACACTGCTTTGCATCTTTTAGAGCGCGCCGATAAAGCGCTTTATAAAGCAAAATTACAAGGGCGAGATCAGGTCTGTGTTGCTAGCGACAACTTAACCAAAACTCACTATGAAAACACATTAAGTAAATCCGCTGCTATTTAAAAGTTAGCTCTAAAGTATCAGCGGTTAAACCCAATAAACTAAATTAACCTTGTAACTGCTAACTTATTGTTCCTAAAATATTAAGCATACTGCCCAGCAGCAAAACCGCAGCTCCACGCATACTGAAAATTATAGCCCCCTAGCCAACCGGTTACATCGGTTACTTCGCCAATAAAATATAAGCCTTGTACTTTTTTTGCTTCGAAGGTTTTTGAGCTAAGTTCATCGGTATCTACACCGCCTAGCGTTACTTCCGCTGTTCTGTAACCTTCTGTGCCATTTGGTTTAATTTGCCATGCATGTATATAGTTAACTAACTCGTCAATTTGGCTATGTGTTAGCTGGTTAATATTACAATCAGGAATTGCTTTCCCCTCATGAAGAACTTCAATAAAACGTTTAGGTAAAATAGTGGCTAAGCTATTTTTTAACGACTTTTGAGATTGCGTTTCACGCCAATCGGCTAGCTGTTGTCTTAAATCTGTTTCGGGTAATAAATTAATAGTTACCGCCTGTCCGGCGCGCCAAAATGAGCTTATTTGTAATATAGCAGGGCCCGATAACCCTCTATGGGTAAATAAAATATTTTCTTTAAATGCAGTGCCATCTTCACTAGTAACATCGCATAAAATACTTATACCTGAAAGCGCTTCAAAACGTTCTTTATCGTGCTGATGCAAAGTAAATGGTACAAGTGCCGCCATGGTCGGTAATACTTTTAAGCCAAACTGCTCAGCAATTTTATAGCCAATGGGTGTTGCGCCAAGCTTAGGCATAGTTAACCCACCGGAGGCAATCACTAACGACTCACAATAAAATGTTTCATGCTCGGTTACTACGCTATAACCAGTTTCAGTTTTTGAAACGCTGATTACTTCGTTACGCAACTTTATAGATACACCCGCCCACTCACACTCAGTAAGTAAAATATCAACAATGTCTTGAGCGTTATTATCACAAAAAAGCTGACCTAGTGTTTTGTGGTGATAGGCTAAACCATGACGATCTACCAGTTCAATAAAGTCATGTTGGGTATAACGACTTAAACATGATTTAACAAAATGAGGGTTGCCACACAAATAATTACTAGGGCTGGCATTTTCGTTGGTGAAGTTACAGCGCCCACCGCCACTAATGAGTATTTTTCGACCTGGCTTTTTGCCCATATCAAGTACTGTAACACTACGGCCACGATATCCTGCTTGCGCTGCACACATTAAGCCTGCTGCTCCCGCACCTATTACTATCACATCTACTTGGGTCATTTATTTATCTCATTAATTTTTTTTGATTATAACAAAATTTATGCACCGGCTGGACATCGAATTGATTATTTTCAATTGCACAACAAATAAAAATAAAAGTATTAATACTCAAATTTAAAACTAGTTACTTATGCTTATATTTATAAATATAAAAAGTACAAAGTAACTACAAACCCGCTAATAACAAGGTTATAACCAAATGAAAGAAGCTAATAAGTAATTAATCTTTCAATTAATTTAACAGATCATTTACCTTTGTACCCACTTCGTGGATTTGTGCTACGAAATAACAAATAAAAACTAAGGATAATCATGACAACAGGTAAATCATTTAAAAAGTGTGCAATAGCCTTTACTATCAGCTCACTATTTGCTGCAACATCGAGTATTGCAACTCCTGCACAAGCAATTGCACCATCAATGGCAGAAACAACAGCTAAATTACAAAATCAAACTGGTTTTGAAACACAATTCATTATTAAATATAAAAATAACACTAATGATTTAGCTAGCTTTGCAGCTACAGACACAGATGTAAGCCAATCAAATATGCAAAATAAAGCGCAGAGCTTTGTTAAAAATTACACCTCTAAAAAAGGCAAAGTAAAAGCGAAGTATATTCGTGCCATGGCACTTAATAATCACCATGTAATGCGTGCAAGTAAAAAGCTAAATGCACAAGAAGCACAGCAATTTATGCAAGAAATGCTTGAATCTGGCAACGTTGAGTACATTGAAGTCGATCAAATGCTGCAACCGTTTGCAACGCCTAATGATCCACGATTTGACGACCAATGGCATTATTATGAACAAGCTGGCGGCTTAAACTTACCTACCGCATGGGATACAGCCACTGGTAGCGGTGTTGTTGTTGCAGTACTCGATACAGGCTATCGCCCTCATGTTGATTTAAACGCTAATATTTTACCCGGTTACGATATGATCTCGAATTTATCGGTGGCTAATGATGGCAATGGTCGCGATAGCGATGCCCGCGATCCGGGCGATGCGGTTGCTGCCAATGAATGTGGTACTAACGGTGCACAAAACTCTAGCTGGCACGGTACACATGTAGCGGGTACTGTTGCTGCAGTTACTAATAATGGTGAGGGTGTTGCTGGGGTTGCTTACGGCGCCAAAGTAGTGCCTGTACGTGTACTAGGTAAGTGCGGCGGTTTAACCTCTGATATTGCTGATGGTATTATTTGGGCTTCTGGTGGCAATGTATCTGGGCTACCGGCAAATGCCAATCCTGCAGATGTAATAAATATGAGCTTAGGGGGCAGTGGCTCATGTAGCTCTACAACACAAAGTGCTATTAACACCGCACGTAATAACGGCACAGTAGTGGTAATTGCTGCCGGTAACGATAACGATAACTCAGCAAACTATAACCCAGGCAACTGTAATGGCGTGGTAAATGTAGCCTCGGTTGGCCGTAATGGCGGTCGTGCTTATTACTCTAATTACGGTAGTAATATTGATGTTGCCGCACCGGGTGGTGCGCAAAGTTTTGCTAACGATTCTGAAGGTGTTTTATCCACTTATAACGCCGGTTCGTCAACCCCTTCTAGTGATAGCTACGGTTTTTCGCAGGGTACATCAATGGCAGCCCCCCATGTTGCTGGCGTAGCGGCACTGATAAAACAAGCAAAGCCGAATGCTACTCCCGATGAAATCGAAAATATTTTAAAAACAACCACCCGCTCGTTCCCAGCCACATGTACTAGCTGTGGTACCGGTATTGTTGATGCAGCAGCTGCCGTAGCTGCTGCAAGTGGTGGCACTGCACCACCACCAAGTGGTAATGAACTTCTTGATGGCGAAACTCAAACCGGTTTAAGCGGCGCAACTAACTCAGAAACATTTTATACAATGACAGTGCCCAGTGGCGCAACTAATGTCACTTTCACTATGAGTGGAGGCACTGGTGATGCCGATTTATACGTGCGCTCTGGCAGTAAGCCAACAACCTCTACATACGATTGCCGCCCTTACAAAAGTGGTAACAACGAAGAGTGCTCAATCGATAACCCTACATCAGGTACGTATCATGTGATGCTACGAGGTTATTCTGCCTATTCTGGGATCAGCTTAACTGGTAATATTACAGCAGCTTCGGGCGGGGGCTCAGGCACACCTCAAGCTGGTGGTGGCACTGTAAGCGATGTGAGTGCTAATGCAGGTCAATGGAAGCATTACACACTAGACGTGCCAGCAGGTATGGCTACATTTACAGTAACAACAAGCGGTGGCACAGGCGATGCTGATTTGTTTGTTAAGTTTGGCAGTCAGCCCACGACATCGAGTTACGATTGTCGTCCATATAAAAATGGTAATGCCGAAACCTGTACTTTCTCAAGCCCACAAGCGGGTACGTGGCACTTAAGTGTTAACGCGTATAAAACCTTCTCGGGCTTAACAATTAGCGGGCAATATCAGCCTTAATAAGCAATAATTGCAAAAAGCCGATGTTGCATCAACATCGGCTTTTGTATTTTCAAATCGCTAATTTATTCTATAGCTTTTCTAAAACAGCAGCAGCACGACTAACCACAAATTCTTTTTCTTGCTCTACAAATAAACCGGTTACTACACTATTTTCCACGATCATTGCGTAACGCTTTGAACGCACACCGCCAAACCCTGCCGTATTCATATCAAGGCCTAATGCTTTGGTAAAGCTCGCATCGCCGTCTGCCAGCATGGCTATTTCTTGTGCATTTTGTGATGCCCCCCATGCTTTCATAACAAACGCATCGTTTACCGATACACAATAAATTGCATCAACGCCCTTTGCTTTTATTTTATCTGCCAGAGTAATAAACTCAGGTAAGTGTGCATTTGAACAGGTAGGTGTAAACGCACCGGGGACTGCAAACAATACAACTTTTTTATCTGCAAATAATTCACTGTTAGTCAGTGTTTGCATACCATCGTCGGTTAACTGGCTTAGCGTAACCGAGGGAATAGTTTGACCTTGTACAATCATTATAAATCCTTCATTTTATAAAATAAAACCAGCATACAGCTTAGCACATAGAATTTAGAGCATGATATAAGATGAGCGCTAAAGCTAATTTATTACAACCCCAGGCCCCCTTTAATCGAATGAATTTGTTGTTGTAGCTGATGTCGTATATCATCCACCAACGAGCTCGACTCACTTACTTGCCCCTTCATTTCAGCCATTGACTGACTAAAGTTATCTAATAAATTGCTTTGCTGCTTAGCAAGCTTCATCGCCTCAAACGCTACTTTATTAGCATTTTTTGCATTACTTGCCACCGCTTCCGAATTTAACTTAAGTTCTTGGGCATTTTGCGTTTGCGATTGAGCACCTTGGGTTAATGCTGTTATTTGCGTAGCAACTAGCCGTGAGTTTTCACTCAGTATGGTGAGCTGCCCATTTATCTCGCTCAGCGAGCCTTGCGTTTGCAGTGCCAATTGCCTAACTTCATCTGCCACTACTGCAAAGCCGCGACCATGCTCACCTGCCCTAGCTGATTCTATTGCTGCATTTAGCGCAAGTAAGTTGGTTTGATCTGCAATATTACGTATTACTTCTATAATTTTACTTACGCCTTCAACACCATTAAGTAGCTCTTGTAAGCTTTGTATACTGCGTTCAACCCGTGCCTGTGTATCGGCACTCGCACTTAACATACTTTGCGCAAATCCTAAGCTTTGTTCCATGGCACTAAAGGTACTTTGTGCGTTATCAGCTACTTGTGTATTAATATCATTAACTTGCTCTCCAATCTGCTGAATATCGGTTAGTAAATACTGATTTTGTTCCACTTGCCCATAACTCGTAGTAGTTTGTTGCTCAATCGTCTGTAAGTGTTTACTCATTTGCTGCATAAAAGCATTCACTACTTTTAGCATTTGCGCTCGCTCTTGTGCTTCTATGCGCTGGCGTTCAATTAGCTGATTAAAGTATTGGGCTATTTCCCCAACTTCAGTTTTTGGGTTATTACTGACAATATTTTTAAACTCATTCGTTTCAATTAAAAATGCAAACCCGTCGCGCAACCGTCGAAGAGGATTAAGTACCAGATTACGCTGAACAATATAAACACCGCCAGCAAGTATAACGAGTCCACTAATAGCAACACAAAACACCCAAAATACTTGCTGCTTTAAATTATCTTGTTGTGTTTTTAGTGCTTGCTCTGCATTTATCACTGTTTTAGATAAATTACTAAGCTGCGTGCGCAATTCATCGGCCCCCGTCTGTCGTTGTTGTGCCTGAGTTAATGTACTGGTTAAATCCCGAGGATAGCGATTTGGCCAACTACTTAATTCTGATTTAATATCAGTGGCTAAATCTTCACTTTGCTCGTCAATAAATAAACTATACTCATCTACTTTATCCATCACACCTAAGTTTGGTAGCTGCTCTATTTTTGCTGCTAATACATTTAAATTTTTCACGCTTTGTTGCAAGCTCTGCTCTACACTCTGCTGATAATCTAGCACCAGTTGATAACTAAATAATGATAAGTTAATCACTTCACTATAATACTCATTGGCCAATTTATAATAACTAAGCGTGTTGTTACTATTATCCGAAGCTGAGCGCGCATAATTAATTAACGAGGATGCCGAACCAGCCATTTGCCTTAGCGCATTATCAAGTAAAGCCGTTTCGTTACCAGAGAGCTTACCCAAGGCTCTATATTTACCGTTTATATCATTATTTAGAGTAATTAACTGCTCAGTAAGTTGTGATTTAAGAGCTGCTGGTAATAGCGTTAACTGTTTTTGCTCTACTTGCGAGATTAAACTTGAGGCTTGTGTTAAGTATTGGCTATCGCCTTGTGCTAAGTAATTACTTAGATAGCTCGCTAGATCAACCATAATCGTATTTTTAAGCTGTCTATATGCACTGTCTTGCTGCTCTAGTTTTAGTAAAGTTTGACTGGCCCAAAGTAGAGTCATAGCTAATAAAACACTCGCGAGAGTTAACAAAACAGCCAGTAAGCGGGTAAATGTAGAGGCGCGCATAAATAAATCCCTAAAATCATATGCGCGTAGAATATTGACTATTTATGACAGTTTAATGGCAAATACGACTAATCGTATTAAATTCATGAGCTGTCAAAGCAACAACAAGAATGTTAACCCAAATAAAAACAATGAGTTATTTTTTGTGGCTATTCCTAGATTCCTTTAACTTCAGCACCTATAGAGTCGGCTATAAGTTCATTTCAACACAATAAGTAAGTTAATAAGTAAAAAGGGTTATGTTTTTAATAAGGTTGGCGTTTGTGTTAAAAGGGGGGGATTACAATACTAAAATAGTGCTGTGTTATTTAAAATTATTTATAAAAATATAGGCATAAAAAAACCACGTATAAAACGTGGTTTAATCGTATTTATTGTAAAATTAAAGACCTGCGCGCTCTTTAATTATAGTAATTAAGGGCGATCCTGAATGACCGTTCGATTCAGCCCATGATATATCAGCACCATCTTCTAGCGAGCTTTTAGATAAGTTTTTTACTATATATTCACCGCTGTCTAATGCATTACTTGCCACTGCATGACGCAATAAATTATTGCCGTTACAAAATACTGCGTCGTATATATTACGAACTTTCACTCGTGAGCTTTTAAGCTTACTACGTAAACGATTTTTATCATCCGCTGCAATATACTCACAGATAGAAATCGCTAACTGATCATCTGCTTGTGCAGGGGCAGTATATACAAACGAACCGGCTGCAAGCGCAGTAATAACAACTAGCTTTGATAACTTAATCATGGAAAACCCTTTTTATAATACTTTATTCCTATTGGATTAGTTAATATTGTACCAATATGCTCAGTATTTCGCAATAATGTTAAGGGTTTTTATATAAAGTTACAAACTTATGACTATATTGATTTTTTTCATCCGCAGCCATTTGTATTTCATCTTTAACCTGCCAGGTTGCCACTTTTTCGTAATCAGGAAACTGAGTGTCACCTTCAACATCTAAGTCTATAAAGGTTAAATAAAGTCTTTGTGCACTTTCTAAAAATTGTTGATAAATATTTCCACCACCAATGATCATCACCTCTTCCACATCAGCAACTAAATTTAACGCGGCCTCTGGCGTTGTAACAATTTCTATTCCAGTTGCTTGATACTGGCTATTACGGGTAATAATAATATTACGACGCCCAGGTAAAGGCCGTCCAATAGACTCAAATGTTTTGCGCCCCATAATCACAGGTTTACCTGTGGTTACTTTTTTAAAATGCTGTAAGTCTCCAGGTAAATGCCAAGGCATTGTATTATTAAGGCCAATTACACGGTTATTTGCCATTGCAGCAATCATTGAAATTATCACACTAATTATCCAGTATTTATTATTAAACAAAGAAAAAGGAGCATAAGCTCCTTTTATATGTAATTAATTATAATTAACGCTCGTACACAACTTCTACGTCGTAATCATCTTCATTCCACTCATCCCAATCATCATCATCGTCGCTCTTTTTAGCGGCTTTTTGATGATAGGTGTCCCACTTAAACTCAACCTCTTCGTCTGTAGTTTCAACGAATTTCTCTTTTGGCATGCTTTCAAGCAATGTCATTACGTCATGAATTAGTGGTTGAGTATTTGATTTATTAATAGCAGAAATACTGTAAATATTTTCAGTTTCGCCTAGCTCTTGTGCAATTTTTTCACATAAAGCTTTTGCTTCGTCAGCTGGTAATAAATCTATTTTATTAAATACCAACCAGCGCGGTTTTTCTGCTAATTTAGGACTGTACTGATGTAACTCATTAACAATCGCAAATGCATTATCAACTGGATTTGAGCCATCAACTGGCATTACATCAATAATATGCAGTAATATTCTACAGCGCTCTAGGTGTTTCAAAAATTGAATACCTAAACCAGCACCATCCGATGCGCCTTCAATTAAGCCTGGTATATCAGCGATAACAAATGATTTATTAGCTTCAGGACGGACCACACCTAAATTTGGAATAAGCGTCGTAAATGGGTAATCTGCTACTTTTGGTTTTGCTGCCGATACACTACGGATAAAGGTAGACTTACCTGCATTTGGCAAACCTAATAAGCCTACATCTGCTAGTAACAATAACTCTAGTTTAAGGTTGCGTACTTCGCCTTCTGTCCCTAAGGTTTTTTGACGCGGAGCACGGTTTGTACTTGATTTAAAACGCGCATTTCCTAAGCCATGGAAACCGCCTTTTGCCACCAAAATCTTTTGGCCATGTTGGGTTAAATCCCCTAATCCCTCTTGCGTATCAACGTCCATAATACGTGTACCTACAGGCACCATAATAATTAAATCGTCAGACTTTTTACCAGTACAGTTACGGCTGCGGCCATTAGTACCGCGATCTGCTCTATGGAAGCGTTCAAATTGGTAATCAATTAAGGTATTTAAGTTTTCATCCGCTTGTAGATAAACACTACCACCGTCACCACCGTCACCACCGTCAGGCCCACCTTCTGGGATATATTTTTCACGACGGAAAGACACGATACCGGCGCCACCGTCTCCAGCTTCTACGCGAATTTCTACTTCATCTACAAACTTCATGATTACTCACTTTAGGGATTGGCTTGTTAATAACACTATTATATACCCAAGCCAACTTAATACCAATTGGCATAAATATTTGAACCATTTTACGAATTAGATCGCTCTATAACTTCGTTAAAGAGCCCGCTACTTAAACCCATAGGTATAATTGCAGGCTTGGGTATATATTGTAAAATAATGAAAACAAAAAACCCCGCAAAGGCGGGGTTTTTTAACTATCTTACTGATTACTCAGTTACGATAGTTACGTATTTACGGTTTAAAGGACCTTTTTGTTCAAACTGAACTTTACCATCTGCTTTTGCGAAGATAGTGTGGTCTTTACCGATACCTACGTTTGTACCAGGGTGGAAACGAGTTCCACGCTGACGAACAATGATGCTACCCGCTAGAACTGATTCGCCACCAAAACGCTTAACACCTAGGCGTTTGCTTTCTGAATCGCGACCGTTACGAGTACTACCAGCTGCTTTTTTATGTGCCATTTCTAAGTACCTCTAATTAAGCGCTAATGCCAGTGATTTTAACTTCTGTGAACCATTGACGATGGCCCATTTGCTTACGAGAATGCTTACGGCGTCTAAATTTAACAACCTTAATCTTCTCACCGCGACCATGTGAAACAACCTCAGCTGTTATCTTACCACCGTTTACGAACGGTACACCAATCTCGATTTTCTCACCATCAGCAACTAAAAGTACTGAATCAAATTCTACTGCTGCACCAGTTTCAACGTCTAATTTTTCAAGACGAATCGTTTGACCTTCAGTCACACGATGCTGTTTACCACCACTTTGGAAAACCGCGTACATAATTAACTCCGTCTGTGCGCCCTCAAATCGACGCAACTAAAATATTCTTCGATAGGGCGCGAAGTTTACGCTACGGCGTAATAACTAGCAAGCCTATTTTGTAATTAAAATGAATAAAAAGTAGCTGCATTGAGAGCAATTCAATATTTCCCCTATTTTATATTAAATAGCCCTTTTGCCAAGCGCTTTTTCACGATTAGTGAAAATAATTTGCCTTAGCTAAACACACACTACAACGGATAATAAATAAACATAAATTACAGCACACTTTGTACGCTAATTAATCAGCTATCTCTCGTATTTAAGTGCTAATTAGCGATGTTAACCGTGTTTTTTCAGGGAATCGTCACAAAATATCGAGCTAGTGCTTTTTTTGTTGTACAATCTGCGCCGTTCACACATAAAAATTGGCTCGGAGATCAATGGATATAAAAGCTATCCAGGCGTTAATCGAAAACGATATGAATGACGTCAATCAACTTATACATGCGCAAATGCGCTCAGATGTGGCGTTAGTTAACCAACTTGGCTTGTATATTGTAAACAGTGGCGGCAAGCGCGTGCGCCCAATGTTGGCAATACTAGCGGCCAGAGCATTGGGTTATCAGGGTAAAGATCATATTACACTTGCAACTATTGTTGAGTTTATTCATACCGCAACACTATTACATGATGATGTTGTTGATGAATCTAACTTACGCCGAGGCACGCCTACAGCAAATGCTGAGTTTGGTAATGCTGCCAGCGTATTAGTGGGCGACTTTATTTACACTCGTTCATTTCAGCTTATGGTTGGCCTTGGTAAAATGCAGGTAATGCAAGTGCTTGCAGATGCAACTAACATTATTGCTGAAGGTGAAGTATTACAGTTAATGAACTGTAATGACCCCGACACCACTGAAGCGAGTTATATGCAGGTTATTTACTCTAAAACCGCTAAGCTATTTGAAGCCGCGACAGGCCTTGCGGCCATTATTACTGAGCAAAACCAAGCCACGCTTGATGCGCTTAACCTATACGGCATGCATTTAGGTACTGCGTTTCAGCTCGTTGATGACGTACTTGATTACAACGCAGATGCAGATCAATTAGGTAAAAATATTGGTGATGATTTAGCCGAAGGGAAACCAACTCTGCCGCTTATTTATGCAATGCAACATGGTAATGAGCAGCAAACACAGCTGATCCGTGACGCTATAGAGCACAGTAATGGCATGGATCATCTTGAAGAAATTTTAGCGGCACTTAAACAAACCAATGCGCTTGAATTTACGATGCAAAAGGCCGAACTTGAAGCCGACAAAGCCATTGCTTGCTTAGACTTTTTAGCTGAGTCTGAATATAAACAAGCACTTGTGAGCCTTGCCCGTATTGCAGTTGATCGCGATCACTAACTTTACTGCCTTTATGTGTAGCTAACCTGGGTGCAGGTTAGCTAAATTCCGAGCAATAAAAAAGCCTGCAAACGCAGGCTTTTTTGTCACTTGATTTTGGCTATTACGCCATGAAATCAACACCTTCTTTGATGTCTTTTTTCAGTGTTTCAAGCATGTCATTTTTTGCTTTTGTTTCAAATGCGCTTAGTTCGCCGTAAGAAAGAATTTCTTCTACGCCGTTTTTACCTAAACGTACTGGGTGTGCAAAGTACTCCGCATCGCCATTTTCAACAGCAACGTACGCGTAATCTACAACGTCTTCACCTTGTAGGCCTTTAACTAAAGACATACAAAAACGAGCTGCTGCTGCACCCATTGATAAAGTAGCTGAACCGCCACCCGCTTTAGCATTTACAACTTCAGTACCCGCATTTTGGATACGTGGAGTAAGTGCTGCAACTTCTTCATCTGTAAAGCTCACGCCTTCAACTTGAGAAAGTAGAGGTAAAATAGTAGTACCTGAGTGGCCACCAATTACAGGAACTTTAACAGTTGCTACGTCTACGCCTTTAAGTTCAGCAACAAATGCTTCTGAACGAATAACGTCAAGCGTAGTAATACCGAATACGCGTTTAGCGTCGTAAGTACCAGCTTTTTTAAATACTTCAGCAACAATTGGTACAGTGCCGTTTACTGGGTTAGTAATAATACCTACTAACGCTTTAGGACAACTTGCAACTATGCCTTCTGCTAACGTTTTGATGATGCCAGCATTTACATTAAATAAATCTGCACGATCCATACCTGGCTTACGTGGCATGCCAGCAGGAATAAGTACGATATCAGCATCTTTAAGCGCTTCATTTAACGCATCAGCGCCAAAGCCAGCTACTTTAACCGCTGTAGGGATATGAGATAGATCAACCGCAACACCTGGAACTACTGGTGCAACATCATATAGTGATAATTCAGAACCAGCTGGTAAGCCTGTTTTTAATAATAAAGACAACGCTTGACCGATACCGCCTGCAGCACCTAATACAGCAACTTTCATTGGAATTCTCCGTGATTTGAGGTAGGAAATATTTATGGCTCTAAGATAAAGAAATTAGCGACTAAAAACAAATTTATCCTGCCTATTTTCGTAATATTTTAGACCATAGTTGTAAAAACATTTGGCCTGAATACAGTAAACTGGCAAGTTAAATAAACAACTGCTGCATAATTATTCGTTTTTGTGTAGAATTTGCGGCATGGATAATAAAAAGCAAATAAAAACTATGCAACCACAAGACAAACAGGAAGCGTTAGTAAAAGCATTTAAAGCGCTTTTAAAAGAAGAAAACTTTGGTTCTCAAGGCGATATAGTAGATTCGTTAAAAGAGCAAGGTTTTGACAATATAAGCCAAAGTAAAGTGTCGCGCATGCTTAGTAAGTTTGGCGCGGTACGAACGCGCAATGCCAAACAAGAAATGGTGTATTGCTTGCCAGCAGAAATGGGCGTACCCACAGCAAAAAGCCCGTTGCGCCAGCTTGTTATTGATATAATGCATAACGAAATGATGATTATTATCCGTACCAGTCCAGGCGCGGCTCAGCTTATTGCGCGTTTACTTGACTCATTAGGTAAAGCCGATGGCGTGTTAGGTACTATAGCTGGCGACGACACTATTTTTATTGCCCCAGCTAAAATATCTGAAATAGACTTAACCCTAGAGCGGGTACGTATTTTATTTGATACGGTTTAGTATTTAAAACATGCGTTATAACTGTTTTAAAAACCCAACTGACGGTGCAAAAAACGCAGACCCCATATCGGCTTGAGTAAAATCAAGCCAATGATCATAGCACTCCCCCTCACCTAAACGACTTTTTAATACCTGTTCAAATGCGGTTCCACTGGCCGAGCAAGTAATTGACAGCATTCCTTGCTCGTAAACATCGCCATAAGGCATGCCTTGATTAAGTAATATTGGCTGGCCTTGCTCATCTTTTAATTCACTGCGTTGTGCATGGCTGGTTTCAAGCGCTGGGGCTATAAGAGTGTTGTCTAAGCGAGTGCGACCTATTATTTGCTCTTGCTCATCTAGCGATAGATGCTGCCATACACTTAGATCGTGCTTATAACGTTGCACATGAATATAACTGCCTTGATCCTCAAAGCTACCTGGTTTATTTATTAACGCCGTTGCCCGCTTTTGTCGGCCATGCGGCATTTTGCCACCATAAATAAAACCATTGAAATCGCGACCATCTAAAAATCTAAAATTACGAATTTGTTCCACCAGCTCTACGTCTGGTGCAAATAACTTTAAAATTTGCAGTGCAAATAAATGATTGACGTCTTCGCGGTCTGAACGTATTTGCACAAACAAATCACACGGCTGCACGCTCATTGCGTGTTCATTATGATTTATATTAGGAAAGCTTTGTAGTTCACTGGGGATATACTCTGGCAAAATATGCGGCCAATACTGTGCACCAATAGCCACCATACAAGAAAGCATAGATTCAGAAAACTGATCGCTAAACTCTTCCTCAATAGCGCTTACTTGCTTGAGCTTTGTACGTAATGACTCATCTTGGCCATCAAACACATTAAAAAATAAATGCAAACCGTGTAAGTTTGCTTCAGCACAAATCCCTGATTGCGCTTGTGCCATTGTTATTCCTTAGCTTATAAATAGATAAACACAGCGAATAACAAATTAATTTATGATTCGAAAAAATTCACCGTGTGGGGTTTTATTTTTATTATAACCTGCTCATTTTGAACAAATGACTGGCCATATTGCGCTGCAACTTCTATTTCTTGTTGTGCAATAACTACAGTGTAAACATAAGCCGAACCAATAAAACGACTGCTTAATATGGTGGCGCGTTCACTATGGCTATCTTTTTTATTGTCGCTCATTAGCTCTATTTGATGAGGACGCACATATATTTTTCCTATATTAGCCTGGTGCTGGTGCGCAATAACCGACTCAACTAGGCCAAAAGCGGTTTTATATTCAGTTGCTGTTAACACTTCTGCGCTTAAGTATATGCCCTGACCCAGAAACTCTGCAACCTCCTTTGAGCTTGGTTTAGCAAAAAGCTGTTCTGGGGTGCCCTGCTGAGCTATTTTACCCTGGTGCATAATAGCCAGCGTGTCTGCAAATGCAAAAGCCTCTTCCTTTGAGTGGGTAACAAATACTGCCGACACTTGTTGAGTTTTAATTATGCGGCGAATATCGGCAATTAATTCAAAGCGTACTTGAGTGTCTATATTCGAAAACGGCTCATCAAGTAATAGTAAACTTGGTTTGTAAGCAAGTGCACGCGCAATCGCCACGCGCTGTTGTTGCCCACCCGATAACTGATGCGGATACCTGTCGGCGCAGCCAACTAAATGCACCAGCTTAAGCATTTCATCAACGCGCTGTTGCTTTTGCTCTTTACTCATTTTACTTAAGCCAAAAGCAATATTATGTGCCACGGTTAAATGCGGGAATAACGCATAATCTTGAAACATCATGCCAATATTACGATGCTCTGGCGAGATAAATGTATTGGCGTTACTCACCAGCTTACCATCGATAAACACGCTTCCTTGTTGCGTTTCTATTAGCCCTGCAATTGCTTTTAAGGTGGTGGTTTTACCACAACCACTGGCACCTAACAAACACACTATTTCGTTTTTACCTATGGTTAAATTTAGCTCGTGAATAACCTTAGTACCGTTATATTGATAGCTCACGCCTTGTAAAATCAAACTACTCATTTAACTACGTTGCTCCATAGAACGGTTAATAAAATACAGAGGGATAAATCCAACCAGCACAATAAATAATGCCGATATAGAAGCCAGCTCTAATTGCTCATCACTCACATACTGAAACACATGCGTAGCTAAGCTTTCAAAATTAAACGGCCTAAGTAACAAAGCCGTAGGTAGCTCTTTCATGCATTCAATAAACACCAGCAAAGCCGCAGTAAGCAACCCGCGTCTAAGTAGGGGTAAATGCACCAAACGTAACGTATGGCCTTGGCTTTTGCCCATAGATTGGCTAGCCATGTCGAGAGAGGGGCTAATGCGTAAAAAGCTCGACTCAATCGCGCCATGTGCTACTGCGTAAAAACGCACTACATAAGCAAAAATAATGGTAAATACACTGCCAGTGAGTAACAAGCCTATATTTAAGTCGTATGGCTCAAGCACACGGTTTACAGTATTTTCTAACAGCGTAAGCGGTAATAGCACCGCAATAGCCAGTACTGTTCCTGGTAAAGCGTAGCCGGTGCTAGCTAATCGCCCCGGAATAAGTGGATAATTTTGCTTGGCTATACGTTGATAAAACACCACTAATACACTAAGTAACAGCGTTACTACGCTTACTACTATAGCTACCTTTAAACTTTGCCACGCATAGCTAAAAAACTCACTACTCCATGCTTGATCAAAATAAACAATGGCGTACTTTATTAACACAGTGATAGGTATAACAAAGGCAACAATTAAAATCACACTGCAAAATAGCGTTGCCAGCCAAGCCGACTTGCCTTTTAATATATAAAGCGCTTCACTATTTATACCCGACTGACGCTCAAACACCGCTTGATTACGGCGACTAAAGCGCTCCGTCATTAAGGCTAAAAACAATAGTAATAACATCACGCCCGATATTTTAGCTGCAGCGGTTAACGAGTAATAACCAAACCAAGTATCGTATACGGCAGTGGTTAAGGTGCTTACAGCAAAGTAGCTTACTGTGGCAAAGTCAGCCATGGTTTCCATACTAATTAGCGCTAGCGCAGCTACAATTGCGCCGCGCGATAACACTAAGCTCACCCTAAAAAAACTCTGCCACGACGACAGCCCCATTAACTGGCTAGCCTGTACTAACTTAAAAGACTGCTCACGCAAGGCTGTTTTAAAAATTAAATATAAATAGGGATAAAGCACCAGTGCAAGCATTACAATAGCGCCGGGCAAAGTGCGTATATCAAAAAACCAGTAATCATCCGGCGATTGCCACCCAAACCAGTCTCTGAGAGTATTTTGTACTGGGCCTGCGTAATCAAGCAAGTCGGTATAAACATAGGCAATAATATAGGTAGGCATAGCCAGTGGCAGCATTAACGCCCATTCAAACTGTTTTTTACCCGGGAACTGGCAATAAGCGGTTAGCCAGCCAAGTGGTAAGGCAATAGCACAGCTTAGTACACACACACCTAAAATAAGTAATACGGTATTAGAAATGTAATCCCACAGCACTGTATCCCAAAGATGCGAAAACACCTCTGAGTTACCTTGTAGAGATTCAAATAGCAGAAAAAACAATGGGGTCGACAGTAATAATCCTGTCGACCATGCAAAAAGCTGCCATTTAGACAGCTGAAATTTATAAGTCATTTAAAGATCGAATTTCACCTCATCAATTAGCCTTAACGCTAACGGACGATATTTACTAATTTCATCAAGTGGTAAGCTATCTTCTTTAAAGCTTCCCCAAGATGCAACTAAACTTGATAATTCTACGCCTAGCTTAACCGGATATTCCATATTAATTGAAGCGTACATGTTTTGCGCTTTATTGTCGGTCATATACTCTAGGAGTTTCAAGGCATTTTCAGGGTTTTTAGCGTATTTTGTAATAACTGCACCCGACACATTTATATGCGAGCCGCGATTGATTTGGTTCGGAAAGTTAATATTTACCGCTTGTGCCCATTCTTTTTGGGTTTCATCTTGCAGCATTTTACCTAAATAGTAACTATTGCCAAATGCAAGATCGCACAAACCTTCTTTTACTGCTTTTACTTGCGCTCTATCGTTACCTTGTGGTTTACGCGCTAAATTTGCTTTAACCCCCTCAAGCCATACTTTGGTATCTGCTTCACCATGGTGTGCAATCATTGATGCAACTAAACCCAAATTATACGGATGTTTACCAGAGCGAGTACATATTTGCCCTTTATATTTTGGATCTGCCAAATCTTCATAAGTCAGCTCAGGTAGCGCGCCCACACGCTCTTTTGACGAGTAAACATTACGTACTCGCTTAGTAAGTGCCACCCACTGGCCGTCGCCATCACGAAATGCCGCAGGCACATTGTTATTAATTGCTTCGCTACTAATAGTTTGCGTTAAATCTAAATCTTCAAGTTGGATTAAGGCGCTAAAATTAGACGTTAATACTAAATCGGCTTTGCTGTGTTTACCTTCGCGCTTAACGCGCTCTATTAAGCCTTTATTAGCAAACACTACATTTGTTTTAATACCAGTTTGTTTGGTAAAGTCATCTAAAATTGGTTTTATTAAAAAAGGCTGTCGAAAAGAATAAATATTAACGGACTCAGTTGCAAAAACGGGTGCCGACACAGCCAAACCAACTACAATTGCGAATACTTTTTTCATATTTCCCACCTGAATAATAACTATTATCAATAATTCTACCGTGCCTTACCCAAAAGTGCACACTTTATATAATCTGATCCTGTTAAAATCGCTAAAATAGAAAACCAACGTAAGACATATCCTACAAACGTGACAGCCAATGATGAAAACACAACATGGAAAACCATAACAAACAAAGTAACCAATTGTTTTAATTAAAGTAAATTATTTTAACTATTACGACTATAGCAATTAATTAGCAACCTATACTTCTTTAAAATATCGTACCGCCTATAATTAACTTAACAACCAAGCAGTGATGCTTAACGAGTAAATGGAAACGGACAACTTACTCGACCAACCAATGATTTAGGTTACTAATACAAAACGGATTTTAGGACAGGCTCTAGGAGAGCAGCACAATGGAATGTCTTAAAGGATAGCATCTGGATGATGCGTAAAGGATAGCAACAAAGGATTTACGTTGTTTTACAGGATGTTGAGGAAATAAAGGATACAGGCAGGAGCGCCTACATTACATAGAACTAAAAAGTAATATTGTAATAACAAGGATTTGTAAGAATTTGGAGTTGATTAAGTTCAATTGCAGGATGCAGAAAATTAGAAGATTCCGCAAGCGCGCCTAGAGATAGAGCGCGCTTTTCTTTGCCTAAAATAAATTGCTCAATGTATTTGTACAGCGCCTTGAAGTTGTTTTACTGCAAGCCGCCAAGAGCATATAAACGGTTTAAATTTTAATACACACGTATTTTTCTTCTAGGTACTCATTTAACCCTTGGTGCCCCCCTTCACGGCCAAGGCCCGATTGCTTAACACCACCAAATGGCGCTACAGGGTTAGAAATAACGCCTTCGTTTACACCAATCATGCCAAACTCAAGACCTTCGCTAATGCGATAAACCTGCTTAATATTTTGGCTGTAAAAATAAGCGGCTAAGCCGTAAGGTACGTCGTTTGCTAGGGTAAGTACTTCGCTTTCATCATCAAAAGGAATAATTGTTAATACTGGGCCAAATACTTCTTCATGGTAAATATCCATGTCGGTAGTGACGTTATTTACAATCAACGGGTTTTGAAAGCTGCCACCTAAATCACTGTTATCACCAATCAATACTGCCCCTTTATCTAGTGCGTCTTGTACTAGCTGCTGTACTTTTTCTTTTGCCTTAGGGTAAATAAGCGGGCCGATATCAACATCTGCTGTAAAGCCATTACCGACTTTTAAAGCAGCCACCTTAGGGGTTAGTTTATTTAGTACCGCATCAATAATATTACGCTGAATAAAGATACGGTTTGCAGCAACACAAGCTTGCCCACTATTTCTAAACTTAGCAGCCATTAACCCCTCAATAGCTGCATCGAGGTCTGCATTATCAAAAATAATGAAAGGTGCGTTTCCTCCAAGCTCCATAGAAGTGCGCTTAATAGTACCTGCGCATTGCGCTAATAACTGCTTGCCTACCCCCGTTGATCCGGTAAAAGTAAACTTACGCACTATCTCAGAGTCGGTTAGTATTTTTCCTACTTTTTTAGCATTTTGCGATACTAAGACGTTAAATGCCCCTTTTTCAAACCCTGCTTGATCGGCTAAATAAGCAAGTGCAATAGCGCATAATGGGGTGTGCTCTGAAGGTTTTAATATAAAACTACAACCGGCTGCATAGGCGGGGGCAACTTTACGCGTAATCATAGCAACAGGAAAATTCCATGGCGTGATCCCTGCAACAACTCCTACAGCCTGCTTAAAGCTGGTTAATCTATGGCTATTGTCGGTAGCAGGTATAACATCGCCATAGCTGCGCTTAGCTTCCTCGGCAAACCATTTTATAAAGCCTGCGCCGTAATCAATTTCGCCCAATGCTTCTTTAAGTGGTTTACCTTGCTCTTTGGTCATTAACTCTGCAAGCGTTTGCTTGTGTTTTATAACTAGCTCATACCAGCGCATCAAGGTTTCGCTTCGCTGCGTAGCATTGGTTGCTTTTAATTTAACAAATGCGCTTTGAGCAGCAACTATTGCATTATTTACACCCTGCTCATCAATATCGCTTACATCAACAATGCTTTTTTCGGTAGCAGGATCATCAACACTAAAGTGTGTGTCTGTTTTATAAAATTCACCATTAATAAACGAGTCAGAAAAAATAAGATTACTCAAAATAAACCTCCAAATTACGTTTAAGGTGTTAGCTTTTAATGCGTGACATAGAGCCAAGGCTAACTTTTTAGATAAATCTGCGCGAGGTAAACTCCCGCCTACGGGTAACACTATGTAGATACAAGTCGGGGTTTTATGCCGCGCTTTGTGTGCGCGAGATAAACTCTTGCCTACGGTTTGCAAACAAAAAAGCCGCTGTATTAAACAGCGGCTTTTATTATATTAATCGTTAAAAGCTAGTGCTCTTCATTAACTATATTAACGTTATACTTAGGTATTTCAACCACTAGGTCTTCATCTCTAATAATTGCTTGGCAACCTAAGCGCGACTCTGGCTCTAAGCCCCATGCTTTATCAAGCATATCGTCTTCTAACTCGTCGCTTTCTTCTAGCGAATCAAAGCCTTCGCGGATCACTAAATGGCACGTGGTACACGCACATGACTTTTCACATGCGTGAGCAATGCTAATGCCATTTTTAAGGGCAACATCAAGAACCGTTTGACCACTAGGTGCTTCAATTGCAGCGCCATCTGGACACAATTCTGGATGGGGAAGAAAAATAATTTGTGGCATTCTAATCTCTCTTAAATATTGTCTACTGACTGCCCAGTAAGAACTTTTTTAATTGATGCATCCATTCTGCGTGCGGCAAAATCGCTGCTGGCGTTATCCATTTTTTCAATCGCGGTTTTAATCTCGTTTGGTTGCTGCGCATTCTCACGCACTTTTACCAACTCTGCAATTTCAGCTCGTAAATATGCTAGTTGCGCTTCGTCAAGTAAACCACTGTCACTCGCAAGTGATGCCTCTAGTGCTTCAATTACACGTAGTGCTTCTACTTGCTGCTCTTTGAGCATACGCGCTTGCATATCGCCTTTAGCGTTGCTCATTGACTCTTTTAGCATATTAGAGACTTGGTCGTCTGATAAACCAAATGACGGTTTAATTTGAATATCTGCTTGTACGCCTGTCGATTTTTCCATTGCCGATACGCTAAGTAAACCATCGGCGTCTACTTTAAACGTAACCCGAATATGTGCAGCACCCGCAGTCATTGGCGGAATACCTTTTAAACTAAACTTAGCAAGAGAGCGACAATCGTCTACCAATTCGCGCTCACCTTGTAGTACGTGCAACGACATGGCTGTTTGGCCATCTTTAAAAGTAGTAAACTCTTGGGCACGTGCTACTGGAATAGTGGTATTACGTGGAATAATTTTTTCCACCAAGCCACCCATAGTTTCAAGACCTAGCGATAGTGGTAATACATCAAGTAACAACATATCTGAATCAGGTTTATTACCTATTAACACGTCTGCTTGCAACGCAGCGCCTAACGCTACAACGCGATCGGGATCAATTGACGTTAATGCTTCTTTATTAAAAAACTCACTAACTTGGCTGCGAACTAATGGCATGCGAGTAGAGCCACCCACCATAATTACTTGCAGCACTTCTTCGTTCTCAATACCAGCATCTTTTACAGCACGGCGACAAGAACGAAGCGTTTTTTTAACGAGTGGTATCGCAAGCTCGTCAAGTTTTTCGCGGGTCACTTCAACCATGTGTTTCTCATCATCAAACTCAAGCCCAACATTAACAGTTGAGTATTGGCTTAATGCTTCTTTACAGGCTTTAGCTTTATTAATAAATAAGCGCAGCACCGCTGGAGATAAAGTGGTTACACCCGTTTGCTGCTTTAAGTAATCCACAATCAGTGAGTCAAAGTCATCGCCGCCTAGGCTTGAGTCGCCACCGGTAGCTAATACTTCAAATACACCTTGGTGCAAGCGCAAAATTGATATATCGAAGGTGCCACCGCCTAAATCGTAAACAGCAATAATACCTTCTTGACCCGAGTCTAAACCATAAGCAACAGCGGCTGCTGTTGGCTCGTTTAATAATCGCAGTACGTTAATACCTGCAAGTTCAGCGGCATCTTTTGTACTTTGGCGCTGAGCGTCATCAAAGTATGCCGGTACAGTAATAACTGCACCTAATATTTCTTGATTACCAAAGCTTTGTTCTGCACGGGCTTTTAATGCAGCTAAAATATGGCTTGATGCTTTAACTGGGCTGATTTTTCCAGCAGCTGTTTCTATGGCAAGTGCACCATCGTGCTGGCAAAATTGATACGGTAGTTGCCCATAGCTTTGTTCTATTTCTGCTTGGGTTTTACCTAAAAAGCGCTTAACTGAAATTAGCGTATTAACGGGATCTTGCGTTGCTGATTTTACAGCTTCGCTGCCTACAGTGATCCCACCCGCCTGATAACGCACTACCGAAGGAAGCATTGCTTCACCTAAGTCATCTGTTAAGGTGCGTGCTTCGCCACTTTGTACCGTGGCTACCAATGAGTTAGTTGTACCTAGGTCAATACCTATGGCTAGTTTATGTTCATGTGGTGCCGCGCTCTGCCCCGGCTCAGCAATTTGCAATAATGCCATAATATTTTTTAAACTCGCTTTACCTTGCTTTATAAATTAGCAAGTTAGGTGATTAGTCATCAAATAAACTGTCTTCAATACGCTCTAGTTCGTCACGTAGTTTATAAACAAATTTTAGTTTACGAACATTATCTGCAGCAGCTTGGTATTGCTGCTCGTCGTTACTTGCTAATTGCTGTGCAAGTTGTGCACTGTATTGTTCGTTAAGTTGCTTGATTTGCTTTTCAAAATTAGCGATTGCAGTGTCAGGATCGCTCGCTGACGTTAGCTCTTCTAACTCTTCGCGAAGTTCCATTTGCTGCATTAAAAATGCCGGATCTTGCAAGGTTTGTTGCTCAGCACGAATATCGACACCCAACTCACTTAACATATATTCGGCACGCTTTACTGGGTGCTTTAATATTTGTAGTGCGTCGTTAATTTCTGCGGCGCTTTGCACGGCCATTAATTTATCGCGACTGCTGGCGTTGGCATGGCGATCGGGGTGCACTGCACGCTGTAGCTCTAAGTAGTGCTTGTTAACTATTACTAAATCAATATTGTAGTCAACTGGTATTGCAAATAACTCAAAATAGCGCATAACTTCAACCAATAATATTCAGAAATTAATTTCAAAAATAACAAAGCCCTACGTTTATTGGCAGGGCTTGTTTTATACCCAAGTAACTTAGGTATTCAAAACACGTTTAAATTTAAACGGTAAAGCTTTCGCCACAACCACACTCGTCAGCTTGATTAGGGTTAGTAAATTTAAACCCTTCATTCAAGCCTTCTTTAGTGTAATCGAGCTGCGTGCCGTCAATGTAAACTAAGCTTTTAGCATCAACAATTAAGGTAACGCCTTTTGCTACAAATGTTTCGTCGTCGCCGTTTAGCTCGTCAACAAACTCAAGTACATAGGCAAGACCTGAACAGCCCGTCGTTTTAATGCCAACGCGCAGGCCTAAACCTTTACCGCGATTTGCTAAAAATGATTGTACGCGGTTTGCTGCCGCATCTGTCAATGTCACTGCCATGGAACTCTCTTACTTCGCTTGTTTACTTTTATAATTTGCAATTGCTGCTTGAATTGCATCTTCGGCTAAAATTGAACAGTGAATTTTCACTGGTGGTAACTCTAGCTCTGCACTTATATCAGTATTTTTAATAGTCGCTGCTTGCTCTAGTGTTTTGCCTTTAACCCACTCTGTTACCAGTGAAGATGAAGCAATTGCACTACCACAACCATACGTTTTAAATTTTGCATCTTCGATAATACCATCGGCAGATACTTTAATTTGTAACTTCATTACGTCACCACATGCTGGTGCGCCTACCATACCCGTTGCCACTGACGGATCATTTTTGTCTAAAACACCTACGTTACGTGGGTTTTCTACGTGGTCGATTACTTTATCACTGTAAGCCATAATTCTATCCTCACTACCTGCTAGGTATGTACTCGCACTATTATTAGTGGTGAGCCCATTCAACTGAATCTAAATCAATACCTTCTTGATGCATCTCCCAAAGTGGAGACATTTCACGTAGGCGACCGATAGAGTTTTTCATTAATTCAACGGTGTAATCAATCTCTTCTTCGGTGGTAAAACGACCAATACTAAAACGAATTGAGCTATGTGCTAATTCGTCGTTACGGCCAAGTGCACGTAAAACATAAGAAGGCTCTAAGCTTGCTGACGTACAGGCTGAACCTGACGATACTGCAATGTCTTTTACTGCCATTAGTAACGACTCACCTTCAACAAAGTTAAAGCTGATATTTACAATGCCTGGTACTGATTGGTCTTGTGTACCGTTAAAGTACACTTCTTCCATATCACTCATAATACCGTCAATTAAGCGCTTACGTAGGGCGCTTATATGTGCATGGTCTTTTTCGAAATCTTGCTTAGCAACTCTAAACGCTGTACCCATACCCACTAACTGATGCGTAGCAAGTGTGCCAGAGCGCATACCACGTTCGTGGCCGCCACCGTGCATTTGTGCTTCTAGGCGAGCGCGCGGTTTACGACGAACGTAAAGTGCACCAACACCTTTAGGACCATATACTTTGTGGCCTGAGAATGACATAAAATCAACTTTAAGCTGTTGTACGTCAATTAATACTTTACCTGCGCTTTGCGCTGCATCTACGTGGAACATAATTTTACGTTCGCGACACATTTCGCCAATAGTAGCGATATCTTGAATTACACCTAGCTCGTTATTAACATGCATGATGCTTACAAGTACGGTGTCGTCACGCATAGTGTCGGCAAGTTTTTGTAAATCAAGTAGGCCGTTTTCTTCAACGTCCATATAGGTTACTTCAAAACCTTGACGCTCAAGCTCACGACACGTGTCGATTACAGCTTTGTGCTCAGTTTTAGCGGTAATAATATGCTTACCTTTCTTTTTGTAAAACTGTGCTGCGCCTTTTATTGCTAGGTTATTTGATTCAGTTGCACCCGAAGTGAAAACAATTTCACGTGGGTCTGCATTAATTAAATCAGCAACATCGGTACGTGCTTGATCAACCACTTCTTCAGCTTGCCAACCAAACCTATGTGAACGTGACGCAGGATTACCAAAATTACCGTCCATTGTCAGGCATTGCATCATTTCTTTGGCAACACGTTCGTCAACAGGCGTGGTTGCTGCGTAATCTAAATAAATCGGTAACTTCATTTCTCTCTCCGCTGCAGGTCAACCTTAAAGTTGACAGCTTACTTGAATATTTTCCAACTGCTTAATTGCATCATTAACACTGTTATCTTGGCGTAATGCGATTTCTTTCACATCAGATTTCTCTACCAATTCAGCAAGGGTAATATTATCTAAAAATTCTTCTATTCGTGCGCTTAATTCTGACCACAAATTGTGAGTTAAACAGCGCATACCACTTTGGCAACCTATATCACTTTTTTGGCAACGTGTTGCATCAACTGACTCATCTACTGCATTTATCACATCACCAACAGAAATAGCGTCCGCTTTACGCCCCAATAAATAACCACCGCCAGGGCCGCGAACAGAGCTTACCAAACCGTTTTTACGTAAACGGGCAAACAACTGTTCAAGGTAAGACAAAGAAATTTCTTGTCGCTGTGAAATATCAGCAAGGGCAACAGGACCTACACCTGTGTGCAGTGCAACATCCAGCATAGCTGTAACGGCATACCTGCCTTTTGATGTTAACTTCATAACGCCCTCCGCACAAAAGAGTGCAAATTTTAATTACCAGAGTAAATTAGTCAAGTATTAAAACTTAAAACCAGTTCTTAGCTAAACACGTAATACCTGAGTATTTTACTCAAGTATTACGTCCTATTGTAATTACCTGAGTAATTTAGTCAAGTATTAGCGCGTTATTTAATCGTAGCTTGTTATAACTAATTGCTATAACCATTATTATTTAGGTATCGACTTATTTATAGAGGTTAAAATACCACGTAAAATGTTCATTTCAGCATCTTCAGGGCGAGCACGATTAAACATACGACGTAACTTGGTCATAACCATGCCTGGGTGCTGCTTAATGATAAACCCAGTATTAAACAGTGTCTCTTCAAGATGCCCGTAAAATAACTCAGTTTGTTTTGAGCTAGGGTAAACGGTGTCATCTTCTTCGGCTATTTTAGGTTGCTGATTTAAAAACGCCATTCGCGTTTCGTAGCATAATGTTTGCACTGCCATAGCTAAATTAAGCGAGCTGTACTCTGGATTTGCCGGAATACATACATGATAATTGCAAAGCTGTAATTCATCGTTGCTCAAGCCGCTATTTTCACGACCAAACACCAAAGCTACCGGACCATTCACAGCTTCGCTTACTAGCTTTTCACCACATTCACGTGGCTCAACCATAGGCCAAGATAGTGTGCGAGAGCGTGCACTCGTGCCAATAGTTAACGCGCAATCGGCAATTGCATCTGCAACAGTATCAACAATCACAGCATTACCTAAAACATCACTTGCTCCAGCGGCTAATGCACTGGCATGACTGTCGATTTCACACGCTGGGTCGACTAAATAAAGCTTTGATAAGCCCATGGTTTTCATGGCGCGAGCCGCCGAGCCAATATTACCTGAGTGTGATGTGTTAACTAAAACAACGCGAATATCATCTAAGATCATTGCTGTGCTACTTTGTTTGCTGCAAAAAATTGCGCAAATTCTACCATGTAATTAAAAACACGGCTACGATAAGCGCAGCCGTGAATAGGGTTCAGCTCAAAATACAAACCATGTTTAGGTTTATATACCAGCTTATTTAAAGCACACACTTAGTGATCGCAAGCCAACATCCTTTGCTTATGTCCAAACACTGCGCTGCTTTTATCTTTTATTAAATCAAATAGCAGTACTTAAGCTGTTCCACCTACTGTTAACTTGTCTATTTTCAAACTAGGTTGACCCACCCCAACAGGGACGCTTTGGCCGTCTTTACCGCACACGCCAACGCCTTTATCAAGCGCAAGGTCGTTACCTACCATAGATATTTGCTGCATTACTTCTGGGCCGTTACCTATTAAGGTTGCGCCTTTAATTGGTTGGGTAATTTTACCGTTTTCGATTAAATAGGCTTCTGATGCGCTAAATACAAATTTACCCGACGTTATATCAACTTGTCCGCCACCAAAATTAGGCGCAAACACGCCTTTTTTAACACTACTGATAATATCTGCTTGGCTGTGCTCACCGCCTAACATGTAAGTATTGGTCATGCGTGGCATAGGTAAATGTGCGTACGATTCACGGCGTGCGTTACCCGTTGGGCTAACGCCCATTAGGCGCGCGTTCATTTTATCTTGCATGTAGCCTTTTAAAATACCGTTTTCGATAAGTACGTTATAGGCCGCAGGTGTGCCTTCATCGTCTACGTTAAGTGAGCCACGACGATCAGCCATAGTGCCATCATCAACCACAGTACATAGCTCAGACGCTACTTTTTGCCCTACTTTTCCGCTAAACGCCGAGGCGCCTTTACGGTTAAAGTCGCCCTCTAGACCGTGGCCTACGGCTTCGTGTAATAATACACCTGGCCAGCCATTTCCTAGCACCACTTCCATGGTTCCGGCTGGTGCATCAATGGCTTCTAGGTTCACCTTTGCTTGGCGTACTGCCTCTTCTGCAAACTCCATCCAACGTGGTTTACCCTCTACTAACTCTTTAAAATAACCATAATCTAAACGCGCACCACCACCGGCTCCACCGCGTTCACGACGACCATTTTTCTCAAGTAGTACTGAACAATTTAAACGAATAAGTGGGCGAATATCGGTGGCAAAAGTACCGTCGCTAGCGGCAATAAGTACTTCTTCGTACACGGCCGACATTGAACTTATTACTTGCTCTGCGTCGGGTGCTAGTTCACGAATATAGTTTTCAAGCTCTCGTAACAAATTTACTTTATCAGTATCGCTCATACTTGAAATTGGCTGATGCGGGGCAAACTGCTGCTTTGCAGTTACATCGCTAAATACTTGAATTGATTTATTTTCACCGGCCTCGGCAATACTACGCGCTGCAGTTGCGGCTTTATTAAGTGCTTCAAGGGTGATTGCATCTGAGTACGAAAAACCGGTTTTTTCGCCGCTTACTGCGCGTACACCTACGCCTCGTTCAACATTGTATGAACCTTCTTTTACTAAGCCGTCTTCAAGTACCCATGATTCATGGTGACTTGATTGAAAGTATAAATCAGCGTAATCCACCTTATGTTGATGAATGTAGGCGAGCGTTTTTTCGAGTTCTTCTCGATTTAGCTGGCTGTCGTGTAATAAATGCTGTTCAACCGTATTCATAATAAATGCTCTCTAAATCGTTGATGAGATTGCACTGGCATATCTCGTCGAATTTTGTGTAATTGCTTTAAGTCTAACGTGGCGCTTATAAAGCCTGTGCCCGTGGGCAACTCACTTAATGTATCTCCCCAAGGAGACAGAACTATACTGTGGCCATAGGTTTGGCGGCCATTTTCATGTGCTCCATATTGCGCTGCAGCAATCACATAACATTGTGTTTCTATTGCACGAGCCGCCAATAAAGGTTGCCAATGGGCTTGTCCGGTCACTACCGTAAAGGCGCTAGGGACTAATATAACTTCTGCACCTTGGCGTACAAGTTGAGTATATAAAGTACTAAAACGCAGATCATAACATACTGTTAAGCCTATTTTACCAAAGGGAGAGTCGACAACAACAACTTCATTTCCTGCTTGAGTAAAGTCTGATTCTCGATAGCTGGCTGTTGAATCATCAACTGTTACATCAAATAAATGCATTTTATTGTAGCTGGCAACGAGCTCACCTTGGGCATTAAATAAGTGCGACGCGGCGTAATATTTATTGTCGTTATAAGGTTCTGGCATAGTACCAGCGCTTAACCAAATATTATGCAATTGGCACAGCTCGCTTAACTGCTGCTTATAACGCTCTGCATGCTTAGCCACTTTTAAGGTATCGTTACCCGATTTACTAAACACTAAAAAGGCTTCAGGCAAGCACACTAATAGTGGCCTTGTAGTGGGTAATTGTTGTAACTGATTAACTAGCGTTTGTATGTTTTGCTCAGGATCAACCCCTGAGCACATTTGCAGAGCAATAATTGTCGGAATTGCTTCACTCATAAGGTAGCACTCATTGGCTATTTCTCATTGGGTAACGCTCACCTCAGCGTCTTTTAGTTTAAGCTTTGTTGCTGCTTGAGGCTGATTTTGCGCCGCTTGTGGTAGCGTTACTTCACGACTTTTACGGTCAAGTTCTTGTACTTGCGGGTCGTTCATTTTACCGGTTACTTTAAAGTTTATTTCGGAAATAACGCGCGCCGAGTGAATCACTTTATCTATAGCAAGCGCAGCAAGGCCGGTAACGGGGTTAACCATCCAAGCTACTATTATAGGTATGCTGGAGGTTACTTGCGGCGCAACCGCTAGGTCGTAGTCTATTTCTAGGGTATTTAAATTAGCATAACCTTTAATGGTTAAGTCGGCTGGTACGCCATCCATTTTAGTATCTTGAGTGTAGGCAATGCCTTTATCAAGCTGCATTGTGCCTTGCATGCTGTTATAAAAAAAGCCTTTGGAAAACACATCTCTAAAATCGAGTTTTAATTTACGCACTAGTGAATCTAGGCTCAGTAACGAGAACACCCGCGCGCCACCATCACTAACCTCGGTTAAATGTCCTTCGCCTAAACGCCAATCAATATTGCCCGAAAGACTTGCTACATCAAGGTTATACGGGGCTGCTTGCCATGCAAGATTATAGTTAATGGTTGCGTTTGAATCTTTAATTGCGGTGGTTAAGTCAAACTCATTAAATAATGCGCCTATATCCTCACTTTTAAGCTCACCGCTGAGTTGCGTTTGGCCATTTTGCCACTGCCCATGGGTGCGTAAAATATGATCGTTTTTATCAACCACTAACTCAGAAATAACAAGCCGCTCACCATCACCCAATAAAGACGCGCTTACTTTACCTAACTGATACTGACTCACCTTACAGTCGCCACATTCAAATTCTATTGCGGGTAGCTGAGTAAGCCAGCTTACGTCATCGGCTGTTTCTGTGCTTGCAACTGGCTTAACATTTGTTGGTTCAATAAAGTTAACCCTTAAATAATCGCTATTAATTCGAATCGGCTGGCTGGCTTGCGAGATAGGAATTAGCACCCCTGCACGCAATTCTTTAGCATTTAACTTTAGGTATAAATCGTTTTGGGTAGGTGCTAAGCGCATTTCAAAGTCATTAAATTGCACGTCACTAATATTAAGTTTTTCTATATTAGCAAGTACTTCATGCAGTGGTGGCATAACACTAGCTGATGCTTGCTCTGAGCCTTGCTTAGATACATTTATAATTTGCTCAATTAACTCTAGCCACGGAAGCAAATCGGTTTGTGGTAAATTAATACTAACCGCTAAATCTTTTTTATTAAGCCCTAAATCATTTTTACCGATAACAAAATGAGCATTATTAAAGTGGGTGTTGGCGTTATCTAAAATGGCGTTAAAATAAAATAGCTGCTTTATATTAGCGGTAATTAAGTTAGATATATTATCGCCTTGAATAACTGCATTGAGTGGCCATGCTTGCTCGCTGCTTTTAGCATAGTCACCCGGTAAAGTACTGCTTAAACCAATTAATGACGAGGTTACTTGCGCACGATAATCAAACCCTTGTTCGGTAAAGTTAAGCACTAAACCAATATCGGCTGCACTTTTCCCGCTAAGGTAGTTTTTTAATAACCCTTGGCCGCTCGCAATAAGAGTCTCGGCATCTAGCTGCGCTTTTATGTTTATATTGGCGCGATAATCTTGCTCAATACTTTTGCTGTCATAGTTAATATTGAGTGGCATGCCCAACCATGTTGCAGTGGCATTAGTGAGGGTTATTTCATTGTTTTTAAAATGCAGCTCGCCGTTTAAGTTATCCAGTTCAATGCCTGGTGTTGCAATATAAACAGGTAAGTCTATTAAATTTACTTTGCCGCTCACACTTGCACCATTAGCAAATTTAGAACCAATTAACAGCTCTATATCTGCACTAGCTTCGCCTTTACCTTGCACAATTTTAAAAATTTCAGCAAGCGGGCTGGCAAGTGGCGTGGCCGCAAAAAAGTCGTGCATTTTTTCAAGCTCGGCTTGCTTATCTATTTTAACTACTAGCTCATCGGCATGCATTAAATCGCTAATGCTAACGCGTACACTACTACCCACAGCTAAATTTACTAACTTGCCTTGCTGGCTATAAATATCCATGCGCTCGTTGGCAAAATGTAACTGGGCGCTGGCGTTAGTAACTGCAGGCCAGTCGGGATCAAACTGATAAGTGGCGTTATCTATTTGTGCTAACACATCAAACTGCCCAGAGCCGTCACTAAATGGAAAGCCTGTTAGCGGGCCTGCAAAAAGCACTTGTGCTTTTGACACTTCACCGCCTTTTATAGCGCCATTTAAATAGCTAACTAATTCAGGGCTCATCGCTTTTAAAGGAAAATAATGCCCAGCAATACTCGCGTCGGGTGCAAATGCTTCGGCGTATAAATCTAAACGCGGTTCGTCGCCTAAGCTAAGCTGCATTTCTGCAGCAAAGGTTACTTCATCATTATTAAACCAAATATTGTCACTACTAATGTGCCAAGCATTACTGCGCTTGGCTAAATTGAGCTCTATATTTAATTGCTCATAATCTATATTTTGGCTAAAACTATCACCGGTAATTAGGCTGTTATTTTCACCAAACAGGGTAATTCGCCCGTATTGCTGATTAACCAGAGCACTAACTCGCAGTTCTTGTGCGGCAGGTATTGCGTGCTGCTCTTGCCAGCCAATATTATCGGCTTCAAACCACAGCTGCCATTGCTCACTATTGGTATAGTCTAAGTAAGCTTGCTTTATTTGCCCACTAGGTTGGCGCTGTAAAAATGGCGTTAGGTTATTAAAGTTAGTCAGCTCGGCTAAATCGCTAAGTAGCGCTATATCAACTTGCTGTAACCAAATTTTATTTTGCTTACCCAGCAGTGCCTCAAACTCTAAACTCGGCCAGCTTTTATCATTACTATTAAACGCTAAACCCGTGCTTTTCAACCGCCAGCTTTTTTGTTCAGGAAATAAATGAAATCCCCCTTCGCTTAGGCTCAGCTGTTGTTTCTCTCCAGCCAACTCCCAACGTGCAAAACTAGGTAACCACTGTACTTTAACATCACTCACTAAACCTTGATTAAGCTCTAACCAAGCTTGTAAGTTTATGTTGCTGTGCAGTTGCTGTTTTTCGGTATTAATATATTGCGCTAACCAGTTAGATACATCTACCTCATTAGCTTGCACATACATGTCGCCTGCCATTTTTTCAATAGTATCGCCTTTGAGTGCAATTCGCGCATCAAAACTTCCCACCGAAATACCCGGTAATGCTAAGCTACCGCTACCTAAATGTTGCTTATTTTGATTTTGCCAAACAATATTCTCTAACAGTAACTTACGCTCAGTACCGTCTTCTAAAATAAAGTTAATGCTGGAGTTTTCTATTGCGAAGTGGCCTGTGTCACCCAAAAATAGCTCTTCTATTAACTCTTTTTGTTCAAACGACACTTCGCCTTCATTTTTGGCAAATAAATTAGCTACTTTAATACTGGTATGAAAGCCATTTATTACAAAGTAGTTTGACTTTAATTGCAGCGTTTTTAAGCTTTCCCACAAGTTAAGCTCTAAACTGGTTTTAGCTATAGTGAGTGCAATAGGTGCAGTTTGGTTGTCTTTAAATGATAGGTTTTCGAGCACTAAAGCAGGCCCGCTACCTTGCCAACTTGCTGAAATAGAGCCGATTGATAAACTAATATCAAACTTGGTATGTAGGTAGTTTTCTATATTATCTTTATAGTCGTTTGCATAAGGTAGGGTATATTTTAAAATAGAAACAGTCACGGCCAGTAACACTAAAATTATGGCACACGTTTGCCATAACTTTCTAAAACAAAAAAAACAGACCGCTTTTGCTTTCATTACATCATTACCACATCAAACTGCTCTTGGCTGTATAAACTCTCAACTTGAATATTGACCTGTTTGCCAATAAATAGTTCTAATTCGGCTAAGTTATGATATTCATCGTTTAGTAATGCTTCACATACCGCTGGCGCGGCATAAACCACAAACTTATCTGCATCGTAAGCACGATTAACCCTCACTATTTCGCGCAGTAATTCGTAGCACACTGTTTCTACTGTTTTTTGTGAACCACGACCAGAACACGCAGGACAAACATCACATAATATATGTTCTAAGCTTTCGCGGGTGCGCTTACGGGTCATTTCTACTAAACCTAATGCCGACAAGCCATTAATATTAGCTTTAGCACGATCTTTTGCTAATGCCGATTCGAGCGAATGCATTACGCGGCGTTTATGATCTTCACTTACCATATCGATAAAATCGATAATAATAATACCGCCTAAATTACGCAGCCTAAGCTGGCGCGCAATAGCAGAAGTTGCTTCAACATTGGTATTAAAAATGGTTTCTTCTAAATTACGATGACCAACAAATGCACCAGTATTAACATCAACCGTGGTCATCGCTTCGGTTTGATCGATAATTAAATAGCCACCCGATTTAAGGGTTACTTTACGATGCAGCGCTTTTTGTATTTCGTTTTCAACATCAAACAAATCAAAAATGGGGCGCTCACCCGGATAATATTCAAGCACTTGCGACAAAATTGGCACAAACTCTTCGGTAAATAATTTAAGCTCTTGGTAGGTTAGTTTAGAGTCAACCCTAATGCGTTCCATGTCTTCGCCCACATAGTCACGTAGCGTTCTAAAAGCAAGGGTTAAGTCTTCATGTAAGATACTGGCTTTACTGGTTTTTTTACGGCGTGACACCACTTTTTGCCACAATTTTTGTAAAAATGCAGCATCGTGCCTTAATTCGGCTTCGCTTGCGCCTTCTGCGGCGGTTCGCACAATAAAGCTGCCGTTTTCATCGCTGTATTCAGCAACGATTTTCTTTAATCTGCCACGCTCTTCTTCTGTTTCTATACGCTGGCTTACGCCAACGTGGGTGGCGTCGGGCATAAACACTAAATAGCGAGAAGGTATGGTAATGTCGGTAGTTAAACGCGCGCCTTTAGTGCCCAGTGGATCCTTTACCACTTGCACCATAATATATTGCCCTTGGCGAACTAACTCACGAATATCTTGTACTTTTTTTATCGGGGTATCGTCAACACCTTCAACAATAGAGGCGCTATTTACAATATCTGAGGCGTGTAAGAATGCAGCTTTTTCAAGGCCTATATCAACAAAGGCGGCTTGCATGCCGGGTAAAACACGGCTAATTTTTCCTAAGTAAATATTACCAACAATCCCTAAATTGCCAATTCGCTCTAATTGTATTTCTTGTAGAACACCGTTTTCTATTAGGGCAACACGGCTTTCACTTGGCGTGACATTAATTAGTAATTCTATACTCATGCTAGCCTCTTAAGAATGTTTGTAATAATTGTTCGGTCTCGTATAAAGGTAAGCCTACTACAGCAAAATAGCTACCCGAAATATGAGTAACAAATCGACCGCCTAAGCCTTGAATACCATATCCTCCTGCTTTATCTTGTGGCTCGCCACTTTGCCAGTAGGTATGTATTTCATCATCGCTGAGGGTTTTAAAAGTAACATTAGTACTTACTACGCAGCTAAGCACCTTATCTGTTGTTGCAAAAGCAACCGCGGTTAATACCTGGTGAGTATTGCCCGACAAGCGCTTTAATGTATGGGTAAAGTCATTTTCATCACAAGGCTTACCTAGCGATTGATTGTCAATAACCACTACGGTATCGCTGCCTAGCACTGGGCGATCGGTATAACCAAGTGCTACACCCGACTGCGCCTTTAAACGCGCTAAGCGCTCTACATAATCATAAGGTAGTTCATTGGGGAGTTGGCTCTCGTCGGCATCAACACTAAACTGTGTAAATTCGATTCCTAGTTGCGTTAAAAGCCCTTTACGGCGAGGCGAGGCAGATGCCAAGTATACGGCGTTGGTCATTATCTGATCCTAAAATGTCTACGGTATTTACGCAGTAATAAAAACACCCATACCCAACTCAACATACCTGTAAGCACAGGCCATAAGTATTGCGGGCTAAAGTACACACCCAATAAAAAGTGGTTTAGCCAAAACTGCATTAAGTGATAGAGAGTTAAAAATAAGCCAATTAATAAGCTTTGTTGCCATAGCGAAAAGTTACGGATTTTTTGAAAATTACTGGCGGTAACAAAAATACAGATTGAATAAGTAAGTGAATTAACCCCTAGCGGCGAACCAGAAGCTAAATCTATTAATAAGCCTACAATCCATGCGGTGCCTATATTTAAACGATGTGGCACAGCAAGTGACCAATACATTAATACCAAGAGCACCCAGTCAGGACGAAAGGGTTCAAACGAAAACGGTAACGGCATCAAAGCCATTACTAACGCAAAAAAAATGCTCAGTGCAATTAACAACGAATAACGATTAATCATCGCTAACCTGCTCCTGTTGATTTCGCCACAGCACTACTAATAATCTAATACGATCTAGCTGCGCTATGGGTTCTGCATAAACTTGTGCAAACGGCTGACCTTCATCGCGATTTATTTCAGTAACTACGGCAACTGGGTAGCCCTCCGGAAAGATGCCTCCAAGACCTGAGGTCACTAATACATCGCCAATACGTACATCTAGGCTATGCGGTACATGAGAGAGTTTAACAACATTAATTTTACCTATGCCTTCAACCACTGTACGCACATCGTTACGTAAAATACGTACCGGCGTAGCGTGGGTAGTGTCGGTCATTAATAACACGCGTGAGGTGGTTGAGCCTACTTTGGTAAGCTGCCCTACTACACCCATATCATCAATTACGGCTTGGCTTTCGCTAAGTCCATTGGTGGTTCCTCGGTTTATAACAACTTGATGGCTATACGGGTTTGAATGAACTGACAGTACTTGCGCAATAATTTTACGATTTGACGGTTTAGCCGATGAGCCTAATAAGGCGCGCAATTTTTGATTCTCTCTGCTCAAAAACTGGTACTGCTGTAGCTGCTCGCTTTGCAGCATTTGCTTTTTTTTCAGCGCTTCATTTTCGGTAAGTAATTGATCGCGGGTATGTAAGCTTTTTGCACCAAAGCTAAATACTTCGTAGGGTAAATTAGCCACATAAATTAATGGGCTAACCAGTGTATTTAAACTAGTACTAACGTTTGTTCCACCTTCGGTGTACTTATCGCCAATAATCAGTATGACACTCAAAAGCACTGCGACAAAGAGTCGCAGTTGCAAGGAAACGGTTTGTGCGAACATTGATTTCATTAGTCGTAACTAAATACATCACCGCCGTGCACGTCTATCATTTCAAGCGCTTTACCACCACCACGGGCAACACATGTAAGCGGATCATCAGCAACCACAACTGGAATACCAGTCTCTTCCATTAATAAACGATCTAAATCTTTTAGTAATGCACCACCACCGGTTAACACCATACCGTGCGCTGAAATATCTGACGCTAGCTCTGGCGGTGATTGCTCAAGGGCAACCATTACAGCACTAACAATTCCCATTAATGGCTCTTGTAGCGCTTCAAGAATTTCGTGCGAGTTTAATATAAATGAGCGCGGTACGCCTTCGGCTAAATTACGGCCACGCACTTCAATTTCGATTGGTTCATCGGTTTTAAAAGCAGAACCAATTTGATGCTTAATATTTTCAGCAGTAGCTTCGCCTATCAGGCTACCAAAGTTACGACGCACATAATTAATAATTGCCTCGTCAAACTTATCGCCACCAATACGTACCGACGAGGAGTAAACTACGCCGTTTAACGAAATAATAGCCACTTCGGTAGTACCGCCACCAATATCAACAACCATAGAACCTGTGGCTTCTGATACCGGTAAACCTGCACCAATTGCCGCAGCCATTGGCTCTTCAATTAAATACACTTCGCGAGCACCCGCTCCCATTGCAGATTCACGTATTGCACGTTTTTCTACTTGGGTTGCACCACAAGGCACACATATAAGTACACGTGGACTTGGACGCATAAAGTTATTGTTATGCACTTGCTTAATAAAATGCTGTAACATTTTTTCGGTAACATAAAAATCGGCAATTACGCCGTCTTTCATTGGTCGAATAGCTTTAATGTTACCAGGCGTACGGCCTAACATCTGCTTTGCTTCAGTACCTACTGAAGCAACGCTTTTAGGCCCACCAGCACGCTCTTGACGAATAGCAACCACTGATGGTTCGTTAAGTACTATGCCTTCTTCTTTTACATAAATGAGGGTATTGGCTGTACCCAAGTCGATCGATAGATCGTTTGAAAAAATACCACGGAGTTTTTTAAACATGAGGCTGGATGACCTTTGAAATACGTTCTTATTTAAGCTGCTTTCACTTTAATACGCTAATATAATGAGCGATATTAAGCACAGCTGCCTTTGTAATTTAGTTAAAAAAGGAAGCAAAGCTTCCTATTTATCGTTCGCGAACTAAGCGAAAACCTATGTAGTTAGCTCTAAAGTCGGGCGCTAATATTAATCGCGTTGAGGCACGTGCAAGGCTAGGCGCAAAATTCCACGCTCCGCCTCTAACCGCAACATCCGACTCACCCGAGTTTTTGTTAGTCCATTCCCATACATTGCCTACGGTATCGTATAAACCAAATGCATTAGGAGAAAATGATCCTACCGGTGCAGCACTCTTGTTTGACCATTGACTACCACACCAGCCACAATTCGCTAAATTTTTACCAATATCGTTACCCCAAGGGTATTCTGTTTGACTACCTGCGCGTGCAGCGTATTCCCACTCAACCTCATTAGGTAAACGAAACTGTTGACCTGTTTGCCCTGACAACCAATCAGCATACGCTTTAGCGTCGCTATAAGTTAAACAAACAGCCGGAAAATCACTTGTTTGCTCAAACCCAGGATTACGCCAATTTAAATTAGCTTCCCATACGGGTTCGCCATTTAAATAATAGGCGCAGCCTTTACCTTGCTCAGCTTGTGTTTTGTAGCCTGTATTAGCAGCAAACTGCTCATACTCACCTACTGTCACTTCTTTGCTTTGCATAGCAAAAGAGTTGGCAATTACTTTTTCAATAACTGGGCGCTCATTGGCTAAACCATTGCCATTAATATCGCCCATTTTAAATTTACCTGCCGGAATAACAACTACCGAAGTTTTTACATTAGCGTTTAATACACTAATGTTGTCGCTAACTTTACGAGTTGTTTGCTCTGGTTGCTCACGCGTGTATGTCGGTGCAGCAATCGACTCTGACTTTTTTACTAAATTGGCATGCACGGTTTGTGCTTTATTTAAATCAACACGTACCTGATAAGGTTTATAACCAAGCTTGCGCACTTCAATATTGTGCACACCTCGCGGTAAGCGGGTTACTAAGCGGGTTGAGCCAAAGCTAACCCCATCAATAAACACTTCGTCGTCGTATACGTTTGAGCGTAGCGTTAATTCTACTGCTTGGTTTTTATCGTTATTAGCAATAACCGAGTTGTTTGTTACCATAGGCTTTACTGCATAATCACGCACTGGTTGCTCGTTTAAACGAGCCGCCGAAACGTTGCCATTATCCGCGTGCTTACTGAATGTTAACTGACTATCTGAAAAAGTTGTGCTGTAAGTAGGCTGATATGTTGCCGCCATGGGCGTGCCGTATTCAGAGCAGTAGCGGTTATCAATGCTTAATAAGTTACATAAACGGCTACTGTTAACTTCACCACGCATAGTAACGCTTAAATTAACGTTATAATTGCCTTGGCCACTAAATGCACTTTTTACCACATGACTACTTAAAATTTGTACCTGAGCACCGGCCAAATTACGTTTGGGTTCAACTAAACGCTCTTCAGTTAAGTTAGCAAATATTTGGTCAACAAAACGCTTAGTCGCTTTTTGTAACCCCATTTGCTGTCCGCGTTGCTCACACGCTGCAAGTGTTTCGGTACGCTTACAATTAATTGTGTGATTAACCTCTAACGTGCCTTCGCGGGTAAATTCGTTACGTAAACGCTCTACTCTGGCGGTAGTTAACTGCTCTTTTAAGCTCTCTAAAGTGTTTAAAAGCGTGTGTTTAGCCACACGAATTTGCTCAATGTCTTTACGGTGGGATGCAATTGCCGCCAACTGCATAGAAATATCATCTTTATTTTGCTTGTGATCGGCCACAGCTTTTTGATAACGCGCCTGAGCAGCGGTTATATCAATGCTAGGATCATCAATTAAACGACGGTACATTTCATTCATCGCGTCGAGTGCTTGGTTTTTTTCTTTATCTAACTCGGTTGAACGTGAACGCAAAAGTTGCAACTGGGTTTGCAGTTGGCTTTCTTCTTTTAAATGTTTATCAAGTATTGTTGTAGATTTGTCATAGTCGATCTGTTTTGTACTAATCTCAGATTCAATTCCAGTTACTGTTGCTGTGTCTTGTGCAAATGCACTACTAGCCAACAAACTAGCTGAAATTAACAGAGATAAAGGAGTAATTCGCATATATTCAGTCCCAAAAAGCGGCAATTATTTGGTCGTTATTATTTTTCTAAAATAAAGCCTTATGCTATGTACTTGAAGCACAAAACACAAGCTTTGTTCAATTATTATCTAAGTTTACAACTATTCACGTGTTTCACGCCAGTAAATAACCCGATCATTCCCTCGAAAGTGGCCAAATTGTCACGGCTAGCGCATTTTAATCCCAGACTCTAGCAGGGTTGAGCGGTAATCATCGTCTAGCCCTGCCATTTTCTTTTTCCTCGCCATACTTGCTGACTTAGATGCATCTTGTTTAAAAAGCGCCATGGCTATCTTTCGCATTACATTAAACATTAATGGCCCTTGAAGTTTGCGTATTCTCGATTCATCTTCTCTGAAGTTCATATCAAGCATCCAATGCATGCTTTCAACCTGCCAGTGACTGCGTACCGCATTGAGTGCTTGCGCTGCATTTAAGTCTAATGAACTTATATACCAGCGTGTTTCAGTGGTATCCGACCCTGCCGACTTATCATGAACTTCAGCCCTGACCTTAATAATACTCGTTAAGCCAGGCCAACGATAATCCTTGCCTAACCAGCTTTTATCTATAAGTAACTGCTGGCATGTACGTGTTTCAACACGCCCATGTCCTGAGCTTATTTCGGTATATTCATCACAATTATGCTGAGTTAACCTTTCACGCTCGCACTTGTGCCACCACGCTTCTAGTTCCTTTTGCATGCCTGAATGATTACCTTTAAGTGCAAGAATATAATCTGCTTTTTGTTGGATGATTTGTTTTGCTATTTCTTGTTGGCATCCCATCGCATCTAACGTAATGATACTGTTTTCAATATCGAGCAGGGTGAGTAATTCTGGTATTGCGGTGATTTCATTTGTTTTATTATCAACAGCCGTCTGCCCAAGCACTAACTGGTGTTGGCAACTCCATGCACTGACCGTGTGTAAGGCACTTTTTCTGTCTTTTGTGGTAAATGAACGCCGTGCGGTTTTGCCATCGATAGCGATGATATCTGCACCTGTAGTTTCAATCAGTGATGATATCCAAGATTGAAATGCCCTTTCTATTTCATTTGCTTTTAACCGACACATGACGCGACTCGAATTCAAGTATTAAGTGCAATAATTAACGCGCCACAGCATTAGCATATTTTGCAGTAATACTGGATCACGCCTTACACGTAAGGACTTTTGATAAAAGTTAATCCGGGTTTTCATATCACAGACTCCGGCTCAGTTAATTGATAAGCCGCACCCAATGCGTAGTAATATTGCGTTTCTAATTGCTGTGCTAGGTCTAGGGTTGGTTTAAAATCAATCACTTTAACTTGTAAAAACTCAGCCAACTCTGCTCTAAGTGTTAGTGACGTCAAATCGTCACACTGTAGCTGAATACTGCGAATAGGTGGCTGCTTCAACTGGCTCTCAAAAAAGTCCATAGAACGCTGAATTTCAAGTCCAAATGCCTCTACCAACTCTTGGCTTTGATCTTTATCTGACATACCCAGTAAGCCATTTAAACGCCGAGTAAGTAATAGCTGCCCATCGCGAATAATTAAAATACGTGGCTCAAAGCTGGCATGCTGCACAATGAGCATGTGGGCGTCTTTACTCGTGCCGAGTAGAGTTACAAGAGTCATTTCCTCTGATGTCATAGTCCGTAAAAGAGGCTTTACCTGCTTAAAACTATCTATAAACGGCAATAACTGCAGCTTACTGGTAATAAACACGTTCATTTTTTTACTTTGCATCGGCAATGTAATTGGATAATCAATAAAATCAGCAACAATATTTTCAGGATCAATATCGACTAGATCTTTCGTTGTCCACGGTAGCGATTGAATGATCTCTTCATCACTTAGTGCGGGTTTTTCTATTTGTACAATTTGATAAAGAGAATGAGGAATAACTAAGTTCACTGCGCACACATCACTACTAACCTGTTGCGTACATAGCGTAATTGCAGCAGTATAGTCATGTTTTTCAGTGATCTCTACACTGTGATATTTGTGTATTTTCCAGTGTCCATACTATTTTTTTAAACAGACTGCATTAACGGTATTAGCATATGTTGCTACACCCACAACTGTATTTTTATCTAAACTACGCTTGAACAAGGAAAACAGTGAAAACAGTTTTCTTTTCATATAGCTACTATTATTATTAGTCGATGTACTAACTGCCGTACATTTTCATTACTTTGCCAAGTGATTATCATAAACAATGTTAAATAAACTTAAAATAAATGAAAACAACCAAATACAACAAATAGATAGTGATTTATTAAAGCGCAAAAATATATTTTTAGGCGTTAAGCGCGATGATCTACTCCACCCCCTCATAAGTGGAAATAAATGGCGAAAGCTTAAATACAATTTAGCCCAGATGCAGGCGCTTAAAAAAACTGAATTACTCACTTTTGGTGGTGCTTTTTCTAATCATATTCATGCGTGTGCGGCGGCTGGCAAGTTTTTTAATATAAAAACGCACGGGATTATTCGCGGCCCAGAACTAGACCCTAACAATCCTACACTTTTGTTCGCACAGCAATGTGGTATGCAGCTACACCCAATCACACGTATAGAGTACAAACAACGTAGCCAAAGCGATTATTTAACGCAGTTGCAATCGCGTTTCCCTAATGCCTATATTTTACCTGAAGGTGGGACAAATAAACTGGCGCTTGAGGGTTGTAAAGAGCTTGCCCTGAGCTTACCTAAGCACGACTACTTAGTTTGCCCCACAGGAAGCGGTGGCACCTTAGCGGGGCTTATTGAAGGCAGTTCAGTTAATACAACGGTACTGGGAATTGCGGTACTAAAACAAGCTGACTATTTACGCGATGAAATTAAAGCGCTTAGCCCTAAAGCCGCTTCACAAACTAATTGGCAATTATTATGTGATTTTCATGGTGGTGGTTATGGTAAGTTTTCTGCCGAACTTTGGCAGTTTTGCCAATACATGAAAACTGAGCACCAACTGCCATTAGAGCCTATTTATACTGGTAAAATGATGCATGCTTTGTGGCAATTAATTGCGCAGGACTACTTTGCGCCAGGCAGTAAAATTATTGCGGTTCATACGGGTGGGTTACAAGGATTAGATGGTTTAAAATACAGAGGACTTATTTAAAATTAATGAAATACAGTTTGTGTAAAATCAGGCAACAACTGCGTAAAATAAAACCCCTGCGCGGCATCTACCCCTAAAATAGTAAGCATTTGTAGCTCTTGTTTGGTTTCTACGTCACTAGCAAATACCGCTATATTTAATAACTGGCAAGCATTTACAATGTTTTTTACACAACTTTGTTGATGCGTGCTTGCCTCTATTGAGTGCACTAAATCGTAGGCTAATTTAACTCCTAAAACTTGTGGATAATTAACCAGTTGAATAATATGGTCGCTACTTTTAATACCATCAATAATAATCTGATAATTTAGCTTAGTTATTATTTTTAATACGCCTTGTAAACGTATTTGATATTTAAAAAAGTCTGCTGCATTTATTTCAAATTGTAGTTTATGCTCTATTTTAAAATCGCTTACTTGCGTTATTAGCCATTGCCAAAACGCTTTGTTAAACCAATTTTTAGGATGTAAGCTAATGCTAATAATTGCGGCTGAAGTATCTGCTAGTAATAGCTTTTTAACTTTGATGATAATTGCTTGATCAAATAAAAATGCGTCTTGATCATTATCTAGCTGATTAATGCCAGCATTAGCTAGCAGCAACTCATTAGCGCCACCGCGTACTCTAATCAACACTTCATGTTGCAAAATACGCCCACTATCGAGTTCAAATAAAGGCTGAAAATAAATTACAAATTTATTTTTTTTAATGCTTTTTATTATTTGGTTATTCGAAAATATATTTACTCGGCTATGGCTTATTCCCAAGCGATGACAATGCTGTAATGGGCTTTGCTGCGATAAAGTTAACGCAGACTTTGCTTGTTGATAAACCAGTGTTTGATTAGCACTTGCTCTGTAATTACACAGGCCTATTTTTACATTTTTTGCCGTTAAGTGTTTTTGATGCTTTTTACATATTGTTAGTGCACAAAAATTTAAGCGCTCAATGTACAGCTCTAACTTAATGATTGGAATATGCTTTATGGTTACCGCTAAGTTACCCGCACTTAATAATTTAACTGAAATATAGTTTAACGCAGGTAAGTTTTTTGCAAGTAGAATTTTAAAACTAGCTTCTAGATCAGTACTGGGATCAAAATGACAATGACACTCGATCAGGGCAAATATATTATAAGCTGCAGCCGTACTCTCACTCAAAGGGCGATCATTATCTAAAGTATTAATAGGCGCTGTTTCTGCCTCTATTTTATGCTTTACATTACACCTTGATTTCAATGGCGCTACTAGAGTTGCTAAATGAGTAACCCAGCGAGTTGCCGCTAATATAATTAAATTTAGCAACACAACAAGATGAGCCTTAAAGCGGTTAATAAACTTAAGCTTACCCTTTTGCATAATGCACTCGCTAGTTAAATTACTAGCTAAAGTGTTGTCTAAGATCCCAATAAGCACAAGGTAATAGTAAAAGTTTAGTATTGCATTTATAGCTAATAAATAATGTTTATAAACTTCTCTAAATAACTTAAAGCGTTACGCCCCATTTAGCTCTTGTACTATAAACGCTTTATGCGGACCCGCTGCTGGGGCGCTAGTAATAGAGTGTAAAAATGCCTCAAGAGCTTTTTTTTCTTTGCTCGTTAACGATAAAGGCTGCAGTATTTTAGATGTTTGTAGTGACAAAGGATCGTTAGGATCTTTATTAAAAACAAAGCCGCCGGCATTATAAATATTTAAAACACCTGCAATAGAAGGAAACACGCCATTATGCATCCACGGCTTACTATTCATCACATTTCTTAAGCTGGGAGTTTTAAATTTGCCTATATCGGTTGCTCGCTGTATGAAGTTAACCGCCTTGATATTGGCACACATTTATCATCATTTATCTAAACTAAGCAGAGTAAGTCCTAAAAAAAAACCCAGCAGTTACGCTGGGTTTAGATAATATTAAATGCCTAAATTGACACTCTATATTTATGTATTCCTCAAAATGGTATGTCGTCATCAAAATCAATGGTTGGTTCCATTGGGTTAGACGCGCCGCCTTGTGGAGCACTTTGCGGTTTAGGAGCAAAGCCACCTTGCTGTTGTGGTGCACTACTTTGCTGTGGTGTAAAACCACCTTGTGGCTGCTGATATTGGTTATTTTGCTGTGGTGCAGGAGCAGACTGTGGCTGTGCTGCTGGTGCAGACTGCTGTTGTGGAGCATAACCACCTTGCTGTTGGTTATTCTGCCCTTGGTTGTTTTGGTAACCACCACTTTGTTGGCCGCCTTGTGATTGATTATTTTGATAACCACCACTTTGCTGTCCGCCTTGTGATTGATTACCTTGGTAACCACCACTTTGTTGCCCACCTTGCTGGTCGCCACCACGGCTCCCTAACATTTGCATTTGGCCGGTAAAACCGTCAACTACAATTTCAGTCGTGTATTTTTCTTGGCCTTGTGGGTCAGTCCATTTACGTGTTTGAAGTTTACCTTCAACATAAATTTGTGAACCTTTACGGCAATATTCACCAACAATTTCTGCTAACTTGCCAAAAAATACCACACGGTGCCACTCAGTTTTATCAACCATTTGGCCAGTGTTTTTGTCTTTGTAGCTATCTGAAGTTGCTAAGGTGATATTTGCTACACCGTTGCCGTTAGGCATATAACGTACTTCAGGATCTTGTCCTAAATTACCAACCAAAATTACTTTGTTCACACCGCGTGCCATGGAACTATCTCCTATAAACGTTAGATTAAACCAGCTACTTTACGTGCTTGGTCTAGGTCAAATTCTTTATCATTAATCTTTAAGTAGCTGCGGCTTTCGTCGCGCACTACAGTTGCTTCTATTACGCCAGGTAAAGCAACTAACAGAGAAGCAAGCGACTGTGCCTGCTCTTCTGAATCTAATTTGGTCATTAAGCTAATAACTTTACTTTTGGGTGGGACTTGCATTTTCCACGCAATAATAAGCCATATTAACCCAACAAGTGCCGCTGCCGCAAACACCGCTTGCGTTGTTGTGGTTTGTGCTACATAACCGCCAAGCATACCGCCTAAAAAGGCACCTAAAAACTGGCTAGTAGAATACCCTCCCATGGCAGAGCCTTTTTGGCTTGCTGGTGCAATACGCGATACTAGCGCTGGCATGGTGGCTTCTAAAAAGTTAAATGCAACAAAATACAACAGCATACAAACAGCAATACCTACAATACTGTTAACCCATACCGACATAGCCAGCATGCTCAACATTAACAGTATAACGGAGCCAATAAATGCCTGCTTTTCTTTCTCTTTTTTAATGGCGATTATCATAATAGGCACCATTAATAAAAAAGCTAAAAATAATACTGGGATATATAAATGCCAGTGATTATCGGCCACTAAGCCATCTTTAATAAGCTGACTCGGTAACACTACAAAAATAGTAGTGAGGGTTAAATGTAGTAGTAATACACCCGCATTTAAGCGCGCTAACTGCGGGTGTTTAATTAATTTTTTAATATCGCTAAAGCTGGCGAGGGTATCGCCTTTAGGGGCTTTATTAACCGCATTAGGCACTAGCATAGTCACTATAAATATGCCGATTATAGCTAATATTGCGGTTAACCAAAATACCCCCGAAATACCCCACGAGGCAGCAACGATTGGCCCAAGTAACATAGCAAACGCAAAGCTCATGCCTATGCTCATACCAATAACGGCCATTACTTTAGGGCGTTGTTCATCGCGGCTTAAATCGGAAGCAAATGCCAGTAATGCACTGGCTATAGCGCCCATGCCTTGTAGCGCACGCCCAACTGTAACCATTTGAATTGAATCGGCTAATGCAGCTATTACCGAACCCAGCGCAAACATTAGTAAGCCGCCAACAATAACCTTTTTACGGCCAATTTTATCAGACAGTCGGCCCATAGGTATTTGCAACACCGCTTGGGTTAACCCATACGCGCCAATAGCAAAGCCTATCCAGATAGGCGAAAAGCCCTCCAATGATTGGCCATAAATAGCTAATACAGGCATCAGCATAAATAAGCCGAGCATTCTAAATGCAAACACACTAGCTAGCGATATGGCAGCGCGTTTTTCTCGTGAATTAAGTGAAGATGCGGTCATTATTTGCGTGATCTTACTGTGTGGAAAATTTAGGCTGAGATTCTACCATAAGCTTACTAATAATTAATCGTCATAAGTAAGGATTTTTCATTGATCATAGATTAATAATGTTACGTATTATGCGATACTGGACAAATAATTTTGGTAATAGACGAGATAGCATGGAAAACATTGAAGTCCGAGGCGCCCGCACGCACAATTTAAAAGACATCAGCCTAACCATCCCACGTGATAAGTTAATTGTTATTACTGGCCTATCTGGTTCGGGTAAGTCTTCGCTTGCATTTGATACTTTGTATGCAGAGGGGCAGCGTCGTTATGTTGAATCACTTTCTGCGTATGCAAGGCAGTTTTTATCACTGATGGAAAAACCCGATGTAGATCATATTGAAGGTCTTTCTCCGGCTATTTCTATTGAGCAAAAGTCAACATCGCACAACCCGCGTTCGACTGTGGGTACGATTACCGAAATTTATGACTATTTACGTTTAATGTTTGCCCGCGTGGGCGAACCGCGTTGCCCAACTCACGACCTACCGTTAGCCGCACAAACTATTAGCCAAATGGTCGATACTGTTTTAGCTCTGCCTGAGGGCAGTAAACTCATGTTGCTTGCACCGGTAATAAAAGAGCGTAAAGGTGAGCATGTTAAGCTCCTTGAGCAATTGGCGAGCCAAGGCTACATTCGTGCCCGTATTGATGGCGAAGTATGTGACCTATCGGATCCACCGCCACTTGATCTACATAAAAAACATACTATAGAAGTAGTTGTAGACCGCTTTAAAGTAAAAGATGGCCAACAACAGCGTTTAGCTGAGTCATTTGAAGCTGCATTAGAAATGTCGGGTGGCGTGGCTAACATAGCTTATATGGATGACAGCAGCGCAGAAGAAATGCTGTTTTCGGCTAATTTTGCCTGCCCTACTTGTGGCTATGCCATGACCGAGTTAGAGCCAAGATTGTTTTCGTTTAATAATCCAGCCGGAGCATGCCAAAGCTGTGACGGCCTAGGCGTACGCCAATATTTTGATCCAAACCGCGTAGTACAAAACCCTGAACTAAGCTTGGCCGGTGGCGCAATTAAAGGCTGGGATAAACGCAGTTTTTATTATTACCAAATGCTACAAGCCGTTGCGCAGCATTATAATTTTGATTTAGATGTGCCATATCAGGATTTAGATAAAACCTCGCAAAAAATCATTTTAGAAGGCTCAGACACTACTAAAATAGCCTTTAGCTACCGTAACGACCGCGGCGATTTAATTACCCGTAATCACGAGTTTGAAGGGGTACTTAATAATATGTACCGTCGCTACCGTGAAACTGAATCAAACTCGGTACGTGAAGAACTAGCAAAGTATCAAACCAGCCAGGCCTGCCCTAGCTGTCATGGCTCGCGTTTACGCCAAGAGTCGCGCCATGTATTTATTGGCCAAACTAACTTACCCACTATTACTCATATGAGTATTGGTGAAGCAATGGACTTTTTTGAAGGGTTAAAACTAACCGGACAAAGAGGCCAAATAGCTGAAAAAATATTAAAAGAAATTCGCGACCGTTTATCGTTTTTAATTAACGTGGGTTTAAACTACCTCTCACTCGATAGAAGTGCCGATACGCTTTCGGGCGGTGAAGCACAACGTATTCGCCTTGCAAGCCAAATTGGCGCAGGCCTAGTGGGTGTTATGTATGTACTGGATGAGCCATCAATTGGTTTGCATCAGCGCGATAACGACCGATTATTAAAAACATTGGTGCATTTACGCGATTTAGGTAACACGGTCATTGTGGTTGAGCACGACGAAGATGCCATTCGCGCAGCCGATCACATTATTGATATTGGCCCAGGTGCTGGTGTGCATGGCGGGCATATAATTGCCCAAGGTACTCGCGACGATATTTTAGCCTGTAAAGAATCGGTTACTGGGCAGTTTTTATCCGGTGTACGTAGAATAGAAATACCTAAATTACGCCACCCCACTAATGACAAATGGCTGGAGTTATTTGGCGCTACTGGTAACAACTTAAAAAATGTTGATTTAAAAATTCCATTTGGCTTAATGACCTGTGTAACAGGTGTGTCTGGCTCGGGCAAGTCTACGCTCATAAACGACACCTTATTTAAGCTTGCGCATACTGAATTAAATGGCGCAACAACTGCCGAAGCTGCTGCGTATAAATCAATTTCAGGGCTTGAGCATTTTGATAAAGTGATCGACATTGATCAGAGCCCCATTGGCCGCACACCACGCTCTAACCCGGCTACTTATACTGGTATTTTTACTGGTATTCGTGAATTATTTGCCGGTACGCAAGAGTCGCGCTCTCGCGGTTATAAAGTAGGTCGCTTTAGCTTTAACGTTAAAGGCGGACGCTGTGAAGCTTGCCAAGGCGATGGCGTAATTAAGGTAGAAATGCACTTTTTACCTGATGTGTACGTGCCGTGCGACGTATGTAAGGGTAAACGCTATAATCGCGAAACCCTTGAAGTACTGTATAAAGGTAAAAATATTCATCAAGTACTCGACATGACAGTGGAAGATGCCCACGACTACTTTGATAAAATACCGGCCATTGCACGCAAACTTAAAACCCTGATGGACGTAGGTTTATCGTACATTCGTTTAGGCCAAGCAGCTACAACGCTTTCGGGCGGTGAAGCACAGCGAGTTAAATTAGCCCGCGAGCTGTCAAAACGCGATACCGGTAAAACGCTATACATACTTGATGAACCAACAACAGGCTTACACTTTGCCGATATTGAACAGCTGCTTGTTGTACTTCATCGCTTGCGCGATCACGGTAATACTATTGTTGTTATTGAGCATAACCTCGATGTTATTAAAACCGCAGATTGGGTTATCGATTTAGGCCCTGAAGGCGGAGCTGGCGGTGGTGAAATACTCATTGCAGGTACACCTGAGCAAGTAGCCGAGTGTGAGCGCTCGCATACTGGCCGTTATTTAAAAGAACTGCTTAAATAACGAGTGCAGCTTAGCTGGGTAGCTATTCATTTTTTTGTGTATTTGGTGGTTAACTTCTTTTATTAACCGCCAAATACACTAATAAAACAAAAATGCCGCTTTATAAATAAAGCGGCATTTTTATTGATCATTTTAACTAGCAAGGTTTAGCCGCGAGGAATAAAACCAAGTGCATCGTACACAGCTTTTAACGTACCTTCGGCTTGGCTGCTGGCTTTTTCTGCGCCACGCTTCATGATGTTATTAAGGAGTGTTTGATCTTCTCTGATCTCTTTAAAACGCGCTTGAATTGGCTCAATCATTGCCACTACAGCATCTGCAGTGTCTTTTTTCAGATGGCCGTACATTTTGTCTTCGTACTCTGGCACTAAATCTTCAATTGAACGTTTAGTTGCCACACTTAACAAGGTAAGTAAATTTGACACTCCAGGCTTTTCAGCTCGGTCAAAGTAAATACGCGCTTGTTCGTCTGAATCGGTAACTGCTTTTTTCAGTTTTTTCTCAATCTTTTTTGGCTCATCTAACATCATAATAAAACCATTTAGATTTTCATCCGACTTAGACATTTTTTTCAGCGGATCCTGCAAGCTCATTACTCGCGCACCAAACTCTGGAATATACGCTTGAGGTATTTTAAATACCTCGCCATACAGGTTGTTAAAACGTGTTGCGATATCGCGGGTTAGTTCAAGGTGTTGCTTTTGATCTTCCCCTACCGGCACTTGCTCTGCTTGGTATAATAAAATATCGGCCGCTTGTAATACTGGGTAAGCAAATAAGCCCACGTTAATATTGTGCGCGTGCGTTGCCGACTTATCTTTAAACTGGGTCATACGATTAAGTTCGCCCATTTGTGCATAACAATTTAATACCCAAGCAAGTTGTGCATGCTCTGGTACTTGCGATTGCACAAATAACGCGGCTTTTTCTGGGTTAATACCACAAGCAGTATAAAGCGCTACACCATCTAAAACGCGCGAGCGAAGTAATTCAGGGTCTTGACGCACAGTTACTGCGTGAAGATCTGCAAGCATAAAGTAGCTATCATAGTCTTCCTGTAACTTTAGCCACTGGTTAATAGCGCCAACATAGTTGCCTATTGTCATACCACCGGTTGGCTGCACGCCACTTAAAACTACTGGTTTACTCATGATTTTCCTTTATTTTGCTTAATTAACAGCACTTAGCGCTGTGTAAGAACAGGTATTATATCTAAGAAGTTATCGCATAGGTACTGTGGATTATAGTCCTTAAGGTTTTCACCTTGATTATAACCATAGCTCAGTGCAATAACGTCAATTTTAGCTGCATTGGCAGCTAGTATATCGCTTTTAGAGTCGCCAATCATAATCGCTTTACTGGGCTCAACATTTAGTTTATTACAGGCAAATAACAACGGCTCTGCTGATGGCTTTTTAGCCATGTCATCACCACAAATTATTAGCTCAAAATGACTCGTTAAGGCTAACTTATCCAGTAATTTTTCGGTAAATAAACGATCTTTATTAGTGATCAATGCCTTGGGCATACCACGTAGGGCAGCAAGCCCAGTTTCAACATGTTGGTAAAGTACGCTATATTCACCTACTTGCTGTTCGTAATGTTGGTAAAATAATGTAAATGCTTTATCGCTAAGTGCTTTATCTAAATGCTCACTTATTTGCATTTCGCCACTCAGTGCGCGTTTTACTAATACTTCTATACCATTGCCAACCCAGCTTTCTACTAAGCGCTGGCTAACAATCGGAAATGCTAAGTCGCTCAAAGTAAGATTAAGTGCTATGTATAAATCGTATACACTATCTACTAAGGTGCCATCTAAATCAAACAGGGCTAGGTCGTACTTCATTATTTAACACTTCCTAATTGCTCACGCATTTGATCGATAACTTCTTGGTAATTTGGCTGGTTAAAAATGGCTGAACCCGCTACAAACATATCAGCACCCGCCTCTGCAGCAGCGGCAATGTTATCGACTTTTATTCCGCCATCAACTTCTAAGCGTATATTGCGACCCGATTCTACAATACGTTGTTTTGCTTGGCGTAGTTTTTCTAAAGTATGCGCAATAAAGCTTTGCCCACCAAACCCTGGATTAACCGACATTATTAAAATAACATCAATTTTATCCATCACATGATCAAGAAAGCTCAAGCTAGTGCCTGGATTAAACACTAAACCAGCTTGGCAGCCATGATCTTTTATTAATTGTAATGTGCGGTCAATATGCTCACTGGCTTCTGGATGAAAAGTAATAATTGAAGCGCCTGCCTCGGCAAACTGAGGAATAAGGCTATCAACCGGTTTAACCATTAAATGCACATCAATAGGCGCTTTAATACCGTAATTTCTAAGCGCTTTACACACCATAGGGCCAATGGTTAAGTTAGGCACATAGTGATTATCCATCACGTCAAAGTGAACCACATCGGCACCCGCAGCAAGTACACTATCAACATCTTCACCTAGTTTAGCGAAATCAGCAGATAAAATAGAAGGGGCTATTAAGTATTTTTTTTCTGGGTTCAACATAGTTAATCCGACAATGAATAATATATTGCGTTAATGTAACTTAATTAATGATGTTACCCAAGTAATCGCGACAAATATAATGGCTTAATAAAAATAAAGATTATTGATAAGCCTTTATTTTTATTCGACTTTAGAGGCTAATGCTAAAATTTAAGTTTGTTATTTAAGCAATTTTTGTTATGCTTAAAAAAGGATCAAATTATTAGGTTTAAATCATGCGTGCTTTTAAAACAGGGATATTAATGGCGTCAGCATTTTTGTTTGTTGGAGCGTTAAATTTTATCTCAAGTTCTGAGCAAGATTTAACGGCAATTAACAATTGCCAGCAAAAACAAACAACTTCTACAGATACAGCTGTAAGTGCTTGCCTTAAAATAGTAGATGAATCGTCTTGGTCTTCATGGATAACAGGCGATAGCCGCAGTGCACAGTTTCATTATTTAGATTTATTAGAGTTACTTACAAGCTCTGGTGATTCTAAAAAGCTTCCCTCTTTAAAACCATCATTTTAAACATGCGACAATTTTTTAGCGCCTTACAAAGTGTACTTGCTGCATTTTTTGGGGTGCAATCTAACCATAAACGCCACGCAGATTTTAAACACCACTCGCCAGTTAGCATTATCATAATAGCTATTATGCTTTTTATTGTTTTTATTATTTCGATTTACGCGATTGTTGTTTCGGTGCTAAGTACATAGCCATTAGTTCGCTCACTTTATTACGCGATCCACCTTTGGGGCTAATAGTGCGCTTTACCTGAATTTGATCTAATGTTGCTTGGCTATAAATTTTACGCGTCCATACCGTATCATGGTTAGAGATAAGCACTGGAGTGTCATTTTCAAACGCCGCTTGCTCGGCTAAATTTGCTAAATTTGCTTGATCATCTAAATTAAAACCGCCCTTAGCATACGAGGTAAACGAGGCTGTTTTACTTAAAGGCACATACGGTGGATCACAATAAATAACTGCATTTTTAGGTACTAGTTTAAAAATGTCATCGTAATCAAGGCAGGTAAACGTAGCCTGTTGCGCTTTTTTAGCAAAAAAGTACATTTCTTTTTCGGGAAAATAAGGCTTTTTGTATTTACCAAAAGGTACATTAAAAATACCCTTTAAGTTATACCTACAAAGCCCGTTATAACCATGTCTATTCATATATAAAAACAGCATTGCGCGTTCGTATATATCGCTACTTTGATTAAATTGCACGCGGTATTCGTAGTAAGCGTCGGGATGATTATTTAAATCCACAAACAGCTTTTTAGCATCACTTATAAACTCATCGGGCGAGTTTTTAAGTTCTTTGTATAAATTAATTAAATCGGCATTAATATCATTAAGAATGTAGTGTTTAAAATCGCTATTTAAAAACACTGAGCCGGCACCAACAAAAGGTTCAACCAAAGTATCAGCCTGCTGGCTAGCTTGCTTTAGTCGCGCGTTAATATCTTCAACTAGACTGTATTTTCCGCCAGCCCATTTAAGGAAGGCTCTACTCTTTTGCTGCATTGGCTCTTTACTTCAATCTGGTGTTGCGCGATTTTACACTAAAGTTGCTTAGTTTACTGATCAACTAATACAATTTCTTGTTTTATTTTGCTTATTTTTTTATAGAAAGGCTTATTTATTTTAGCCTCTGCAGGCAAAGCGCTCATAGCTAACTTTGCAGCATCCATATTAGTAAAACTACCTACAGTTACCACCCACCAAGTTTTATTATTTCTTTTAGTTTGATAGGTATGCGCTACTTTTTGTAGTTTATGCTGGCTAATAAATTCAGCACTGACTTGTTGCTGAGTAATCGCTAATAATTGAATAACTGTATTTGTGTCGGGCTGTTGTAAGTACCATGCATTACCTGTGAGTATTTTGCTCTCAACCTGAGCTGAAATATTACTGTGTGGCTGCGTTGCTAATATCTTTGGCTCTACCGATGGTGTATTTTTAGAGCTGGGAGTTGTTTGCTTCGCAGTCAGACTTTGCATAATTGCAGGCACATTATTATGCGGTGTTTGTAGCTCAACTGTGCTTGCAGGTAAGTTAGGTGACGCTGCAATAGCGCTATTGTCGCTAGCTATCGCTAATGGCTGCTGTATTTGCTTAACCGAAATTGCCGTTGTGAGCACTTCAGGCTCAGCTTGCTGATAATATTGTTGCCACCATTGGGTCATGTCTGATTTATATAACAAGCCAATTATTAAAAACAGAATAATTAACATCAAAATTAATAAATGCAAACGCCAAGATACTTTATCTTTTACAACAACATCCGCTATGTGTTCTGTTGCTTGCCAGCTCAGTAATAAATTGGGATTACCCTGTGCCGCGGCTATAAAAGCTTGGTAAACTGGGTCTTCATCATAAGGCAGGTCGCTAAAATACCAACGCATTAACTGCTTACTTTCACTTTGGTTTAATGGCTCTAAGTGAATGTTTATTGCCGCTGCAAAGGCCAGTTTTGACTGCGCAGCAAGCATAATATAAAGCGTACTGGGGGAGTTTTTAGCCAGTAGTTCTAACTCTACCTGTAATTCTTCTGATAAGTGCCTGGCGTTATCTAGCACCCATAAACAAGGGCCACAAGCTTGCTGTTGTAATAATTGATAAAAGTTTTCGGATAGGCTCAAGCTATGATCAATTAAAGGTGCATTAAAGCTTTGCTCTAATAGCTCGCTCATTAATTGAATGTCTGTCATTTGCGCTGTTACTTGCACAAATGCTTTATTAAAATCGTTATATTTATCAGTAATAAAAGTTTCGAGTAGGTAGCTTTTACCTAGGCCAGAGGTGCCTAGTAAAACAATCAGGTTTTGTCCGTACTCAAATTGCAGTGCGATTCTATCCACCAATGCCGCACGGCTTGGTAAAATTTGTGGCTGCATTATTGCTCGATTAACGCTCGAACTTGGTCATCTGAAACATCATCCACTAATGCACATTGTCCAAATTGGGTGGGCAGAATAAAGCGGATAGTACCCTTTTTATTCTTTTTGTCTTTACGCATATGCTGCAAAAAATGCTCGCTGGTCATTACCGGCGGGATCTGCGTGGGTAAGCTATATTGCGCAATTAAACCAGAGATACGAGTAACGTCCTCAGCGGTTAAATCTTGGCGTGTATATGCTAGTTTTGCAGCAAGTACCATACCTGTTGCTACTGCTTCGCCATGTAGCCAAACACCGTACCCCATTTGCGCTTCAATTGCGTGCGCAAAGGTATGACCTAAGTTTAATAGTGCTCTTAGGCCTTGCTCTTTTTCGTCTTGAGCTACAATTAGCGCTTTAATTTCACAGCACCTATAAATTATATGCTGTAAACAGGCTTCATCTAATTGCTGTAAACGCTCAACATTTTGCTCTAAGTAAGCAAATAGCTCAGTATCGTAAATCAAACCGTATTTAATCACTTCAGCCATACCGGCTGCAAACTCGCGCGCAGGTAAAGTATGTAATGATTGTGTGTCGATAAAAACAGCTTGTGGCTGATAAAATGCCCCAATCATATTTTTACCTAGTGGATGATTTACCGCTGTTTTTCCACCTACCGACGAATCAACTTGTGATAATAGTGTCGTTGGCATTTGAATAAAGGGAATGCCACGCTGATAACATGCAGCAACAAAACCAGTTAAATCACCAACAACGCCGCCACCTAATGCAATTAAGCAGGTGTCACGACCACAGTTATTTTCGAGTAAGAATGCCGATATTTTTTCAAACCAGGTAAGCGATTTATATTGCTCGCCATCAGGAATAATAAAGTGCAGTGGATTCAATGTTGCTAACTGCGCTAATAAGCCCTGTAAATACAAAGGCGCAATAGTGTCGTTAGTAATGATGATAGGCCGACAATCACCAATGTGATGAACTAGGCGGCCATTATCTTGAAGTGTAGATTGACCAATATAAATAGGGTAACTTCGCTCGTCTAAATTAACAGATAATTCAAGCATGCTTAGCTATTTCCTTTAATATTAGTAATTAAAAATCCAATTTCTCGATGATTTGGTTAGCAACAACTTTAGCGCTTTGCTCATCAGTGCGTACAACAAAATCAGCCACTTCTTTATATAACGGTTCGCGTTCTTCTGCTAAACGTTCTAATACATCACGAGGTGCTTCTTCTGTTTGCAGTAATGGGCGACGCTTGTCGCGTTGTGTGCGTGCAACTTGTTTTTCAATCGGTGTCTCTAGGTATACTACAATACCGCGAGCCGAAAGCTTGTTTCTAACTTCTTTACTCATTACTGAACCACCACCGGTTGCAAGTACAATACCCTGCATTTCGGTTAGATCGCCAATAACAGATTCTTCACGAAGTCTAAAGCCTTCTTCACCTTCAAGATCAAACACCCAGGCAATATCTGCACCGGTACGGCGTTCGATTTCTTGATCAGAATCAACAAATTCAAGGTGTAATTGGTCAGCGATGTGACGACCAATCGTACTTTTGCCAGCCCCCATGGGGCCAACTAGAAATATATTACGTTTCTCAGCCATATCTTTTAGTACAAACGAACTCTAAAATTTGAAATAAAACCCCGCCTAACGACCTGGCCCCAAAATTAAGGAGAGGATTATCTCAGTAATCGGTTGGGTATTTCAAGTCAATTAGCATAAAAAGCCATATAACGAGCAATTAATCTAAATAATCATCCATTAGTTAACAAAACATTAGCTTATTTTAGGGAGTATTTATTTTTCATGGTTAAAATTTGTGCAACCCAAAGTTATATTTATCAAATTACTGATAACTTTACTACGTAATGTTATGTAAAACTCACACAGTAAAGCGCAAAATAACACTAGAGTGCACCCGAAGGGCAGCGCATGTTGGTTTTATGCTGCTATCGCATATTTTGGGAAGTAACCACACTGCATATTCTCTACTTAGTAAACTAAGTAGAGTGCTGCAAAATCAATATTCAAATATAATCACGCCCTAATCAACTTGTATCTTAGGAGTGACGAAAATCAGTAGTTCACGCTTTTCGTTAAACTCACTGGTACTTTTAAACAGTCTTCCAATGTATGGAATGTCGCCCAATAAAGGAACTTTTTTGGTCGAATTAATAATTTGCTGTTGAAAAATACCACCCAAAACAACTGTTTGGCCATTTTCTACCAGTACCTGCGTTTCAATTTGTTGCGTATCAATTGCAACCGCAGGGCCTGTTCCGGTCTGTACTGTATCACCTCGGGTATCTTGAGTGATAATTAAATTCAAAATAACTTTGTTATCAGGTGTTATATGCGGTGTTACTTCTAAGCTAAGTACTGCTTTTTTAAAGCTTACTGTTGTCGCACCACTAGAGGCTGATTCAACATAAGGTATTTCGGTACCTTGTTCAATCCTCGCCTTTTGCTGGTTAGCCGCAGTAATTCGCGGACTAGCAATAATTTCACCTTTATTTTCTTCTTCAAGCGCAGTTAGCTCTAAATCAATTAACGTACCATTAGCTAGTTTAGCAATATGCATACCTATGCTAGCTGAAGGATTGGCAACCGGCAGGTTTACATTTAATCTATCAGACAAGCTTGGAATATTACCATTAGAGATGTTTTCAGCCCCCTCTAGGGTGCCTGAAATACCATCGGTTCCCTGCTGATCACTAAAGCCCCAACGTACCCCTAAATCTTCTGTAACGTTGTCGCGTACGGTTACCATGCGCGCTTCAATTACAACCTGCTTTACGGGTATATCTAGCGTTTCGACCATGCGGCGTACGCTTTCGATACTTTTTGCCGTATCTTTCATTAATAATGTATTGGTACGCTGATCAACCGACACACTCCCTCTTGGGGTTATAATGCTGTTAGTGTCCGTTTTTAGTAAATCTGCAAAATCTTCGGCCTTTGCATAATTTAAGCGAATGTACTCGCTGTACAAAGGCTCTAAATCTTCTACTTGTTGCTTTGCTTTTAAGTCTTTTGCTTCACGTGCTGCAAGCTCTTCTGATGGGGCTACCATTAAAATAGAGCCATCCATACGCTTATCAAGACCTTTTATTCTGAGTACCACATCAAGCGCTTGATCCCATGGCACGCCATCTAAACGTAGCGTTATATTGCCCGTTACAGAATCACTGGTTACTAAGTTAAAGTCGTTGTATCCGGCTATAATTTGCAAGACTGCACGTACCGAAATGTCTTGAAAGTTCAGGGTCATTGGTCGACCTTGATATTCTTTACCACCATCAAGGTAAGCATTTTGGGTTTCGTCTTTCTCAACATTTAAGGTAAAAATATTATCTATTTGCTGATAAGTAAACGTAAATGCTGCGTTTGGCTCAATAACAATTCGGCTCAGGTTATCTTCTTTAAAGGTTTCTATATTGCTTACGATAGTACCAAAATCAAGTACATCTAATTCGTATAATAAATCATCTAAAATATCAGTGTGATGAAACTCTGCAATAATTTTACCGCCACTTTCATGTACTTCTATTGCGGCTTGAGTATCTTGCAAAAATACCAATACTTTAGCTTCGCCCTTTTCACCACGGCGAAAATCAATAGATTGAATACGATTAATGTAACTACCGCCAATGCTATCTGCAGCATCATCAGTCGTTAGCGCTTGCTCGGTTAATGGATTATCAGAGATACGCAGCGAGACCAGATTATTATTAACCTGGGTTTCATAAATTTTCAAACGCTCAAGATGTACCGTTACTTTTAAACCGTTACTTGTCATTACGCTGGTTACATTATTTATTCCAGCCAAATTAACAGCAACATCGGCTAACCCTTGATCTAACTGTGCATTGGTAAACAGCATTTCTATACGCGCTGGGCTATTGAACACTTGAATACTTGGTTGCTGGGTTAATTCTTCATCAAATACCAGCTGTAGTTCGGTTTCGCCTTTTAATAATGGATTATAGCGCACGTCATAAAGTAGCGGCTCAGCTACCGCAGTTTTAGCTATTAATAGTGCAAAAATCACTAATAAAGCTGACAATACACGATGAAGCGAACCTACATCCTTATACATATTTGTATGACCTTTTTTGTTATTAATTTGCGCCATCAATTGTCGCCTCTAACATTTCTAATTTAGTCTGACGCTCTTTCCAACAGCCAGATCCATCAGGGATTAATTCTATTAACTCAATATAGTCACTACTCACTTTTTTTACTTTTCCGTCGTAAGTGCCCAAGTAACTCCCTACGGTTACTCTATGCAGCGTTGCATCAGCAGCAGTAATAAGTGCCCATGTTTGGCTATTAGAACCTAGCGTGCCTTTCATCGCTAGGTTATCTAGCGGATATTTTTCTAATGGCTCACGAACTCTATCTGGATCTGGGTGCAAACAATTTTTAATTTGCGTTAACTTATTTTGTATAATTTCAGGTTGTGGAGCTACAAATGGGCTGCGCAATTGACCTGCATTGTATTCAAAATACTCAAACTGAATGAGCTCTGGTATTTTCTCCACTCTGGGGGTTGTACTTGCTTTTACCTGATCAATAAATTCTTTTTGTTCAGAAGTGTCACTATTACAGCCACTCAATAACGTTGTAAAAATAGCCACTAAAGGGAGTTTATTCATTATTTAGCCCCCTCTTCGTAGCGATAAGTTTTTGCAATCACACTAAATGTTAACTGCTTTTCTCCAGATGATAAAATAGAAAAGTCATGTAAACTAACAATTCGCGGTAATTGAGCCACTTTACCTACAAACTGACCAAATTCATGGTAGGTCCCTACCACTTCTATTTTTATTGGCAGTTCGGTATAAAATTCTTTTTCAACTTCAGGCAACCAACCAATTTTTAAAAAGGTTAAGCCACTGGTAGTACCCACATAAGATAAGTCATCTAATAAGCCTGGGGTTTCATTAGAGGTTGGTAGGCGTTTTAATAGCTGAGAAAACTTATCTTCCATTTCAATCATTTGCAGTCGATAAATATCTAGTTTACTGGCTACCGCATATTTGGTGCGATAAGTAGTGCGCAGCTCCACCTCTGTGGCTACCGCGTTGTGATAACTGTCTATTTCATCTGAAACTAATAAGCTATAGCTAAAAAACAACACTAAACCCGCAATAAAAGCACCGCAAATAACCCTAACAACAACCGGCCATTCACCTATATTATCAAGTTCTATTTCATTCCAATCTATATCTTTAAATGCTTTAAAATCAAGGTTCATCATGTACCTCGCCAATTTTATCGAATGGTTTTACATAAAACTCCATATTAAAATCACTCAACAAACGCGACGATTTATCGCCAGCAACAATACCTTGCATTACTGGGCGCTCTAATAAATAAGAACTTTGCACTTCGCGTAGCAAGGTTGAAAGGCGATTATTTGATTCGCTTTTTCCAAGTACATGAATTTGATTACCGCGTCGCTCTAGCTTAGTTAAATAAACCCCTGCAGGAACTATTTTTGCGACTTCATCCATAATTTGCGTGCCTAAATTACGACTCCTTTGCAGGTTTTCAATTAAGCGCATACGCTGCTGCAGGTTTTCTTTTTTCTTATCTAGCTCTCTAATGTCTCTTATTTCTTTATCTAGCATACTTATTTCTGCACTAAGGTAATTGTTTTTTAGATTTTGACCCTCTTTTAAAGCGCCATAAAATGAGCTCAATAAATACATACTCAAAAAACACAAAACAACAACTGCAATTAATGAAGTAATAAACTTCTTTTTTGAGTCTTCACGCTGTTGTTCACGCCAAGGCAGTAAATTTATATGTGGCATGATGAAAAGCTCCTCAAAGCGAGTCCTGTTGCAATAGCAAATTGCGTGCGATGACGCTGTAATACATTACGGTCAACTCTAGGAGATATTTCCATATTTACAAATGGCTCGGCTACAATTGTGTGTATACCTAACTCTTCGACTAATAAGCGCTCAAAACCGCTAATCATAGCTGTACCACCGGTTAATACAATATAATCTAGCTGATCTTTGCCCGTGGTGGTTAAAAACATTTGCACCGCGCGGCGCACTTGTTGTAGCAAGGCTGTTTGAAAAGGTGCAAGTACTTCAAAGGTATAATTTGGCGGTAAGTCGCCGGTTGCTTTACCAATTTCAGCTTCATCAAAGCCTTTATTATAATAAGTAACAATACTATTAGTGTATTGATCGCCACCAAACACTTGGTCGCGGGTATAAATTGTATCACCCGCTTGCACTACACTTACGAGTGTTAATACCGCGCCAATATCGACAATTGCAACGCACTTATTAAATGCATCACTTGGTAACTGTTGATAGTACACATCCATTGCTCGGCTTAATGCGTAGCTTTCTACGTCAACCACTTTAGCAACTAAGTTAGCCGCTTCTAACGCGCCAACACGTGCTTCAACGCTTTCAGTACGCGCAGCCGAAAGCAATACATTCATTTTACTAGGATCGGCGGCATTGGTTGATAGCTTTTCAAAATCAAGATTAACTTCATCTAATGGATAAGGAATTAAGCTGTCTGCTTCAATTTCAATTTGCGATTCTAATTCAGCGTCACTTAAGGTGACATCCATGAAAATCACCTTGGTGATCACGGTCTGGCCTGAAACAGCCACCGCAGCTTCTTTTAGTGATTTAGGTAATTTTCGTTTTAATTTAGTTATTACATTACCAATTGCTTCAATATCTTGAATAGTACGCTCACTCATGGCGCCTTTTGGCATAGGTTCAATTGCAAGTGCTTCTAATCGAAGCCCAGTGTCTGTTTCACTTAACAGTACAGCTTTGATAGAGTGCGATCCTATATCAATGCCTACCATCATCGGCGATGGCTTTTTAAATAGTTGACTTAGCATGTTTGCAACTTTGCCTTTGTTTTAATAATAAACAAGTTATAATTCTTATCTGAAAAAATACTATTCATTTTTTAATCAATATATACTAGCAGCCTCAACTTGTAATTGGGAGTCCATTTAGGGAAATATCAGTGATTTTATTAAAAAGAACTTTACAATTTTTTATCATTTGCACATTATTTGGACTGATCACTTTGTTCAGCCTTTATTATTACGTTAAACCTGATATCCCAAGTGTGCAAGTTTTAAAAGACGTGCAATTACAAACTCCTATGCAAGTATTCACTAAAGATGGTCTGTTGATCAATCAATTTGGTGAAAAACGACGAATTCCGGTCACAATAGACCAAATACCACAACCCCTCATTAATGCATTTTTAGCCACCGAAGACAGCCGCTTTTATGATCACCTTGGTATTGACCCAATAGGTATAGTGCGCTCTGCGCTTGTACTTATATCTACCGGAGAGAAAAAACAAGGCGCTAGTACTATTACTATGCAGCTAGCACGTAATTTTTTCTTAACCCGCGAAAAAGCCTACATTCGTAAAGTAAAAGAAATTTTTATCGCGATACATATTGAAAACTTATTAAGCAAAAACGAAATTCTTGAGCTGTATTTAAATAAAATTGAATTAGGTAATAGGGCGTTTGGTATTGGTGCAGCAGCGCAAGTTTATTACGGTAAAGAACTAAAAGACTTAACCCTTGCGCAAATGGCAATGATTGCCGGCCTGCCAAAAGCACCTTCAGCGCTTAATCCTATTCGCAATCCAGTGCGTGCTAAAGCGCGTCGTAATGTCGTACTTGGTAGAATGTTGTCTGAACGTTATATAACCCAAAGCGAATATGAAGAGACTATTAATCAACCTATAACGGCCGTTTTTCATGGCGCTGAAATAGATTTATACGCACCTTATATATCTGAAATGGTGCGTGCAGAAATGGTTGCTAAATACGGTATTGATAAAGCGTACAACTCTGGCTTTAAAATATTTACCTCGGTAGAATCCCACGTTCAACAAGCTGCGCAAACGGCTTTAGTAAATAACTTACATAGTTACGATATGCGCCACGGTTTTAGAGGTCCAGAGCGTTTATTATGGGATGCGCAAACACAACCAGCATTAAGCCAAGCACAAATTCTTAACCAGCTAAAAGACGTAAAACAGCTTGGCGACTTACAAGCAGCAGTGGTATTGGCGGTTAACGAAAAAACAGCCGACGTTTTACTAAAAAATGGTGAACTGGCAACACTTACATGGGATAACTTAAAGTGGGCACGTAAATATATTACGCGTTACCGCCAAAGTTTTGCTCCTAAAGCTGCAACTGAAATATTAGTACCAGGTGCACAAATATGGCTACGTAAAAACGACGATAATAATTATTTATTGAGTCAAATTCCTGAAGCCTCTAGTGCCATTGTGTCTTTAGACCCTCAAGATGGCCGTATTAAAGCAATTGTTGGTGGTTATAGTTTTGAGCAAAGCCAGTACAACCGTGCAGTGCAAGCTAAACGCCAAGTCGGCTCAAACATTAAACCCTTTATTTACTCTGCAGCTCTGGAAAAAGGCTACACTTTAGCATCCATTTTAAACGACGCTCCAATTAATCAATGGGATAAAAGCCAAGGTATTGCATGGCGCCCAAAAAACAGCCCTGCAGTTTATAATGGCCCAATTCGTATTCGCCGCGCATTGGCGCAATCTAAAAACGTTATTTCGGTTCGTCTTCTACGTGGTGTAGGCTTGCAACGTACTGCCGATCATTTACTTAAATTTGGTTTTGATAATAAAGACATTAACCGCAGTGAATCCTTAGCGCTTGGTAGTGCTTCCATTTCTCCATTAGAACTTGCTCGTGGTATGAGCGCGTTTGCTAATGGCGGGCATTTAATAGAACCGTATTTTATATCTGAAATTCAAGATGCCTTTGGTACAGTGTTATTTAAAGCAAACCCAGCCCTAGCCTGCGATGAGAACACGCAGCCCCTCGCTATCGAAAATAACAGCAGCCTAACGATAGAAAATACTGAGCAAGGTGAAAAAGCGCAGCAAACAGTGCAATGTGCCCCACGTATTATTTCTAAACAAAATGCTTTTTTAATTGCAGACGCTATGAACAGCGCAATTTGGGGCGGCGGAAGCTGGAGCAATAAAACAGGCTGGACGGGGACTGCATGGCGAGCACAGCGTTTAGGGCGTCGTGATTTATCGGGTAAAACAGGTACCACAAACGATTCTGTTGACACTTGGTTTAGTGGTTTTAACCGCAATGTACTCACCTCAGTATGGGTTGGCTTTGACAACCCTGGCAATACTCTAGGTCGTTCTGCTTATAACAACAACCTTGATAGTGGTCAAATAACAGGGGCTGAATCGGGCGCTAAAACAGCTCAACCGGCATGGAATGAATTTATGAGGGCAGCTCTTGATGGGCAACCAGAAGCGCCAATTGAACCACCTGAAGGATTAGTTTCTATTCGTATTGATTTAGCGACTGGCTTATTAAGCCACAAAAATGATTATACTAGCCGCTTTGAATACTTTGAAAAAGGCACTACCCCAACTAGTTATGTGCTTTCGCAGCCAAGCGATATTTTTGAAGAAAACACCAAAACAGAAGAAGAGCTATTTTAACCATAAGCACATCTCTCATTAGCTAAATGGTTAATTACGCTAAAAAACGGCAACCTTCTTAGGTTGCCGTTTTTTGTTTTATTTAATTATTACTTTAAGTTTTTTATCAGCCAATATAAGTCAGAATGAACGCCTGCTGCAGTCACTTCCTTACCAGCACCTGGGCCTTGTATAATCAAGGCATTATTGCTGTACCACTGGCTGTTAATAACAAAAATATTATCACCCGGGGTTAAGTTTGCTAATGCGTCATTGGGCGTAACATACGCTAACCCTACTTTGGCCGTTACGCTATCGTGCTCAATACTCAGTAAACCTGTATAACGAAGTACCGCGTTTTGTAATTTTGCATTGCGTGCATGCTCTTCAATAAAAGTGTCGAGCTTATGTTTATTAGCTAAAAAGTCATCCCAGCTACCTAGTGCTAGCTCATCGGGCATTAACGGCGCTAAGGCAATGTCGTTAAGGTCTAATTCAACCCCTAACTCTCGCGCTAAAATAAGTAGCTTACGCTGCATATCTCGCCCCGATAAATCTTCGCGCGGATCGGGTTCAGTAAAACCCATTTGTTGCGCTTCAAGTAATAACTCAGAAAATGCAGTTGCGCCATTATACATACTACATAACCACGATAACGTACCCGAAAAAACACCTTCTATACGTGTTATTTTATCGCCACTGTTTTGTAAATCTGCAAGGGCAAAATTAATTGGTAAACCGGCACCCACACTAGCGTTATAGCGCCAATATAAATTGCGCTGCGCAATATTGTGCTGCAACGCTTTATACCAAGGAGTTGGCGCGGTACCAGCATACTTATTAGCACTAATTAAATGACAATCAAGCGCAACAAAATCTGGGTATAACTGACTAAATTGCTCGCTGGCGGTTATATCTATAACCACTTTATGCTCGTAATCAAGCTGGCCAATAGCGGTTAATAAATCTTGGCTGCTATAGTCAACAGCCTCTAACTGCCATTGGTTCTTCCAGTGCTGTACATTTATGCCGCTGGGATTAAATAGCAGTTTTTGCGAACGTGCTAATCCCACTAACTTAATATTAAAGTCGGTTGATAAACGTGCTAGCTGCGCCGATAGTTGGCTAACAAATACATCCCCTACGTTACCAAGCCCTGCCACTATTAAGGCAATTTCTTGGCCTTTAGTGATCAGTTTATCGTGCAGCACATTAAGCACATCACTATCAATAAGCTGATCCGTCAGTAGCAATACATAACCACTATCTTGATGCACAAAGCGAGGTTCAATATTATGCAAATTGAGCAACTCGCGTGCCTGAGTACTCAATAAGTTTATATCTTGCTCAGGAGCAACTAGCGCGCAACCATGTAGGTTAGACTCGCTAATATTGGCTCTTCCTGCAAAGTAACTAACTACTTGATGGGTCGCTACTGCCGGTACTATTAGGTAAGTTTCACCCGCGCTACTAAAATGATGCAAACTATGTTGAATAAGCTGGCTAACCTGAGTTACCTCACCCTCAACTAGCCCTTCAACACTAAGTAAATCTATATTTTCTAATGTAGTAATAAAGCGTTTTTGTTTTACACAGCCCTCTTTCACTACATTTGTTGAGCTTGCTTGCACGTCAAAACTACTGCGCACCGCAAGCTTTATATCGGTATTTTTAAGTGGCGATAATGTTTTAGCGTGTAAAACGGGGTTACCTAATCTTGCCAATAAGTTAGCTTGCGCTCTACATACCTTAGCGTATTTAATGGCCTTGTTAACTTTACGTGGGTCGGTACTAAATATCCCTTGTGTATCGGTCCAAATATATACTTGTTTAGCATTGCAATAACTTGCCAATAAGGTTGCACTGTAATCACTACCATTGCGACCAAGAGTGACCGTATCGCCTTGGGTATTAGCCGCAATAAACCCTGTTACCACGTTAATTTTGTGCTGGCTAATAAGCTCACTACACTGCTGTGTATTTTGGCTATGCAATAATTGTCCATCACTTAGCGTAAACAAGCCTCTTGCGTCTTGCATGCATGCAGCAACATTAAGTTGCTGTAAATACGCAGCGAGCAAACGAGCTGACCACAACTCACCATGGGCGAGTAGCGCCGCTTCTTGCAACTGCTCAGTACTCGCTAATTTAGCAACTAAACTTAGCTCTTCATTTAGAGTGGTTAAAGCGCTGCGCTTTAAATCGCCCTGCAGTAGCTGCGTTATTAAATCACTTTGATGATTGTTTAATTGCAATACAATATCAGCGAGCGCTTGAGTATCGTGCTGCTGATAACTTTGCCACAGTTTTACTAATGTATCTGTGGTTTTTCCTGCAGCCGATACCACTACACAATCACCGGGCTGAGCTTGCCCTATAATTATTTTTGCAACGCTTTTATAGCGCTCGGCTGAGCTTAAACTCGAACCACCAAACTTATGAATATTATTAGTCATATTAATTACCACAACGCCGGGTGAGCAGCGCTCAATTTAACATTACTACTTGCGCTAGCACCTGCTTTACCTGCGTTATTGTGCTGACCTGGTTGCACTAAATTAAATACCCGATCAAAGTCTGCTAATAAATCTGCTACATCTTCAATACCTACCGACACACGAATAAGCGTATCGCCAACGCCAGCGGCTAAACGAGCCTCGGCTTCCATTCCTGCATGCGTCATTGTTGCTGGGTGGCATATTAAGCTCTCTACGCCACCTAAAGATTCAGCTAAGCTAAATGTTTTAAGGTTTGTTAAAAATGCAGCTGCGTCATTCACATCGCCTTTAATGTCAAAACTAACCATGCCACCAAAACCAAGTTGCTGTGCTTTAGCCAATTCATGTTGTGGATGCGACTCTAGCCCCGGGTAATATACTTGGCTAACAAATTTTGAGCTTTCAAGGTACTTAGCAATAGCTAAGGCATTTTCTTGATGCTGTCGTAAGCGTACATTTAAAGTACGCAAGCCACGCAAAGTTAAGTAACTATCAAACGGTGCCCCCGTTATACCAATATTATTTGCCCACCAAGCCAGTTCTTCACCTAGTTCGTCAGTTGCAGCAATAACCGCACCGCCAACCACGTCTGAGTGGCCATTTATGTACTTAGTGGTTGAGTGCACCACAATATCAACGCCAAATTTAATCGGGTTTTGTAATGCAGGCGATAAAAAAGTGTTATCTGCGGCTACCAAAGCACCGCATTGTTTCGCAATATCGGTTACTGCTTTAATATCAGTTAAACGTAAAATAGGGTTACTAGGGGTTTCTATCCAAATTAACTTAGGTTTGATTACTAAAATTTGCTGCAAACTTTCTGGTTTAGTTAAATCTAACACTTCGAGTTTTAATAGGCCGCGCTTTTGTAATGAGGTAAATAAGCGATAGCTGCCGCCATAACAATCATGGGGGATCACTAACGTATCGTCACTATTAAGCAGCTGAGTGGCTAAATGTACGGCAGCCATTCCTGTTGCAGTAATAATGCCGCGAGCACCACCTTCGAGTTCGCTGAGTGCTTGGGCTAAAGTATCACGATTTGGATTACCACTGCGGCCATAGTCATATTGACGTTTTGTATCAAAGTCGGCAAACGAATAAGTGGTTGATAAATACAGCGGAGGCACAACCGCGCCATGGTGCTTATCAGCATCGACACCACTGCGAACTGCAATTGTCGCTTTATTTTTTTCACTCATATTTATTACCTGCTTTATTTAGATGTTTAGACGTCTAAAACAGTAATTCATTCAACTTAAGAAGTCAAAACATTTAAACACCTAGCCATCTGTGCAACAAGTATTTGACTAATTTGTTTAAATCGATAGAATTTCACGCATATTCGCGCTATTTTTTAGTAGGGTGAGCAATTAATAATCTGAGGCAACGATACATCTTATGGCAAAATGGAATGGCGAGTATATTCACCCATACGCAGAACACGGGAAAAAATCAGAGCAAGTTAAAAAGATCACCGTTTCGATCCCGCTAAATGTATTAAAAGTACTAACCGATGAACGCACCCGTAGGCAAATTAATAACTTACGCCATGCAACTAATAGCGAGCTATTATGTGAAGCATTTTTGCATGCGTTTACTGGGCAACCGTTACCTAACGATGATGATTTACGTAAAGATAACGCCGAAAAAGTGCCTGAAGAAGTGAAAAAAATAATGCAAGAAATGGGCTTAGAAGTTCCTGTTTTAAACGAAGACTAAACAGCGGCTTTTAAACAAAAAAACCTCAGCCATGCTGAGGTTTTTTTATGGCTATAAATTACACTGAAGTAACTTAATACCGAGCAACATAATGCTGCTTATTCCATATAGTTTGCTGGCAGCTCTATTTGCGCTACGCCTGAAGCAATGGCTGCTAATGCAACTGCTTTAGCAATACGCGGCAATAAACGCGGGTCCATAGGCTTAGGAATAATATACTCTGCACCAAACGCTAGCTTATCTACACCGGCAGCTTTTAGTACTTCTGGTGGAACCGGCTCTTTGGCAATACTACGAATAGCTTCAACTGCTGCAATTTTCATTTCATCGTTAATTTCACTGGCACGCACATCAAGTGCACCACGGAAAATAAACGGAAAACACAACACGTTATTAACTTGGTTAGGGTAATCTGAGCGCCCTGTTGCCATAATTAAATCGCTACGTGCGCCGTGTGCCAATGCCGGATCAATCTCAGGGTCTGGGTTCGAACAAGCAAATACGACTGGCTTTGCCGCCATTAATTTTAAATCATCGGCCGATAATAAGTTAGGGCCCGACACACCAACAAATACGTCAGCATCTTCAATTACATCTTGTAATGTACGCTTATCGGTATTGTTAGCAAATAACTGTTTGTACTCGTTTAAATCATCACGGCGAGTGTGAATAACACCTTTACGATCAAGCATATAAATATGTTCACGCAGTGCACCACACTTAATTAATAACTCCATACAAGCAATCGCTGCAGCGCCGGCACCTAAACATACAATAACTGCATCTTCAATATCTTTGCCTTGCACTTCCAGCGCATTTATCATGCCTGCAGCCGTTACAATAGCCGTGCCGTGCTGATCATCATGAAAAACAGGAATACTACAGCGTTCAATAAGCGCCTTTTCAATTTCAAAACACTCTGGTGCTTTAATATCTTCAAGGTTAATACCGCCAAAAGTATCAGCAATATTAGCCACAGTATTTATAAAGTCTTCGGTGGTGCGGTGTTTTACTTCAATATCAATTGAGTCAATGCCTGCAAAACGTTTAAACAACAACGCCTTGCCTTCCATTACCGGTTTTGACGCTAAAGGCCCTAAATTTCCTAAACCTAAAATAGCAGTACCATTGGTGATCACTGCAACCAAATTACCTTTACCTGTGTACTTATAGGCATTTACAGGGTCAGCAGCAATTTCACGCACCGGCTCAGCTACACCGGGGCTATAAGCTAAAGCGAGATCATGAGCCGTTTCTGCAGGCTTGGTTAGCTCAATGCTGATTTTACCTGGAACGGGGTGAGAGTGATAATGTAGTGCTTGTTCACGAAAGTCCGACATAACGCGATTATATCCTGCAATTTAAGTTAAAGTGAGAGGGAGTAAAGCGACACTTAACATGCCTTAAAGTACGATACCCTTATTATTTTTAAATTCCAAGCAATATCAGGTCTATCCTGTTATATGCTAGATCTGTTAATTTTAAGCGAATTTTCAGCAACTTCGATAAAAACATCGCTACTATTCATAAATATAAATTGTGCTAAAAGGCACTTTTCAAGCTTATTTTAGTTAAAAGTATTATTCACAAAACAGCGTTTTTAAAATGTGAATAAAATCAGCTAAAAGCGATTATTTATTCTGCTTTAACAACACATAGCTTCATGTTGGCTACTTTTAGAAACCGAGTTTAAAATTAAGCTATTAAAAATATAGAGAATATTAGGTCATTTGTCTGCAAAGGTTTATGCATACCGAGAATAAGAACAGGAAATAGTTATGCAAAAGCAATAAACTTAAAACTAGCGAGGTTAGGGGGAAGTTAAAGGATTTTTAGGCATAAAAAAAGCATCCTAAGATGCTTTTTTTAACTAAATAGCAATAATTACTTTTTGCTACCAAGTGCACCGAAACGCTTGTTGAAACGATCAACACGTCCGCCAGTGTCTAAAATCTTTTGCTTACCAGTGTAAAACGGGTGACACGCAGAACAAACGTCTAGGTGAATATTTTTACACAGAGTAGAGCTAGTTTCGAATTCGTTTCCACATGAACAAGTTGCAGAAATTACTTCGTACTTAGGGTGAATACCTTCTTTCATAGAAACCTCTAGTTAAGGCCGCATCGCTCTCCAAACCCGGAGTCTGGCACCATACGTCGTTAAAACAAATTTATTGGTGGCGGATTTTATCCAACAACCATCAAGCACACAAGCATTAATTAGTATTTTTGCTAAAAAAATAACCATTTTGAGTAAACAAGGTTATTTGGTAGTAGGTTTTTAGCTGTATTTTTAGTACATTAGGGCCAAGTATTAGCACGCCCTCCCCCATTATTTTTTTAACAGTTGAGTTACTATGTATTTTGTTGAAGTTGCTATAAAAGTTCCACTACCGCGCACCTTTGATTATAAAGTAGATAGCCAGCTTGGTGAAGCTTCTGCGCCATTAAAGCCCGGAATGCGGGTGTTAGTACCCTTTGGTAATCAACGTAAAGTAGCCGTGGTTTTAGCGCTTAAAACAACAACCGAAGTGCCTGAAAACAAAATAAAGGCAATTTTTGAAATTATCGACGATACGCCAATTTTATCTGCAGAGCACATAGAGTTACTGCGCTTTACTGCCCGTTATTATTGCTACCCGCTGGGTGAAACCATTCATATTGCATTGCCAAGCGCACTACGCCAAGGCGAATCGCCTGATAAAACCAGCATTAATATGGTAGCCCTAACGGAAAAAGGCGCGCTGCTGCCGTCATTAAAAGCTAAGACTCAACTTAATTTACTAAAGCAGCTATCGCAATCAGGCAAGTCGTCATTAACCGAGTTAAAAGCTTTGGGCTTTAGTAAAAAAACCATTGATAGCTTAATAGATAAGGCACTCATAACACAGTCAATTGAGCATGATAACCACTGGCAAAGTGTAGCCCCAACAGTGGGTAGCAAACCAACACTTAACAAAGAGCAAGCGGTTGCCTGCACCACAATTAATCAAAGCAGCGGTTTTAGCAGCTTTTTATTAGAAGGTGTAACCGGTAGCGGCAAAACAGAAGTGTACTTACAATGTTTAGAAGAAGTACTAAAGCGCGGCGAACAAGCACTAGTATTAGTGCCCGAAATAGGCTTAACCCCGCAAACCGTTAACCGCTTTCGCCGCCGCTTTCCCGACACCCCCATTATGCTTTGGCATTCAGCTTTAACCGATAATGAACGTTTACAAACCTGGCGTTTTTGCGAAAAAGCCAGCTGCGCCATAGTAATAGGCACACGTTCGAGTATTTTTCTGCCATTTTTAAAGCTCGGCATGATAGTGGTTGATGAAGAACATGACTCGTCTTTTAAACAGCAAGACACGCTGCGCTACCATGCCCGTGATTTAGCTGCGTATCGTGCATATCAGCATAAAATTCCGCTTATATTAGGCAGTGCAACACCGGCACTCGAAACCCTGCACAAAGCAATTAATAATAAATACCAACTACTGAGCCTTACTGAGCGCGCGCAAACCGCTACCGATAACCAATTTAAATTACTCGATATGAAAGGCCAGCCCGACCAAGCAGGCATTGCCCATGCCAGCCTTGCTACCATGCGCCAACATTTAAAACGTGGCAAACAAGTGATGGTGTTTTTAAATCGTCGTGGATTTTCGCCCACGTTAATTTGCCATGAATGTGGCTGGTTAAGCGAATGCAAGCGTTGCAGCACCAGTGCCACTTTTCATAAAGCTATTGGGCAAATGATTTGCCATCACTGTGGCGATCAATATCATGTTCCACACCAATGCCCCGACTGCGGTAGCACGCAAATTTTTCCTAATGGTAAAGGCACTGAGCAAATAGAAGAGTTTTTATCGAGTGAATTTCCACAAACCCCTGTTACACGTATCGACCGCGACTCTACTCGTCGTAAAGGCAGCCTTGAAAAAGCACTGGATGAAATAAACCTAGGCGGCGCGCGCATTTTAGTGGGCACGCAAATGTTGGCTAAAGGGCATCACTTTGCCGATGTAAGTTTAGTGGTTATTTTAGACGTAGACAGCGGCTTATACTCCTGTGATTTTAGAGCAACTGAGCATTTAGCCCAACTTGTTACGCAAGTGGCCGGGCGTGCTGGGCGCTCAGGTGAGGCAGGCCAAGTGTTATTGCAAACACACTTTCCTGAGCACCCACTATTACAAGATTTGGTTAATAATGGTTATCAGGATTTTGCTCGCTTTGCACTGCGTGAACGTGAAGATGCAGACCTACCACCAATCACAAATATGGCCATTGTTCGCGCCCAAGGACACAATATAAAACAAGTCGTCGATTTTTTGACAGATTTGGTTCCAGTAAGCGGGGTAACTGGTATACAATTGCTTGGTCCAATACCTGCTCCTCTTGAAAAAGTAGCAGGTATGTATCGTTTTCAATTACACATTCAAGCGCAAGATCGCCGCGTATTGCACCAATATCTTGCGCAAATGGTTGATTATCTAAGCACTAGCAAACTTGCACAAAAAGTACGCTGGAGCCTAGACGTAGACCCTATAGACATGATTTAGGTTAAGGCCAAAATAAAGCTATGGCACAGCACGATTACATTAACAAAAAACCAGCAAACCGCAAAAAAGCGAAATCAGCGCCCGCTAAAAAACCCTTTCCAATACTGTTAGTTTTAATTGTTACTTTATTGGTGGCAGGTTTTGCTTATGGCTTATGGTTTATTAAAAATAACGCCGATCCTGAGCTAGTCGAAAAACAAGCTAACCCTGTACCTACAACTCCTGTAGAAGTTGTTGTACCACGTACGCCTGCGTTTATTAAAGAAATTAGAAACCACGAAATTCAGGTTGAAGTAAAAGAACTTGAACAAAAAGGCCCTTACGTTATGCAATGCGGTTCGTTTAGAACCTACCCGCAGGCTGAATCGCTAAAAGCTAAAATAGCCTTTGCAGGGCTTATTTCTGAAATAAAAGAGACCACAGGCAGCAGTGGCATTTGGTATAAAGTACGCTTAGGCCCCTATAAAACCAAGCGCCAAGCTGAGAGCGATAAAAATAAACTTAAACGTGTAAAAATAGTCGGCTGCGGAATTTGGGGCTGGACTTGAAAATAAACCATTCACCCATATAACCTCTTCATAATCGTTTTTTACGAGTTGCCCCTGCAGCTCGATGATGAGGAATAATATGACTACTATCGTAAGTGTACGCCGCGGCAACAATGTTGTAATTGGCGGCGACGGCCAAGTTTCGCTTGGTAACACAGTAATGAAGGGCAATGCCCGTAAAGTTCGACGCCTCTATAATGGCAAAGTAATTGCTGGCTTTGCCGGCGGTACTGCTGATGCCTTCACCCTTTTCGAACGCTTTGAAAGCAAACTAGAAATGCACCAAGGTAACCTCACTAAAGCCGCGGTTGAAATGGCCAAAGACTGGCGCAGCGATCGCGCTTTGCGCAAGCTCGAAGCACTGCTTGCTGTAGCCGACGAAACAGCCTCTTTAATCATTACCGGTAATGGTGATGTAGTACAGCCAGAAAATGACTTAATTGCCATTGGCAGTGGCGGTAACTTTGCCCAATCGGCAGCAACTGCCTTACTGGAAAACACCGATTTAAGTGCTCGCGAAATAGTAGAAAAAAGCCTAACCATTGCAGGCAATATCTGCGTATTCACTAACGACTTTCAAACTATCGAAGAATTGTAACAGGAACCGCTATGTCTGCTATGACCCCAAGAGAAATTGTTCACGAGCTAGATCAGCACATTATTGGTCAAGCAAAAGCTAAAAAAGCCGTTGCTATTGCACTGCGTAACCGCTGGCGCCGGATGCAGCTAAGTGATGATTTACGTAATGAAGTAACACCTAAAAATATTTTAATGATTGGCCCAACGGGTGTTGGTAAAACCGAAATTGCGCGCCGTTTAGCTAAGCTTGCTAACGCGCCATTTATTAAAGTAGAAGCAACTAAATTCACCGAAATTGGCTATGTTGGTAAGGAAGTTGAAACCATCATCCGCGATTTAGTCGATGTTGCGATTAAAATGACGCGTGAGCAACAAACTAAAAAGTTTAAGCATCGCGCTGAAGAAGCAGCCGAAGAGCGTATTTTAGATGCGCTTTTACCACCAGCTAAAGATCAATATGGCGAAAGCCAACGCGATGACAGCTCTTCAACTCGTCAAACGTTTCGTAAAAAGCTACGTGAAGGCCAATTAGATGACAAAGAAATCGAAATTGATTTAGCTCAAGCACAACCAAACGTAGAAATTATGGCCCCCCCTGGTATGGAAGATATGACCAACCAGTTGCAAAGCATGTTTCAAAACATGGGTGGCGATAAGCGCACTAAGCGTAAGTTAAAAATTAAAGAAGCCTTTAAATTATTAAGTGAAGAAGAAGCCGCTAAGCTAGTTAATCCTGAAGAACTAAAAGAGCAGGCTATTTTTGCAGTTGAACAAAATGGTATTGTATTTATTGATGAAATAGACAAAATTTGTAAACGCGGTGACTCATCAGGTCCAGACGTTAGTCGTGAAGGCGTACAGCGCGACTTACTACCATTAATTGAAGGTTGTACGGTTAGCACTAAGCACGGCATGGTTAAAACTGACCATATGCTATTTATTGCTTCGGGCGCATTTCAAATGGCTAAGCCATCAGACATGATCCCTGAGCTACAAGGTCGCCTTCCTATTCGTGTAGAGCTTGAAGCACTTACTGCTGATGACTTTAAACGTATTTTAACAGAGCCGCATGCATCGCTTACCGAGCAGCAGCGTGAACTGCTTAAAACTGAGCAAGTTACTATTGAATTTAGTGATGATGCAATTGAGCGCATTGCTAAAGCCGCTTGGCAAGTTAACGAAAAAACCGAAAACATCGGTGCTCGTCGCTTACATACGGTAATGGAAAAACTAATGGAAGAAATTTCATATGACGCTTCAGAGCAAGCCGGAACATCACTGGTAGTTGACGCCGCTTATGTTGAAAAACACTTAGGTGCGCTGGTTGAAGATGAAGATTTAAGCCGCTACATTCTTTAATTAAAATTAGCTGCATAAACAGTTATACTAAAAGCCTCCGCACTGGGGGCTTTTTAATGAGATAAAAATGAAACACGTAACAAAAGTACATTACCACAGCGTTAGCAAAAATTTAGATGTTTACTTTGATGATGACAGCCAAGCCGTATTTAGTTGTGAATTTTTACGTGTGCACTCTCCTTCTGCAGAAGTGCAAGGACATGGCTCAGGGCCAATGAAATTAGTATTCAATAAACAATCCGTTGGTATTAAAAACATTGCTCATGTTGGTCATTACGCACTGCGTTTAGATTTTGACGATGGCCACAATAGCGGGTTATTTAGCTGGCAATATTTTGCAAAACTACAGGCGCAGCAAGCAACTCTATGGGATGAGTATTTAAAGCGGGTTAGTGAACACAATAACTCTAAAGACAGCGTACCCATAAAGTTTATTCCTTAAACTATACGGGTACTTTATTGCTAAGTTTTAAACCTTAAATTTGTCAATTGCAGCAAAAAGCACTCGTGCTTGCGCTGATACTTCTTCGCTTGTTTGCGCATTGTTAGCAGCGTGCCCTGAGGTGTTTCTGGCAATATCACGAATACTCACCACATTTTTATTTACTTCAGATGCTACTTGGCTTTGTTGATCAATTGCCACAGCAATTTGGGTGCTCATTTCCATAATCGTTTGCACATCTTCGGTTATTGCTCCGAGTAACTCACCAGCTCTATTTGCTTGCGATGCACTTTCATCACCTTGTGAGCGGCACTGATGCATAATACTCACCACTTCTTGAGTGCGCTGTTGTAGAGTATTTATTATACCTTCTATTTCACTTGTAGATTCTTGTGTTCGTTGAGCCAATGAGCGCACTTCATCTGCAACCACAGCAAACCCTCTGCCTTGCTCACCCGCTCTAGCGGCTTCAATAGCAGCGTTTAACGCTAACAAGTTAGTTTGATCGGCAATCGCACGAATAACATCAAGCACAGAGCCTATTGTTTCACCGTCTTTTTCTAATAAAGAAACGACACTTGACGCATGCTCTAAAGAGTCAGACAACCCTCTAATATGCGCGACGGTTGACTCAACCTCACTACGACCTTGTTGCGCACTTAAATTAGTTGATTCTGCTTTTTTAGCAGCAGCTTCGGTATTATGTGAAATATCTTGAATGGTCGCCTGCATTTCGGTCGCCGCAGTGGCCACCATATCGGCTTCATGTAATTGATCTTGCATACCCGAGCTGGTTGCGGCGGTACTTTCTGATAAATTTTCAGTCGCGATATTTAACGCATTTAAAGCCCCACTCACCTCATTTATAAGGTTATTAAAGTCACCAATTAAACTATTAAAATCTTTCGACATAATCGTAATTTCGTCATTGCCAATTTGCTCAATGGTTACTGTTAAATCATTATTGCGTCGAATCTTGTTTATAGATTGGTAAATACGCTCTACAGGTACAATGATAGAGCGACTGGTTAAGTAAACCAGGGTTAAAACTATAATACCCGATATAATAAACACCATAATAGCGACCGACTGTGCTTTAGCTATACTGGCTTCAACTTGCAATTTAGTATCTGCTACTAGCTGCATTACCAACTGATCACTTTGCTCTACACTTTGTTGCATGCGCCCAAGTGCGCCAGAGTCTAGATCAACACCTAATTCAAGCTGCGTTTTTACCAATGTTTGAAAAGCACTTTGATAATTAGACAGTAGGTTTTTTAAATTACTTTTAATGTTTTGACTTAGTGATGAGCTCGTTATTTTTTGCTGTAACGTATCAACATGATCTTGAAAACTTGCTAAATATTTTTCATCCAAACGTAACATAAAGTCTTTTTCGGCACGTCTTAGCTGTAGCATTAGGGTCAATAGCTGGTATTCATCTTGTTGATTGAGCAAACTTTCTACTTCATGTACAGCACTTCGCAGTTGCCCATAAAGCCCATCGTCTTGATGTAAGCCAATACTTTTTTGCAGTCGCACAACCTCATTAAAATCACTATAAAAGCTTTTTATTAAACGCATATAGAGGGTTATCTGCTGTGTATCAATCTCTGAATCTTGCATTTGCGATTGTAATTGAATTATTTGTTTATTTAATTGTGCGTATTCTTGTTCAAATAATGAGAGTGCTTGTGGCTGTTTATAAAACAAAAAGGTTTTTTCATGTGCACTTAACTGCAACTGATGAATGTTTAACTGCTCGGCCTGTTGCGTGATGTTAGTTAACTTTAACGTGGTTTGTGAACCTGTGATAATTACATATAAAAAAGCCAGCATGGCCAAAGCAACAGTTAAAGCATTTAGCTGTAAACGCCGCTTAATGGTCAAGTTTTGCAAAACAATCATTGTTACACCTTTAAAAATTTAATGAGCAACTCTGTTACTTACACTTAAATAACTTAAGCTTTTAACAAAGAAAGAAATACCGAAAAACACTAAAACACCTGCACTGCTGAGCACTTTTTAAAGTGACGTTATTTAGCTTAATTAACCGCGCAATTATTTAGTTGCGGATTATATGCCAGCAATAACTTAAGGCCTATACATTGTATAGGCCAATGATTACAAATTATTTATTAGCCGCCTATTTTGCCTAAATTTACTGCGATTAAGTCGTTGTTATTGCATATAAGGAGGGTATACTGAAGCATAAACTAATGTATCTTTTGAGGATAAAATAATGGATTACAGCACTTCTGACTTATGTGACCACTTTGCCGATGTGGTTGACGTGCTTGAACCTATGTTCATCAACTTTGGTGGCCGACACAGCTTTGGTGGCCGCATTAAAACGGTTAAATGTTTTGAAAATAATGAACTTATCCGTGAATTACTTTCTCAAGATGGTACAGACCTAGTGCTACTTATTGACGGTGGTGGCTCTACTCGTCGTGCGCTTATCGATATTGAACTGGCCGAACTTGCACTTGAAAACAACTGGCAAGGTATTATTGTTTACGGGGCTGTACGCCACGTAGACGAAATTGAAGAGCTTGATTTAGGCATTCAAGCTATTGCCTCTATTCCGGTTGCAGCAGATAGCCAAGGCGCAGGCGAAGACGGCATTGGGGTTAACTTTGCTGGCGTATCGTTTTTTGATGATGACTTTATTTATGCCGACAGCACCGGCATTGTATTATCTGCAGAAGAGCTAGAACTGGAAATCGTAGAAATATAACGTGGCGCACTATTTAAACGTTTACGATGAAAGCGCGGTTAAGTCGTTTTGCACTAGTCGCGCTAACGAAACCAAAGTATGGCAGTCAATGTCATTACTCGATACCGACGTAAATATACAACAAGCGCTTAGCGATGCCGCACAATTTGGCATGCGCTACGTGTTACTGGGTATTTGTGAAGATATTGGCCCAAAAGCAAACTTAGGAGCCGGGGGTGCAGAGCAAGCATGGCCGGCTTTTTTACAACGTTTTTTAAACCAGCCTTATAATCAATTTATTGCCACGCAAAAAGTACTGTTACTTGGCGAAGTGCACACAGCTGATTTAATGGCGCAAAGCGCTCTACTCGACAACCAAAAACCTGCCCATTTAACACAGTTGCGTGAGTTATGTGAGCAACTTGATCAACGCGTAGAAGCTATATTAAGTTTAATATTTAAAGCGGGGCTTGAACCCATTGTTATTGGTGGTGGCCATAATAATTGCTTAGGTATTATAAAAGCGTTAGCTAAGTATAAAAACACCGCTATTAACGCTATAAATTTTGATCCCCACGCCGACTTTCGAGAATGCGAAGGCCGCCACAGTGGTAATGGCTTTAGCTATGCGTACAGCGCGCAGTGTTTAAAAAGTTACCATGTTATTGGCTTGCACGAGCTAAAAAACAATCAAGCTATTATAGATGCGTTAGCCGCTGCTAATTTTACTTTTAATAGCTATCAGTCAATCGCCGTTAAACGTGAAATTAATCTAACTCAAGCAGTGAGCAATGCGCTGAAGAGTTTTGATGCAGCGCCTCTAGGTGTTGAGGTTGATTTAGATAGCATTGCATTTATGCCTGTAAGTGCTTATACCTGTAGTGGTTTTAGCGTAAGTGACGCTGAGCACTTTGTGCATTTAGCTGCAAGCAACCGCCACTCTCACTACTTACACTTATGCGAAGCAGCTCCCATTCAACATCCCAGCGGGATTAAAGCCGGTAAAGTGCATTGCGGACAAGTTATTAGCGCACTAGTGAATAGTTACCTGCAAGCCAAAGAGTGTGCTTAATTACTTTGCTGCTGCGCTAATTGCCACTGCTTTAACCAGCTCATTAAACCAACACTGCTTAATGGGTGGCCAAAATAATAGCCTTGTGCAGCATAGCCTTTTAGGCTTTTTACAAATTTAAGCTGATCTAGGGTTTCAACCCCTTCAAAAATAACCTTAGTACTTTGTTGATTATGCATTTGTACCATACCAACAACTAGGCTGCGAATATTGTTTTGATTACTAAAATCAGCAGTTAATGCTGGCGCGACTTTAATGTATTCTACCGCTAAACTAGGTAACTTAGAGAGCGAAACGGGGTTATCGCCCAAACCATCAACACACACTTTTAAGCCTATATTATTAAGCCGCGCAATCATGGCTCGCCCTTTGTCATCTAGGTTAGTAAAAATATGTAGCGGGCACTCAACAATTAAATCGCCAGGCCTTAAGTTATGCTCTTTCATAGCACTCGTTACAAATTCTACAAACTCTTCATTGAGCATTTCAGGGCCAAATACATTAATGCTCAATGGCACTGCAAAGCCCTCCATACGCAATGCCATTGCAAGTTCAGCAGCGCGCTCTATAACAAATATAGCCAGTGGGTAAGCAAGCCCTGCAATTCTAATATCATCAATAAAACGACTCGCTGAAAGTATGCCTTGCTTAGGATGCTGCCAACGCAGTAATAGTTCTAAAAATTCAATTTGGCCATTATCATTTACAATAACCGGCTGAAAATACAGCTCAAACTCATTGGTGAAATCAATTTCTGCAAGCTCTTTTAATCGTGCTTGCTGCTCTAACTGCTCGATCATCATTTGTTGATGATAAGCAACCACCTGTTGTTTTGGCTGGCTATCAAGTGCTAAATAAGCCGACTTAATTAAATTATCAAAGTCTTCATCTTGCTCATTACAATGCACATAGCTTGCTCTTGCGGTCACTTCTATAGTGCAGTTAGCCACATTAAAAGGTTTAAGTGTAGCGCCAAATATTTCGATAATTATTTTTTCATGCAAGTGTTTATGGCTGGCTAAGTTACAAATAAAGGCAAAATTAAGCCCTCCTAAATGGGCTAGTTTTTCATCGTCCTCTAACGATACAATGCCATCATTATTGAGTAATTCTTTTATTCTATTCGCCGACTGAGCAAGCAGTAAATCACCAAAATCACGCCCAATATGCTGATTAACTTGCTCAAAACCTTCTAAACGAAGAATTACCAACGCCCCTAGTGACGGTGCTTTATTACGCCACGTATTATAACCTTGACGTAATTTTTGTTTATCGGCAAAAGAGGCCAGCGGAGAGCTTTCGATGTAATGTTCAGGTGCTGCTTGCTGCTGCTTCAAGGGCGCTTGATTAAGTGTCTCATTATTAGTAATAAACCCAGTTAATGATAATAACAACACCGCACTAACAATCCAAAACAGTGCAATGCCAAACGCTGCAATGGCTATAAGTAATGCTATAAACAACACCGCAGCAAGTGCACTTAATATAATTAACAGCTTGTTTTTATGTACAATTGCATGCCACAAATTAAAGCCAAAACCTAATGCGAGTAAAGCGCTAAGCCATGCAGCACCACTGCTTAAAATAGCCAACCCTATTAACCCTGTGCATAAGTAGCTTAATCTAGATGCTGTATTTTTTACGCTCAGCAAGGTAGCGATCATCGCCATAAGTAAGGCGCCACTAAAAAAAACCGGCAAGCCACTGTCGCTAATCAAGCTCAAATTAGCACTACTGGTACTGGCTAAAAAATTAAATAAAAGCATAAATATTAAGGCCTACTTATCGGTCTGGGGTAAAGGTGTGACTAAATAAGTTTACCCATAATCCATAAGTTTAACAGTTTATTTACCCCAAACTGGTAACTTAATTGTGCTGGATGGCTTATTTGCCAATGTGCAATGTCGGCCCTCGCACCTACTTTTAAAACTCCGCGGTCTGTTAATCCTAAAGCTTTAGCAGCATTACGAGTTACTCCAGCAAGTGACTGCTCGGGTGTTAATCTAAATAATGTGCATGCCATATTCATCATTAATTGTAGCGAACACAGCGGTGAGGTGCCCGGATTAAAGTCGCTAGCAATCGCTATAGGCACTTTATATTGATTAAGCAAAGCTATTGGCGGAAGTTGTGTTTCTCTTAAAAAGTAAAATGCGCCAGGCAACAATACTGCTACTGTGCCGGCCTGTGCCATCGCTTTTACGCCATCTTCATCTAGGTATTCAATATGATCAGCCGATAGCCCGTTAAATTGCGCCACCAGCTCAGCACCGTGTTGATTAGAGAGCTGCTCGGCATGGCATTTTACTGGCAAGTTATGTTTTTTTGCCGCCTCGAACACCCTCTTAGTTTGGGTATAGCTAAAGCCTACATTCTCACAAAAAACATCAACCGCATCAGCAAGGTTATTAGCCACTACCTGATCAAGCATATCGTTACATACTAAATCAATATAGTCATCGCTACGCCCTTTGTACTCTGGTGGTAGCGCATGCGCCCCTAAAAAGGTGGTTTTAATATTAATAGGGTGATGCTCATCAAGTAAGCGCGCCACTTCTAATATTTTTACTTCGTTGGCAGTATCGAGTCCATAACCCGACTTTATTTCAACAGTTGTCACGCCCTCTGCCAGTAACGTATTTAACCTATCTTTGGCGGCTACAAATAACTGCTCATGATCGGCAGCGCGGGTGGCTTTAACTGTACTAGTTATACCGCCACCTTGGGCAGCAATTTGCTCATAACTCACCCCTTGTAAGCGCTGCTCAAACTCCTCTGCTCTAGAGCCTGCAAATACTAAATGCGTGTGGCAATCTATTAACCCTGGGGTTAACCATTGCCCTTTTATACTCAAGGTAGGCGTTGCAAACACATCAAAACTAGGTAAGTTTTTTTGCTCACCTAGCCACATAATTTTTCCATTTTTGATTGCTAAGGCTGCATTTTCTATCGCGCCATAAGGCGCCTCTACAGCAGTATCCATAGTGGCAATGTTGGCATCGGTAAGCAGTAAATCAATATCTTCTAATTCATAACCTGGTGTTGCACTTTGCATATTGCGCGCCCTTGTGTTTTTTATAATGACTAAAATATAGTCTAACAACCCGCCTTGTATATACAAGGCAATTATGCCATCTTAATCTTATAGTTTATTTTTAATACAATTAAATACACCATGACAACGCCTAAATTTGCACAAATAAAACAGTTTATAGTTGATAAAATTAGCAGTGCTACATGGCAAGAAAACCAGCGTGTGCCTTCTGAAAACGAGCTAAGCAATCAATTTTCTGTAAGCCGTATGACCGCTCGACGCGCATTAAGCGAGCTAACCGAGGCGGGAATTTTAACTCGCAGCCAAGGGTTAGGCACCTTTGTTGCTAGCTTTAAATCGCAGTCGTCATTGCTTGAAATTAAAAATATTGCCGATGAAGTAAAAGAACGCAATGGTAATTATAGCTGTACGGTATTGGCCCTTGAGTCGCTACCCGCAATCACTAGTATTGCCATTGCACTGGGTATTAAAGTTAACAGCACTGTGTATCGCAGTGTATTGCTGCATAACGAAAATACTAAACCACTGCAAATAGAGGAGCGCTTTGTAAATCCCACTTTTGCCACGCAGTACTTACAACAAAATTTTACGCTACTTACTCCACATGAGTACTTATCGAATGTAGCCCCGCTTACCCAAGCAACGCATACGGTGGAAGCCATTATGCCCAATAAACAAATGTGCCAGTGGCTTAACTTATCGAGTCAAGAACCTTGCCTGCAACTCATTCGCCGTACTTGGTCAAGCAACGGCATTGTGAGTTATGCCCGACTTGTTTCACCTGGGAGTAAGTATCGTTTAGGTGGTCACTTAACTTTTTAAAATAATAATTAAAAACTACAACAGGAGTAAATATGAACAATCGACTCGACAACAACCGCACAATACGCGCCCCTCACGGCGATAAAATTAGCGCTAAAAGTTGGCAAACCGAAGCCGCTAAACGCATGTTAATGAATAACTTAGACCCTGACGTTGCAGAGCATCCCCATGCATTAGTTGTTTATGGCGGCATTGGTCGCGCTGCACGTGACTGGCCAAGTTACGACAAAATTATAGCAACTCTCGATAGACTCGAAGATGACGAAACGCTACTCGTACAATCGGGTAAACCTGTAGGGGTATTTAAAACCCACAGTAATGCGCCGCGAGTACTCATAGCTAATTCTAACTTAGTACCGCACTGGGCTAATTGGGAGCACTTTAACGAGCTCGATAAAAAGGGCTTGATGATGTACGGGCAAATGACCGCGGGATCTTGGATTTACATTGGCTCACAAGGCATAGTGCAAGGCACTTACGAAACTTTTGTGGCCATGGCTAAACAACATTTTGCTGGCAGTGCTAAAGGTAAATGGGTATTAACTGGCGGGCTTGGTGGCATGGGCGGCGCACAACCTCTTGCTGCAACTATGGCAGGCTTTTGTGCATTAGTGGTGGAATGTGATGAAACCCGTATCGATTTTAGAATAAAAACCGGTTACGTAGATATTAAAGCCAACAACCTTGAACACGCGCTACAACTTATAACTAATGCGTGCGTAAAAGGTGACGCTCTTTCAGTCGGGTTACTTGGTAATGCTGCCGATGTGTTTAGCACTTTAGTTAAAAGTGGCGTTACTCCCGATGTGGTCACCGATCAAACCTCAGCACACGATCCGCTAAATGGCTATTTACCGCAAGGCTGGAGCATGGAACATGCAGCTAAAATGCGCGAACAAGACCCAAAAGCGGTTGTAACTGCAGCTAAGCAATCAATGGCTGTGCAAGTAAGAGCTATGCTCGCGCTGCAACAAGCGGGCGCTGCTACCACTGATTATGGCAACAATATTCGGCAAATGGCATTTGATGAAGGAGTAAGTAACGCGTTTGATTTTCCGGGGTTTGTCCCTGCGTATATTCGCCCTTTATTTTGCGAAGGCATTGGCCCATTTAGATGGGTGGCACTGTCGGGCGACCCCGAAGATATTTATAAAACCGATGCCAAAGTTAAAGAGTTAATCCCCGATGACGCACACTTACATAACTGGCTTGATATGGCGCGTGAACGTATTCAGTTTCAAGGCTTACCGGCGCGTATTTGCTGGGTAGGATTAAAAGACAGAGCCCGTCTTGCACTCGCTTTTAACAACATGGTTAAAAATGGCGAGCTTAAAGCCCCGGTTGTTATTGGTCGCGACCACCTCGACTCTGGCTCGGTTGCTAGCCCTAACCGCGAAACCGAAGCTATGCTAGATGGCTCTGATGCGGTATCTGATTGGCCATTACTCAATGCACTTCTTAACACAGCCAGTGGTGCAACTTGGGTATCGCTACACCATGGCGGTGGCGTAGGTATGGGCTTTAGCCAACATGCAGGCGTAGTTATTGTGGCTGACGGCAGCGACGAAGCAAAACAGCGTATTGCCCGCGTACTGTGGAACGACCCTGCAACTGGAGTTATGCGCCACGCGGATGCAGGCTACGATATAGCAAAAAATTGTGCAAAAGAGCAAAACCTAGACTTACCAATGTTAAACGAGGAATGATCATGCTTGAACTAACTCTCACCCCCGGCTCGCTTGATTTAAACACACTAAGAAAAATTAATAATTCACCGGTAAAATTGAGCCTTATAAAGCATGCCGAGTCGCAAATAGCTGCCAGCGCACAAACAGTGCAAAACGTAATTAACGAGCACCGCACTGTATATGGTATTAATACCGGTTTTGGCTTATTAGCTAACACCAAAATTGCCGATAACGAACTAGAGCTATTACAACGCTCTATTGTACTTTCGCATGCGGCAGGTATTGGCGAGTATATGGATGACAGTACCGTACGCTTAATGATCACCTTAAAAATTAATTCACTGTCGCGTGGCTATTCTGGTATTCGTTTGCAGGTCATTGAATTTTTTATCCAGTTGCTTAATAGCCAAGTATACCCTTGCGTGCCTAAAAAAGGCTCGGTGGGTGCATCGGGCGATTTAGCACCGCTTGCTCATATGTGCTTGCCGTTACTAGCCGAAGGCCACATGCGCCACCAAGGGCAAATAATGAGTGCCGAGCAAGGGCTTAAAATTGCGGGGCTAAAACCACTTACCTTAGCCGCTAAAGAAGGCTTAGCCCTTTTAAACGGCACCCAAGCCTCGACTGCTTTTGCATTACAAGGGCTATTTAGAGCAGAGGATTTATACGCACAAAGCTGCGTAATTGGCGCTATGAGTATTGAAGCGGCCATGGGCAGCCGAGCACCATTTGATGCGCGTATTCATGAAATTCGAGGCCAACAAGGGCAAATAGATACTGCAGCTATATTTAGAGCCTTGCTAGGTCCACAATCACAAATTAGTGAATCACACGTAAATTGTGAAAAAGTACAAGACCCCTACTCTTTACGCTGTCAGCCACAAGTGCTTGGTGCTTGCTTAACCCAAATTCGCCAGGCGGCAGAAGTTTTATTATGTGAGTCTAACGGCGTAACCGACAACCCGCTGGTATTTGCTGATGTGGGTGATATTATTTCTGGCGGTAATTTTCATGCAGAGCCGGTGGCAATGGCCGCCGATAACTTAGCAATTGCCATTGCTGAAATTGGCGCACTTGCCGAGCGCCGAATTGCTTTACTAATTGACTCTAGCCTATCTAAATTGCCGCCTTTTTTAGTTGAAAATGGCGGCGTAAACTCAGGCTTTATGATCGCCCAAGTAACTGCCGCAGCCCTGGCATCTGAAAACAAATCACTTGCCCACCCAGCTTCTGTAGATAGTTTGCCAACCTCGGCGAATCAAGAAGATCATGTGTCTATGGCCACTTTTGCGGCAAGGCGCTTGAAGGAAATGGCCGATAACACCCAAGGCGTACTTGCTGTTGAATGGTTAGCGGCCGCGCAGGGGTTAGAGTTTAGAAAGAAGCTTACAGCTGCTGCTAAAGTAGAGCGTGCTAAAAGCTTACTGCGCGAGCATGTAAGCTACTACGATAAAGACCGTTACTTTGCCCCCGATATTGAAGCTGCAAATGCGTTATTAAACGCAGGCAAGTTATGCAACTTTATTGAGGGTGACTGCTTAGTATCTTATTAAATTGCGTATTGGTAACTAAACCCTAACGCCTCAATGGCTGAGCCAAGCACTTTGCGCTCAGCCGTATCTGTTCCCGTAAAGCGTGGCATTTCGCCGCCATGTTGTTGGCACTTTTGCGCATAGTAATCGCGCTTACAAGGATGCGACGGGTTAACCACATTATAAATACTCTGCCCTTGATGCCAATGCTCAAGCACCGCAAAAATAGCGTTAATCACATCTTGCTGATGCACCATATTAACGACTTGCTCGGCAGAGGTATTTAGCTCTTTACCTGCAATAAAACGCCCCGGCTCTCTATTGGGTCCAACTAAACCGGCTAAGCGCAGCACTTTACCGTTTTGCTCTAGTACTTGCTCTTCAGCTTCATATAGCTTTATTTGTCGCTCGTTTGTACACGAAATATCGCTGCTTTCGCTATATACACCTGGTTCTTGATCGTACACTCCCGTTGATGAGCAAAGTAAAAAGCCCTTAGCATTCAGTTTTTTTGCCAGTGTAAGTGCTGCCGTTAATGTTTGCGCATAATTGTTTTCACTATGGCGACTACGTGGAGGAATAGCGCACACCCAGTAGGCATTTTGTAAATCAATTTGATGCGTTAACTGGCCATTTTCTAGCAAAAACTGACGCTCAAAATCATGCTCATGCACTGCTGAGCGGTGTGTACCCTGCACTTGCCAACCTGCTTGCTGCGCATTAACGCATAAAGCACTGCCTAGCCAGCCCGCGCCTAGTACCACTAAGTTGTTACTCTGATGATTCAATTTATATGACCCCGTTTATTTAAATGTATAATTCTTAACTCATTTCATAGAGTTCTAAAATTAAATATGCTTAGATATCTGTTACAAAAACAATAACAACATGTGCACTTATGCTAAATAACTTATCATTAAGAAAAAAAATATTATTATTGATTGGCGGAACAATTACTATTTTACTGCTCATTGCCTCTACTTTTTTTGTTAACCATATTGCCAAACTATCCAGAGTTAATATAGAGCGTGAGGCTCAAAGCTACTTACAAAGCGAGCAATTATCAATGCAAAGTTACTTTGCTACATACGGTAAAGTAGTTGCCACCTTTATTAATAATCCGCATTTGGTGAATTTTTTTACCGCGTGGGATAAGCGCGATCAAGCCCTAGAAAATGCCAACGGCTACTTGGCTATAAATCAAGACTTTGTACGCATAAGTGCAAATGATGAAAATATTTTATCTGCTTTTTTTGCCTCAGCCACTACCGGCGAGTACTTTAAAGAAAACGAACGTACTGCATATTATAATGGCGAACCTTACTACGCGTACAAACGAGGTTGGTGGCAAGAAGCAATGCAAATTAATAAGCTTTACGTAGGCCCTATTTCGGTAGACTTAACCACCGGCGATGCCTCAGCAGTTGTACAACAACCTGTTTATAACCCACAAGGCAAATTAATTGGTGTGGGCGGCGTTGACTTACAACTTAATAAAATTAACGACATGGTCGAAAACATTCGCTTTAACGGCCAAGGCTATGGCTTTTTATTAGATGATCAACAAAAAGTTGTGCACTTTTCAAAAGCATCTGGGCATAAACTCTCTGTCACCGACGAAGGCCCTAACGGTAAAGACGGACTCGATGCGCTTGAACAACAATTTAATAATACCTCAGGGTTTAAAACACTTAACAGTGCAATGCAAAATAACCTCGCGGGTAGCCAAACTGTTATGCTTAAAGGCGAGCAATTTTATGTGGTTTATAACCGCCTACAATTAGAGCAGCCTCATTTAGATTGGTATGTGGGTTTATTAATTCCAACCAGTATGATTGAAGCCCCGGTAAATGCTGCGGTTACAACCACTACAACCGCCGTTATCATTATTTTAGTGATTATTTTAGCAATGATTTTATGGGCCACCCATATGATTTCAAAACCAATCACTACACTCACGCATATTATGCGCGACATTGCTTCTGGCGAGGGTGATTTAACCCAAAAAATTAATATTGATAGCCAAGACGAAGTAGGCCAACTGGCTAATCATATGAATACCTTTATTGATAAGTTGCGAGCGATGATGCTAGACACCGCAGCACAAGCTGAGCAATTAAGTGCCGCTGCCGATCAGCTTAAAACGGTATCGCAACAAACGAATTCAGAAATTCAGCAAGAAAAACAACAAGTAGATAGTGTTAGTGCCGCAGTGACAGAAATGGCCACTACCGTGCAAGAAATATCACGTAACGCACAGCAAACAAATACCGCAGCAGAAGAAGTACAAGCAATTACTGCCGATGGTGCAAGCCGCTCAAGCCAAGCACAAAGTGTAATGAGTGCGCTGGCTGAACATATTGGCGAAGCCTCTAAGGTGGTTGCCGGGCTTGAGCAAGAAAGTAATAACATAGGCGCATTGGTTGATGTAATTAACTCAATTGCCGATCAAACCAACTTACTCGCGCTTAATGCAGCCATAGAAGCGGCCCGCGCCGGAGAACATGGCCGCGGCTTTGCCGTTGTTGCCGATGAAGTTCGCTCGTTGGCGAGCCGTACACAAGAGTCAACCGACGATATTCGCAATATGATTACCCGTTTACAGCAAATTGCTCAGCAAGCCTCTAGTATGATGCTACAAGGGCAAAAACAAACCGAGGACTCTGTGTTGCAAACAAAAGAAGTACTTAGCTCACTACAAAGCATTGCCCTGTCGGTAACTAAAGTACAAGATCAAAGTCATCAAATTGCCACCTCTACCGAGCAACAAACGGTAGTAGCAGAAGATATTAATACCAGCCTTAGTGCTATTAATAGTTTAGTTAATAGTACCGCAGAGCATGCACATACACTTGCCAATGAAGCACATGATTTAAGTGACCTTGCAGGGGCATTAAATAAAACGGTAAACCAGTTTAAACTATAAACGCCGGCTACTTATATTTAAGCGCTTGAGGATAAACTTTAAGCGCTTATCCCCCCCTTGTTTTTAATTTATTCAGCACCATATCTTTGAGTGACTGTTGATATTTCAAAGTGGAAACTTACTTAATATCACTAGCTTTGCTAGCAGTTTTCACCTCGTATAAAAATATATAGCAATTTTATGTACTAGATTAAGTTTTTCTGTTTTTAATCCATATCTTTTTAGTGAGATGGTTTGTTGTTTAGCAGAGTCTGGTATAGTAGCACACGTAATAAACAGTGCTTTTTGAACGGTTTAATACAAAATTGCTAATTAATGTGTCCTCGGTGTTACTTTAAAGAATACATTAATTATCAATTGTTAAAAATGGGTTAGCCGATGTACGGCTGGCAAAAAAATACATTGTAACGGTTTTATCATGATATCTAATTTATTTACCAAGATTTTTGGTAGTCGCAATGACCGCACTATTAAAAACCTAAGAAAGACGGTCGCACTGATCAATGCACTTGAAACGCAATTAGAAGCGCTTTCTGATGACGACTTAAAAGCGAAAACAGCAGAGTTTAGAGAACGTTACGATAACGGACAAAGCCTTGACGACTTACTGCCTGAAGCATTTGCTGTGGTACGTGAAGCATCTAAACGTGTAAATGGCATGCGTCACTTTGACGTACAGCTACTCGGTGGCATGGTACTGCACCAAGGCCGTATTGCAGAAATGCGTACCGGTGAAGGTAAAACACTCACAGCTACATTACCTGCTTACTTAAATGGTTTAACTGGTAAGGGCGTACACGTAATTACCGTGAACGACTACCTAGCTAAACGCGATGCGGAAACTAACCGTCCGTTATTTGAGTTTTTAGGTTTAACAGTAGGCTGTAACGTACCGGGTATGATGCCACAGCAGAAAAAACAAGCTTATGTTGCCGATATTACGTACGGTACTAATAATGAGTTTGGTTTTGACTACCTGCGTGACAACATGGCATTTAGCATAGATGAGCGTGTACAACGTCCATTATTTTATGCTGTTGTCGATGAAGTGGATTCTATCTTAATTGATGAAGCCCGTACGCCCCTTATTATTTCAGGCCCTGCTGAGGACAGCTCAGAGCTATACACTGAAATTAATACCATGGTGCCTTTACTTGAACTACAAGAAAAAGAAGACGAAGAAGGTATTGAAGGCGATGGCGATTTCACTATTGATGAAAAGTCTAAGCAAGTTCATTTAACTGAACGTGGCCAAATTAAAGTTGAAGAGCTACTTACTGAGCGCGGCTTAATTGCAGAAGGCGATTCGCTTTATTCTGCAGCCAGCATTACGCTACTAAGCCATGTTTATGCAGCGCTTCGTGCTCATAAGCTTTATCAAAGAGATGTTGATTACGTTGTAAAAGAAAACGAAGTTATCATTATTGATGAGCACACTGGTCGTTCAATGGAAGGTCGTCGTTGGTCAGAAGGTTTACACCAAGCTGTTGAAGCTAAAGAAGGCGTAAATATTCAAAACGAAAACCAAACGCTTGCATCTATTACCTTTCAAAACTATTTCCGCTTATACGAAACACTTGCGGGCATGACAGGCACAGCCGATACGGAAGCATTTGAGTTCCAGTCTATTTACGGCCTAGACACTGTTGTTATGCCAACTAATAAGCCGATGGTTCGTGATGATCGCGCCGACTTAGTGTACCTAACGCAAGAAGAAAAATACGAAGCTATTTTAGTTGATATTAAAGACTGCCAAGAACGCGGACAACCTGTACTTGTAGGTACTATTTCAATTGAAAGCTCTGAGTATTTATCGCAATTTTTACGCAAAGAAAAAATTAAGCACAACGTACTTAATGCTAAATTTCATGCGCAAGAGGCTGATATCGTATCAGACGCTGGCCTACCAGGCACAGTAACGATTGCCACTAACATGGCTGGCCGTGGTACCGATATTGTACTTGGTGGTAACTGGCACAGCGAAGTTGAAAAGCTTGAAAACCCAACTGATGAACAAATTGCTGAAATTAAAGCTGCATGGAAAATACGCCATGACGCAGTAATTGATGCAGGTGGTTTACATATTATTGGTACTGAACGCCATGAATCTCGTCGTATAGATAACCAATTACGTGGTCGTTCTGGTCGTCAAGGTGATGCCGGTTCAAGCCGTTTTTACTTATCGATGGACGATGCGTTAATGCGTATTTTTGCTGGCGAGCGCATGACCAACATGATGCGTAAACTAGGTATGCAACGCGGTGAAGCTATTGAACATCCATGGGTTAACCGTGCGATTGAAAATGCACAGCGTAAAGTAGAAGCACGTAACTTTGATGTGCGTAAGCAATTACTTGAGTACGATGACGTAGCAAACGATCAACGCCGTGTGGTTTACTCACAGCGTAACGAACTACTTGAAGAAGGCGATATTTCAGAAACTATCACGGTTATTCGTGGTGATGTGCTGAGTAATATTATTGATCAGTACATTGCACCGCAAAGCTTGGCTGAAATGTGGGATGTACCTGGCCTTGAAGAGCGCTTAAAACAAGACTTCTTAATTGAATTGCCAATTACTCAGTGGCTAGCTGATGACAATAAACTCTATGAAGAAAAACTTCGTGAGCGCATTGAAGAGTCGGTTGGGCAAGCATATAAGCAAAAAGAAGAGATGGTAGGCGATTCAGTACTACGTCAATTCGAAAAAGCGATTATGTTACAAAGCCTAGATCAGCATTGGAAAGATCACCTGGCAGCAATGGATCATTTACGCCAAGGTATTCATTTACGTGGTTATGCGCAAAAAAATCCAAAGCAAGAGTACAAGCGTGAATCGTTTGAGCTATTCGCTGAAATGCTAGAAAACTTAAAAATAGATGTAGTAAGTATTTTAAGCAAAGTACAAGTACGCGCCGAAGAAGATGTTGAAAAAGTAGAAGAGCAACACCGTAAAAGTGAAAACGCTCCTCGCGAATATCAGCATGAAGAAGTTGAGCATGTAGGCGGCGAAGCACCACAAAGCGCAACTGTAATGGCACGTAGCGAGCCAAAAGTAGGCCGTAACGATCCTTGTCCTTGTGGCTCAGGTCAAAAATTTAAGCAATGTTGTGGTAAATTAAAATAATCCAATAGTGTAATAAATTTCGTAAAAAGCGGCGCTTGCGTCGCTTTTTTTATGGTGTTTAAGGGAGATAAAATGACTAGTATAATTGTAAATGTGGCTGTTGGCGTAATTAAAAAAAATAACGCTCTGTTTATTTGCAAGCGGGCAAATGATCAACATCAAGGAGGTTTGTGGGAGTTTCCTGGTGGTAAAATTGAAGCCGGTGAAAGTGTATTTAGAGCACTTAAGCGTGAACTTCAAGAAGAGATTGGCATCACTATTTTTAGTTCCAGTGAATTGCTAACAATAAAACACGATTACGATGATAAAACGGTAAAGCTGAACGTACATGTGGTGAGTAACTTTAGTGGTGAAGCACATGGCGCAGAAGGGCAAGATAATGCTTGGGTAAGTATTGACGAGCTAGATAACTACGAGTTTCCAGCAGCTAACGTCGATATTATTAGCGCTATAAAAGCGAAATATATTTAACGCTTAATATTTGGCTATACTCTTTTAGTAAAATAATAATAACAATAAACCGCCATTATTAGGCAGCTACAAAAAGGCCAGCAAGTTAACACTTGCTGGCCTTTTTAGTTAGATACTTTCTAGTTAGGTACTTTCTAGTTAGGTACTTTTTAGTTAGGTAATTAAATTACCAAATTTTTACGCGGTCCTCTGGTTTAATATACATTTTGTCGCCTTCTTTAACGTCAAATGCTTTATAAAACTCAGGCATATTCGATAAAATACCAATTACGCGGTAATGACTAGGCGAATGCGGGTCGGTCATTAAGCGGTTACGCAACGCTTCATCACGATACTTACGACGCCAAATTTGTGACCAGCCCATAAAGAAGCGCTGATCGCCAGTGTAGCCATCAATCACTGGAGCCTTAGAGTTACCTAAAGATAGCATATACGCTTTATGCGCAACCGTAAGGCCGCCTAAATCGCCAATATTTTCGCCTAACGTCAATTCACCATTTACGCCAGCATCAGTAAAAGGTTTGTATTCATTATACTGAGCAACTAAAGCCGCGGTTCGCTGTTCAAACTGTTTAAGGTCTGACTCGCTCCACCAGTTACGTAAATTACCGTCGCCGTCGTATTTAGCACCTTGGTCGTCAAAACCATGGCCTAACTCATGACCAATTACCGCGCCAATAGCACCGTAATTTACTGCATCATCTGCTTCTAAGTTAAAAAATGGCGGCTGTAAAATAGCTGCTGGAAACACAATTTCGTTATTTACTGGGTTGTAGTATGCATTCACAGTTTGTGGTGTCATGTGCCACTCTGAGCGGTCTACTGGTTTACCCAATTTGGCAATCATATCGCTGTAAGCCCATTCGCTATAACGAATGTAGTTACCGACTAATTCATCAGGGTTAATCTCTAGTGCTGAGTAGTCTTTCCACTTATCTGGGTAGCCAATTTTAGGTGTAAACTTGTCTAGCTTTTGTTGAGCGGCAATTTTAGTTTCCGGGCTCATCCACTCTAAATTTTCAATCGCAACACCGTAGCCTTTAATTACGTTATCAACCAACTCTTCCATACGCGCTTTCGCTTCTGGTGGAAAGTTCTCTTTAACGTACACTTTACCTAAAATCTCACCTAGCACACTGTTTGAAGCATCAACCGCTTGCTTCCAAAGTGGTGCTTGTTCTTCTACACCACGTAAAGTTGTACTGTAAAAATTAAACTTAAGGTCCACTAACTCTTTATCGAGTAACTGAGCGTAATTACTTACAAAGTGAAACTTAAGGTAATTTTGCCATGTTGCTAAATCGGTGTTTTTATAAATAGTCGCAAATTTTTCAAAGTAGCTCGGCTGGCTAATAATTAACTCTTCGGTGTTTATGCCTATCGCTTTAAAGTAACTAGCAAGATCAAAGTCACCCATTAGTTTATTTGCTTGTGCAAGGCTCATTTTATTATAAGACTTGGTTGCATCACGGCTCTCTACTCGACTCCACTGCGCCTCAGCAAGGTTTTTTTCCAGCGCCAATACACTTTTAGCCACAGTCTCTGTATTTTCAACCCCTGACTTGGCTAAAATTTTAGCAATGTAAGCTTGATAAGAAGCACGAATTTTAGTGAACTTTTCATCATCTTTTAAATAATAATCACGATCGGGTAAACCTAACCCAGCTTGATACGCATACAATGCATTTTCGCTGGAGTTTTTAGCGTCATTATTTACATACCAACCAAATGGCAAGTCGCCGCCTTTAATCTGTAATTGCGCCATTAAAGTAACTAAATCTTTTTTACCTTTAACGGCGTCAATGCTTGCCAATGATGGCTCAAGTGGCTGGATGCCAAGTTCTTCGCGCGCTTCTTCTGCCATGTAACTATTATAAAATGCCGCCAACTTTGCTTCATCACTGCCTTTTTCAACATTGCTATTTGCTGCCGCACTTTCAAGTACTGTTTTCATCGCCTTTTGCGACTCGTCATATAATTGCGAAAACGAACCATAGTTAGATTTATCGCCAGGAATTTCGGTTTTAGCTAACCATTGACCATTTACATGGTAATAAAAGTCATCTTGAGCACGTACCGATTTATCCATATTTTCCAGCTCAATACCTAAGGCAAAAGGAGCTGGAACTGGAGCGCTAACCGCGGGAGTCTCGTTTACTTTAATTTCTTGTTGTTCACCACAACCAACCAACCCAAGTGCCAGCGCAATACCTGCGGCGGTCATTGTTATTTTAATCATAAGGATTCCGTTTGTTAGTTAAAATAAATACCTATTTCATTAATATTCAAATACCAGCAGCATAAAGCTGCGTAATGACATTTTATGTACTTTTACTTAATGAAATAAGCATCAACTGCAACCTAGTTAATAGGCGTATTAAGTAGCTATCATAAACCCCATTGGGGTAACAATAAAATTGAATATGTAACAAAGTATTTTAATGCGATGAGTGACCCACATAGTGCTATCAATAACTATGTGAGCTTATAAACGAGTTATTAGCAGCTAGGTTTTACGCTTTGCGTGCAGTGCTAAACGCTCTAACTTTTCTTTTAGCGAAGGGGGGGCTGAGGCGGCTATGGCATTTAAATAATCGGCTGTTTGTTCGCTCATTTTACGAGAATTAGTTATTGGGGTATTAATGGTTTTACTTACTGCGCCTAAGCGTTGTGTTGCTTGTGGATTAGCGGTAATTTTTATTTGCCCAAGCTCTGCCATGCCCGCGGCTCTAAAATGCGAGAGCATATCCATTTTTAAGTAATTTAGTCTAAGCGCAATAGGCGCAGATACCGCTTCGATCATTAAAGTACCATCGCGGTAGTTACTCACGCGGCATTTATCACCCAGTTTGGGGCCTAAAAAGTCTTTAAGTAAGGTTTGCTGGGTATCGAGTGCTTGGCTTTTACCTGCATAAGCCGACAAGCGGTTATTCAGTCCTGCCATAATGTCAGTTAATGGTTTTGGCGCATACCTGTCTTTAGCCATTTAACACCTCGTAAAAACTCAATAATGCGGTTACTCAAATCGAAATAACCCTCGACTTGAGTATACACTGAGCGCAGTGACTAAGCGCCCGCTATTTGCATTTGTTCAATTAACACAGAGCCAGTTTGAATGCCACCACGGCGCTCTATGTCGCCACCAATAGCTGATATTCCTTTAAACATATCTTTTAAGTTACCGGCAATGGTAATTTCGCTTACTGGATATTGAATTTCGCCATTTTCTACCCAAAAACCAGCCGCACCACGCGAGTAATCACCGGTTACTGTATTTACGCCCTGCCCCATTAGCTCTGTTACTAATAAGCCTGTGCCCATGGTTTTAAGTAGCGCGGTTAAATCGTTATGTGTTTGCTCAACTAACCAGTTATGTATACCGCCAGCGTGCCCTGTTGGTGTCATATTCATTTTACGCGCAGCATAGCTTGCAAGTAGGTAAGTTTGTAACTTGCCACCTTGAATGATTTCTCTATCAAAGGTTTTAACACCTTCGCTGTCAAACGGCGACGATGCGAGCCCTTTGAGTATATGCGGACGCTCGGCAATATTTACGCAATTGCTAAATACTTGTGTACCTAGGCTATCGAGTAAAAAACTCGATTTACGATACAGCGCACCACCACCAATGGCCGACACTAAATGGCCAAATAATGAATTAGCAATGTCAGCTCTAAATATTACTGGTACTTTCATGGTGCCTAATTTTTGGCTATTTAATTTAGCTAAAGTTTCGGCTGCGGCTTCAAGTCCCACTGCTGCGGCATCATTTAAACCAGCTTGATCGCGTGCTACGGTGTAAGCAGAGTCGCGTTGCATTTGCTCGCCATCTTTACCAATTACCATAGTACTTATGCTGTGGCGAGTACGCGGAAAACCAGCAATTAAACCATGGCTATTGCCATAAACACGCAAACCTTGGTGCGATGAAAAACTTGCGCCGTCTGAGTTAACAATGCGCTCATCCGCATTTAACGCTGCTTGCTCTGCAGCATGACAAAACTCAATACCTTGCTCTGGGCTTACATCCCATGGATGGTATAAATCGAGATCTTTGGGTGCAAACTCAAGTAGCTCTTTATCTGCAACACCGTTAAAAGGGTCGTCTGAGGTGAATTTTGCAATATCAATGGCTTTTTCAACCACAGTGCGTAGCGTTTTAGGGCTTAAATCTGCGGTAGACGCAGAGCCTTTATTATTACCTACATACACACTAATGCCTAAACCGCCATCTTGGTTAAACTCAATGGTTTCTACTTCGCCCATGCGAGTGCTAACCGACAGCCCTGAAGTGCTAGACATAGCCGCTTCTGCCGCTGTGGCACCGAGTTTTTTCGCATGCTCGAGCACTGCTGCTACCGCATCTTTTACTTGAGATATTTGAGAATAAATTGGATCGTGTTGTTGGCTTTTCATAAATTAAGTCCTGAGCCTTGAAGGCAATGTTGCACACATTTTTTATATTTAAATGCTAACACACTCAATGCATCACATCAGCTAATATTCCTCTGTATGATAATCATGTATAATGGCAGAAGTTATTTTTATTTAAGAGCACCCCATGGCGAAGAAAAAAAGCAAGCCTGCTGATATTGAAGAAGAAATTGAATATGTCTCAAAAACCGAACTGAAGCGTGAAGCACAAGAATTTCATCAGTTAGGGACTGAAATTGCCAAAATGGGTAAAAAGCAGCGTGAGCGCTTGCCATTAAATGATGATTTAAAAGCCGCAATGGTTGTTGCCGATAAAATTAGCAATAAAAGCGATGCTTATCGTCGTCATTTAAACTACATAGCTAAAACACTGCGCACCGTAGAGAACATCGATGCTATAAGATCAATTATCGATGTTATGCTTAATAAAAATAACCAAGCTGAAGTGTTGGTCAAAAAAATTGAGCAATTACGTGCAGACCTAATTGAACAAGGTGATGACCTAATCAATGAGACTATAGAGCAGTTCCCATCGCTTGATCGTCAACAAATGCGCCAGCTAGTTCGTAATGCAGCTAAAGAAGCGAAAGATGAAAAACCTGGTAGAGGTTACAAAGAGCTATTTCAATATTTGAAAGATGCCCATCAAGTTACTTACTAACAGATTAAAAAATATACTTTAAAAAGGTGCTACGGCACCTTTTTTTGTTGTAGATCAACCCGCCCTGCTAAACATTTTTTTATAATCAGCACCTAAATAATATACCAAGGTGCGCGTGATGATTAAACTTCCAAAATGGGATCAAACCCTAATAAATAAATATAATGTGTCTGGCCCACGTTATACATCGTACCCCACGGCACTATCGCTAACTGAGGGCTATCAACAGCAAGACTTACTCAGTGCGATTGAGTCATCAAACAGCCGTGCATTGTCTTTATATATACATATTCCGTTTTGTAGTCAGCTTTGTTATTACTGTGGCTGCAATAAAATTATTACTCGCCATCAGTCAAAAGCCGACACCTACCTTGATTTTTTAGCCATAGAAATTGCAGCTCAAGCACCTCTATTTAAAGACTACACCCTAGAGCAACTACATTTAGGCGGTGGTACTCCTACCTTTTTAACTACGCAGCAAATGAGCCGTTTAGTTAAACTTTTGGAGCAGCACTTTAATTTTACCGACGCCACTGAGCGTGGTATTGAAATTGACCCTCGATCGCTTGCCGATAACATGTTGGTTGATTTAAGTAACTTAGGTTTTAACCGCGTATCATTTGGTATTCAAGACTTTAATGATGAAGTGCAGCTAGCAGTAAACCGTCCGCAAAATGCAGATACAGTAAAGCAGTTAATCACCCAAGCCCGTGAATTAGGGTTTAAATCGATTAATGCCGACATGATTTACGGCCTCCCATTGCAAACGCCACAAAGCTTTAAACAAACCATAGAGCAGTTGCTTGAGCTTAGCCCTGATCGTGTTTCGGTATTTAATTACGCCCACCTTCCAGAGCGTTTTGCAGCACAACGTAAAATTAAAGATGCCGACTTACCCAGTGCACACAATAAGCTAACTATGTTTAAAAACACCTTAGAGCAAATGACTCAAGCCGGTTATCAATTTATTGGTATGGACCATTTTGCTAAAGTTAATAACGAACTCGCTGTGGCACAAAATGCGGGGCAATTACACCGTAACTTTCAAGGGTATACTACCCACGGAAACTGCGATTTATTAGGTTTAGGGGTTTCATCTATATCGCAAATTGGCACTGCCATTTTACAAAATCAAAAAGAGTTAAAGCATTATTATCATAGTGTAGAAACGCAAAGCGGCTGTGCCATCACCAAAGGCATGCACTTAAGTGCCGATGATGTAATACGCGCTGATGCAATTAAACAGCTTATATGCCAGTTTGAGTTAGATATAGAGGCATTTAGTGCCAAACATGCACTTAACTTTAACCACTACTTTGCTGATGCACTAACGGCAATTGAGCCTTTAATTGCTGATGGGATGGTCACTATTGAAAATAATATGATTAGTGTCACTGCTAGAGGTAATTTATTTATTCGTATTATTTGTATGTGCTTTGACGCTCACTTACAAAAACAGCTAAATGCAACGCGTTTTTCTCGGGTTATTTAACCCTCAGCCCGAGTAGTAAATTTAAAACGAAAAAGCAGACCTGAGGTCTGCTTTTGTATTTTGTGCTTTAAATTATTTAAACGCTGATTAATTAAATACCACGTTTTCGCTGCCAGGGGCGGCTTTAAACTCAATAATAATTTTAGCGCAGTCAGCTATAATCTCATCTTTATGTGTCTCTTCGGCACGCCAGCGAGCTGTATCTAACTTAAATATTTCTTTTTTGGTATATTTTTTACGCGCATCATGAGTCGGCATTTCTTTAACTACTTGGTACATTTTATAAATGCCCGAGTATTTTGTCGTTAAATCTTGCTCGTCTTCAAAACCATATTGCGACATAAGTACCCAAATACGTAAACAGCCTTCTGAAAACTCACACTGCTGTTCATGCATTGCACGCGCGATTAAATGAATGCTGTCGGCTAATTTGGCGTTACGCTTTAAACGCGACTGCTTAAGATTTTGCTGTTGCTCAGCCTGCTTTTTAACAATCAGTTTTTTTTGCGCGCTTAACTTATAAAGCAACTGACCCGCATAAAATGCTAAGCCCACTATAATAGCAGCACCTACAAATAAGGCTAAGATCACCGCTGTACTCATTTAATAACCCTTATTACTTGTCTTCTTCGTCTAACCATTCGTTAGCAAGATCGTTCGATAAATACTGATCGAAGTCTGAATTACTTTCTTCGCTAAAGTCATCTTCAAACTCTTCTTCATCTTCATCCTCGATACCAAGCAATTTACACAATGCTTGATGACGAGCAATACGACTATTAAAGTACTTAGCATCTTTACCCGTTAGCATTTCGCCATTTTCATGACGCTCTACTAATTTAAGTAAGCGCTCATCATTTTCAAGTGCTTCTAGCTCTTGCTCAGGCGTAAACTCTGGCTCTGCTGACTTTTTAAGCTCAACAGTTGGCTTTAAGTTACGTTTTATTTCTACTTTAGGTGCAGCTGCAACAGCTATTAATGGCACAGGTTTTTTACTGCCAATGCGTTTATCTTTAGTTCCCGTGTTACTTTTTTGGCTATCATCATTTAATAGCTCAGGGGTATTACGAGATCCAGGCTTAGCACCTTTGGTTTTTTTAACACGTTGCTCTTTTAATGCACGCATTTCTTTAAGCTTATCTTGGCTTAAACGTACTGGTCCATTTGCTGGGCTTTTGCGTGACTTTTTAGTTCTACTCATATCTTGATCATCTCACTTAAGAGGTTTTGGGCGAGGCGCAAATCAATGGGCATCGCAATGCTGGCCTAGCCAGAAGAATTCAGTTTGCGCTTTAGAGGCTGGGTTTCTCTATTTAGCGCTTAAAACAGCTTACTGCTCGTTTTTAAACGGTGGCTATTGTAACAGGACAAATAAAAAGGCGGTAGAGAAAACATCTCTACCGCCTACTAATCTGAGCGCCATTATCTGGACACTTCTCCCTTCGACTTTTTAGTCTTTATTATTGTTATTATTTTTACCTATCCCTATTATTATTATTTTTACCTTCCGTGTAGCATTCCATTTTGTTTTTATTATTAAACTTCCATGAGTTTTTATTATTTTCGGTCTTCCTAACGCTTTTTTGTTATTTCCTTTGCTAGCACCAATTTGTGCTATGTAGTCGTGTCGCGCTACTGTCCTTATAGCTTATTCCATTTTGTTATTGTTTTTTGCGACAGGGGTTAATGTACCTGTTAATAATTTTGTTACAACTAATTTATATATCTTTTATTAAAAGGATTATAACAAAAAACACAAAAACCATTACATTACATCAAGTTAACAATTTAATGGTTTTTAAAATAAGACTTATCTCACAGCTATGCATGGTCAATGTCTTACATGAATAAAGACTATAAAAGTAATTTTAAGCACAAAAAAAGCAGCCTAAGCTGCTTTTTTGTACATATTGTAGTTTATTACATTAATAATAATTAAATAAATACAACTTTAGTGTAAGCCACCTAAGTACTGCGAAAGTACTTCAATGTCTTTATCTGTTAATTTCTTTGCAATATCTTGCATCACACCATTTAAATCATTTTGGCGTGTGCCATCACGAAATTTTTCAAGTTGCGCTTTAACGTAACCTGGATGCTGAAAAGAAACTTTTGGAAATTTTGCAAGTGACGAGCCATTACCACGAGGGCCATGACATGCAGCACATCCTGGAATACCACGATCTGCATCACCTGCTTTGTAAAGTATTTTACCGGTTTCAACTACGTCTTTAGGCGTAGCTTCTTCGCTCATGTTTAGTGATGCAAAATAAGCCGACAAATCTTTCATATCCTGTTCGCTTAATGGCATAGCCATTGCGCTCATAACCGGATCCATACGACCTTTTTTGCCACCTGAGGTCATACCTAGTTTTAAGTCTTGAAGTTGCTTATAAATATAATCGGCATGTTGACCCGCAAGCTTAGGATAGATATTAATCGGTGCATTACCGTCTGGGCCGTGACAAGCCGCACACGTTACTGATTTTTCTTTACCTGCGTTTACATCGCCTTCAAATGCTGTTGCGTTGCTTGCTGACAACGCACCAAGCAATATAGTTAAAGATAGTGCTATTTTTTTCATGGTGAATTCTCTGTTTCCGACCCTGTATCATCTACAATATGGATGTTGTGATTTTTATATTCTACACGATAATAAATTCTCTGGCACGTTTTCTACTCATATTAAACTTATAATTTATAGGGTTTTGCCTTAGGTTAAGCTTTAACTTGGTTTAAATGTGCTGTATATGGTGGTTTAACAGCTTTTTAATAACTCCTTTATAGTATAAAATACGCCCCATGAGCGAATTTAGCTCAATGTGATCATTTTTAAGTTTTAGGAGAGCCCGTGCTCAAATCTCGTATCAAATATAATACCGCGTCTTTCGTTACAAGCGCTCCAGACATTACTAAATTACCTGCTGATACGGGAATTGAAGTTGCGTTTGCCGGTCGCTCCAATGCAGGTAAATCAAGTGCTCTTAATGCACTTACCGACCAAAAATTAGCGCGTACCAGTAAAACTCCTGGACGTACTCAGCTAATAAATACCTTTGAACTTGCTGATGTTGATGACATGCGCCTTATCGATTTACCAGGCTATGGCTTTGCTAAAGTGCCAATTGAAATGAAAAAGAAATGGCAGAAGTCGCTAGGCGAATATTTACAAAAGCGTCAGAGTTTAAAAGGTATTGTAATTTTAATGGATATTCGTCATCCATTAAAAGATTTAGACCGTGATTTAATTAATTGGGCTATTAGCAGTGAAATTCCTGTTTTAGCGCTATTAACTAAAGCAGACAAATTTAAACAAGGTCCGCGTCAATCACAAGTACTTAAAGTTCGCCGTGAATTAAGCGCCCTTGATGGTGATATTACGGTACATGCATTTTCATCACTAAAAGGTACTGGCTTGCCAGACGTTGCCAAAAAACTTGATGAATGGTTTTTAGGCCCAGTTGTAGCGGTACCACCTGCTGAAAAAATACTTAACGATGACACTAACCCTACAAGTTAATTTATTCTGCAAGGCTTAAAAGCTTACACATTCGATAAATAGCCGAGCTTATCTGTCTCGGCTATTTCAGCCTATTGCATTAATAGCATACACTTCTTGCCGCGCGCACATTGCAAACCTTAAGCCGTTATTATCCGCTATTACCCGAGTTTAGGATAAATAAAACGGCTCCCCGGCAGATGTTATAAAACAACCCTGTTTATC
>NZ_JBEONZ010000005.1:0-176982 GCF_040308705.1 Pseudoalteromonas sp. 19-MNA-CIBAN-0066
CCTTTGGCGAGAAAATGGCCGAATTATAACAGCTGGCCATCTAATCTGAGAAATTGCACTTATTATCCGAATTTAGGCTTTTTATAATAACAACGCTTTGCGTTAAACTAACTAAAATTTATTAATATTAAGTGCGGCTATGGCTTTTTACCTTTCTTTATTACAGCAACAGTTTAAACAGATAAAAGTGGGGGCTACGCTGACTTCTTTGTGGAGTGGTTGTGGCAGCATAGTGGCTTGTGAGCTTGACGGACAGGCGTGTGTTATAAAGGCGGTGAATATTCCTGAGGTTATAAATCACCCAAAGATTAAACAAACGGCGTTTGCTGTTAATCGTAAGCGTAAATCTTATAATGTTGAATACTACTTTTATAATGATTGCAGCCAGCAGTTACCTAATAACGCTGCTGCTATTGGCTGTTTAGCCGCAATCCAAAATGATCAGCAATATGTGCTGGCGTTTAACGATTTTACCCAGCAGGGCTATGTACAAGCTTTGCCTCAAGACTATCGCGAGGTTATTAAATGGTTAGCGCATTTTCATGCGTTTAATCTAACAATTGAAGCTGTTACTCACGCGGCTGAAAAGTTATGGCCACAGGGCAATTATTGGCATTTAAGTACGCGTCCCGATGAGCTTACAAAGCTCCAGCAATCAGCTATTAAGCAGGTTGCAGCTAAGCTAAATACGACATTATGCAATAGTGCATATAAAACAGTAATTCATGGTGATGCCAAGCTGGCAAATTTTGCCATAAACAAACAGCAGCACGTGCTAGGGTACGACTTTCAATATGTAGGTGCTGGTGTTGGGGTTATAGACGTGATGTATTTTATGACAAGCTGCTTTAACGAAACACAATTGCATCAGCATGCTGATAGTTGTTTAGAGTGGTATTTTAGCAAATTGAAGTTAGCATTAGGCGTTTATCATCCTAAGGTAGAGGCAAGTAAAGTGATTAACGATTGGCGCAATTTATGGAGTGTTGCATGGGCCGATTTTTATCGTTTTTTAGCAGGGTGGAGTCCAGAGCATAAAAAAATAAACAGTTACATGTTGCTTCACGTAAAGAGTGAGTTAAAAAAACACATTTAATTAACGCTTGAATTAGGTATATTGCCTTAATATCAGGCAAAATAATGTTATTTGGCAGCAATTGTGAGAACTTAACGAAAACTGCAGGCCAAATGCACTTTTTTACTATAAAATATCGCAAATTTTATCACTAGGTTTTTTTAATATGGCTATTCACGTTATAACTCATCCCCTTGTTCAACATAAATTAGGCTTAATGCGCTCCCATGGAATTAGCACTAAAAGCTTTCGTGAATTGTGCTCAGAAGTAGGTACTTTATTAACCTACGAAGCAACTCAAAACCTACCGTTAGAAGATAACGAAATTACCAGCTGGGATGGCACAAAGTTAAATGTGCAGCATATTAAAGGTAAAAAAATTACTGTAGTGCCTATTTTACGTGCGGGCTTAGGCATGATGGACGGTGTGATGCAGTTATTGCCGGCTGCCAAAGTAAGTGTTGTAGGCCTTGAGCGAAACGAAGAAACATTAGAGCCAATTCCATACTTTGAAAAGCTAGTAAGTAATATTAATGAGCGTTTAAGCTTAGTGATAGATCCTATGCTTGCAACAGGCGGCACTATGATTGCCACTATTGATATGCTTAAAAAGGCAGGCTGTAAAGAAATCAAGGTAATTGTATTAGTTGCAGCTCCTGAAGGGGTTGAAAAAACATTAGCTGCCCATCCAGATGTAGAAATATATACTGCATCGGTAGACAGCCACTTAAACGATAAAGGCTATATTGTGCCTGGTTTAGGTGATGCAGGTGATAAAATTTTCGGTACGGTTTAAGTGAAAACAGTGCAAAACGATACGATGAAAAACAATGCCATGTTCTCAATAAAAACGATACTTACTGGTGCGCAAATGTTGTTTGTAGCATTTGGCTCATTAGTACTAGTACCGCTGTTAACAGGGCTTGATCCAAGTGTTGCTCTTTTTACTGCGGGCTTAGGTACGCTATTATTTCAGTTTGTTACTAAAGGCCAAGTACCCATATTTTTAGCGTCATCGTTTGCTTTTATTGCACCGATTATTGCCTCAATACAAATGTGGGGCATACCTGCCACTATGGGTGGTTTAATGGCGGCTGGTTTTGCTTATATGCTATTGAGCTTTTTAGTTAAATTTAAAGGCACTGAAACGCTACATAAAATATTACCCCCAATAGTAGTCGGGCCGGTTATTATGGTTATTGGCCTAGCTTTAGCACCGGTTGCCGTAAACATGGCCATGGGCAAAAGTGGTGACGGCAGCACGCAAATTATTGCTTATGATAGTGCTATTTACATCTCATTATTTTCTTTAGTGGTTACGCTTATATTAGCGGTATGGGGTAAGGGTGTATTTAAACTTATTCCAATATTAGCAGGGGTGGTAGCAGGTTATAGTTTATCGCTTGCTATGGGCGTGGTGCAATTTGACGCCGTAACTAACACACAGTGGTTAGCTGTGCCTAACTTTGTTTTACCTGAGTTTAAATGGCAAGCCATTTTGTTTATGGTGCCGGTGGCGATTGCTCCCGCTGTTGAGCATATTGGCGACATGATGGCGATTAGCCAAGTTACCAATAAAGATTTTTTGAAAAAACCAGGGCTACATCGCACTCTATTTGGCGACGGATTAGCTACCTCAGCAGCATCATTGTTTGGTGGGCCGCCAAACACAACTTACTCAGAAGTAACCGGTGCGGTAATGCTGACTAAAAACTTTAACCCAAAAGTGATGATATGGACTGCAATTATTGCCATTACTTTAGCCTTTATAGCTAAAATGGGCGCAAGTTTACAAACAATTCCAGTGCCGGTTATGGGCGGCATTATGATTTTATTGTTTGGCTCAATTGCAGTGATCGGATTAAACACTTTAGTTAAATCTGGGGATGATTTAAGCGAACCGCGTAATTTAAGCATAGTAGCGCTTATTTTGATTTGTGGTATTGGTGGAATGCATATTGGCAGTAGTCAGTTTAGCCTAGAAGGCGTAAGCCTCTGCGCTATTTTAGGCATAGTGCTAAACTTAGTGTTACCAAAAGCCGAGAAGAAAAACGCAGCTTAAATTTATAGATAAGTTAAACTAACCTAATAGCGCATATATATGCGCTATTTTTTTAGCTAAAATAAAGGCGCAATAGAAATATGGATATCAGTGATTTTTTAGCAAAACATCAATTACCAATAAGCTATCAACAGCAGTGTGAACAGTTTTTTATTCCGGTAGCAAAAAATATATTGCACGCTAAAAAAAACAATACTCCGTTATTTGTTGCTATTAATGGCAGCCAAGGCTCGGGTAAAACCACCTTGGCTGATTTTTTAGTAACTTGGTTGGCAAAAAATAGTTCGTTTAATAGCATAGCGCTTTCTATTGATGACTTTTACCTTACTAAGCAGCGCCGACTGCAGCTTGCAAAAAATGTACACCCGCTACTTGCCACTCGCGGCGTACCCGGCACGCACGATGTAGCTTTAATGAAAAGCACACTTGAGCAGTTACTAGCAGGGCACAGTTGTGTGCCTCTACCTCATTTTAATAAGCATTTAGATGACAGTGCGCCACATAACGAGTGGCCGCGTAATAATACCGCTGTCGATATTATTATTTTAGAAGGGTGGTGCGTAGGTAGTAAGGCACAATCGGCATCAGCATTAACTGCGCCATTAAATGAGTTAGAGCAAAATGCAGATAGCCAAGGTGTTTGGCGTAACTATGTGAACAATTGTTTAAAAACAGAATATTTAAACATTTTTGCTAAAGTTGATTATTTAGTGATGCTTAAAGCCCCTAGTTTTGCTGCCGTATTTGCATGGCGAAAAGAGCAAGAGCAAAAGCTTATAGCCTTAAAAGGGCAAGGTGCAGGCACTATGAATGACGCCCAACTTAGATACTTTATTGCTCATTTTGAGCGTGTCACTCGAGAAAATTTAAACACACTAGCATCAACAGCAAACGCCCTTGTAACACTTAACGAGCAACGTGAAATTAGTTGCTTGGAGTTTAAAGCTGATTAATTAAAATGTTATGTCAGCAGCAATTGTGGCTTGCTATAACAAGGTTGAGTTTACTAAGCTCCTCAAAAAAGTCGCTCTTTACTCTTTAAGTTTGCATCTAAACTGTAAAGGGGCTTTACACAGCGAACAAGGCTAAACATTACACACTTTCATTTGCGGTTACTTACTAGCGTATTATTGGTATAATCGACGGAGTTTTTAATTGAAAGGTTTATCATGAAGTACTTTTATTTTGTTTTTATTTTACTCACGTCATCAGTCTCAATTGCCAGCGCGCCAGTTGACCTTGAAATTAATATGAAAAACACGGGGCTTGCATATAAACAAGCAGTGCAAGCGACTAATATTGACGAGTTTAACCTTGCGATTAATGAATTCATCTCGTTAGTGGAAATAAGTAAAACAGCTAAGTTTTATAAAGAACTAGAGCAATCATTACAAGGGCTTGATAAAGTCATTGCTCAGGCTGAGCTTGCAAAACAAGCTGCTAACCTGCAAGGTTTGAGTGCGGCTAAACAGCCACTAAAAAATATAGATAATTTACGTAAAAAGTACCATGAGTTACATGAGCCTCCAGGCTTTTTTGAATTACTATTTGGAAAATAAGGGACCCTCGATGGAAATTTCAGTTGTAATGTTAGATGGCCAAAAGCTCAGTGCTAAATTTGGCGATCATGAAGTGATAAGCGATCAGAGTTTGGCTGCAGGTGGCAACGCAGAGCACCCAGAACCGTTTGATTACTTTTTAGTGAGTATGGTGTTATGTGCAGGTTTTTATGCAAGAAAGTTTTGCCAACAACGCGATATTTCGACACAAGGGATGTCACTTAAGCAAAATAACGAAAATGTGGATGAAGATGGTAAAAAGTTATTTTCTATTGAGATAACACTCCCAGATGGATTCCCTGATAAGTATAAAAAAGCACTGGTTGCCGCGGTAAATACCTGCACCGTGAAAAAAGTAATTCAGGCAGTACCTGAATTTTCAGTGGTAGTTAAATAGATAGTTAAATAAGTAGTTAATTAAAGTCACTGAGTGTTACACAACATTCAGTGACTGCTTTATAAAGTGATAGTGGTCAAATGCTATTTCTTTTTCATACCCTGAACAGCTTTAAAGCGCGGGTTCTCCTTACAAATCACAAACACGCGTCCTTTACGTTTTACAACTTGACACCCTGCACGCTGCTTAGCACTTTTAAGTGAGCTTAATACTTTCATTTTATACCTCATTAATAAATAAAATAGGGAAATTCTCATAACAGCATTACGTTATGTGATATTATATTATTTTATTCATCAGGATCTATAGCCACTCAAAAATTATTTAATAAGCATTTAAAAACCATAATTGCTGGCTATTTATGCAAACAAATCAAAAAATGAGCAGTTAAACCAAAAGTGCTGGCTATTGGCGTTTAGCCTGTTATAACTATAATTACATTCGTTAAAAACAGCATAAACAGTAGATCTCAGAGGTAACATATGAGCGACGCAATACAAAAACAACAACAAATAGATCAAGGGGTAATGGATACTCTAAAAGAGCGCGACCATAGTGTTTTAGCACAACAAGTAAACCCTTTAACTTGCACCCATAATGATATTATTGAGTTACTTGCCCAATATATGGCATTAAGTGAACAAGATAACGATGATCTATTTGATCACTGGTTTGATAATTTATCAAAAGAACAACACACAGTATTAAAGGTATTTGAGGTATATAGAGGGCAGTATGAACACCAAAATTAAAATTAGTAAGAGAAGTTTTCTCTAAAAATTTCAGCTGTTAATCACTTCATTTCAAGTTATATACGCACAATTTTTAGTTAACCATTTGAATTTAAATTACTAAATTCAAATAGTTAACTCTCTTAAACGCACCTTAGTGCTTCAAAGTAAACACAATAACCTCTTATACTAAAAAGTAATTCCGGCATCTATTTATAATTTCAGTATTTTATTGATTACTTACATCTTTGGAATGATATTTGCTTGTAATTATAGAAATAAAATCGTCAATATTTAGACACATGAGGTAAAAATGAATTTTGGAGCTCTTTCTTCACAGTTATACAATGACAATAGCTATTCAAACCTAAGTAATTTAAATAAAAACACTGTAAAAATGGATGATCCTAGTAAAAGCGCAGAGGCTAAACCAGATACTTCTTTAAATAAAAGCGCTGAAAAAACAACGAGCTCAACTGAGACTATTGAAGACATAAAGCCGGTCATCAGCACCGAAACAGAAGATTCGAGCGACAACTCAGCAGTTCAAATGCATAAAGCTATCGGATCAATTAAGGACTTGCAGAATAAAATAAAAGAAATGACCAATAATTCTGATACGCCAACAGAAGAAACAGCAGAAGAACTAAGTAAACTTAAAAAGCAACTCGACAGTGAGCTATCGTCGATACAGTTAACAGTGCGAAAAAATGTATCTACTTTAATGGATTCACTATTTTCATCATCTTCAGATAATAAATACTCAGGTTTGCTTTTTAACAACAAAGTATAATCAAACTTAACTTTTCATGTGTTTATCAGTTTAATCGTGGCTTTATAAAGTCTAAAAAGCTGCGAGTCCAGCTTGTATTATTTCGCGATTATTGACTGCTATAATAACACTTGGTAGTAACTCTATAAGTATGTAATTTCTAATCATGAAATGTGAAAGAAAAGCAATACCTTGACGTGCGACACATATTTTCCTGAGTAGCTTTACCACTTCTAGCTGAATTAATACGTAACTTATCGAGCATGTAATAAATTATGCTTAAGTACTTTTCAATGGGTGAAAGGTAGAAAACATGAATCAGAAAGAACTTGAAGCTTAATACTTTTGTAAAGAAAGCCGCAAAAGTATTAAAATAGGTGAAGGGTGAAGGCGGTTAATTTGAGTTGAATATACCCTGCAACCGTAATGGTGGCTTGTGCCTCTCTCTCTGTAAAGAAATCAACTCCACTTTACCTCAATGAACAACAAAGTATTATGTTTACACGGTAAAGGAATGACGACGCGTAATATTGTAATTCATTCGATAAGACCTATTACGCCAAAAACCTTCTTAACTGAACTTCCCAAGTTAGAAGGTTGATGGTTGGTAAATAGGGCTGTTAGAGCTGTTTATATGGGCTGTATTTGTTTGAAAGCTAAAGAGGTAATAAGCTGATTGTCAGCAAAGTGATTAATTTGATACTAGGCGTTGACGTTACAGGCTAAAAAGATTTATTGGGATGTGTCTTTGAAGATGATATGGGTATATTGGGCTATATTTAAAATTAGTACTTACATAGGTATTGTCAAAGGCTAGCTTTAGGCGCGTAAATTCTCTTTCCCCCTATTAAAATCTCTAACTAGAAGAAAAGCAATTAAAATATTATACAGTTCCATGTGTTATTAAATTTCTTAACCAAAGTTCAAGTTAAATAGTAATGCTATAAATATAGAAAAGTAAAACAAAAAACCCACTATAGTCAGGCTATGAGTGGGTTTTTAGTGCGCTTTAAATTAAAAACGCATCAGCTAAAACAGCTTAGATAGCTACGATGTTTTCAGCTTGTGGACCTTTTTGACCTTGTGTAACAGTAAACTGTACACGTTGGCCTTCAGCTAGAGTTTTGAAACCGTCGCCAGAAATTGCGCTAAAATGTGCGAAAACGTCTGCGCCAGATTCTTGCTCGATAAAACCAAAACCTTTTGCTTCGTTAAACCATTTTACTGAACCAGTAGTTGTATTAGACATAATTATATCCTAAAAAATTAATAAAAGTGTGCCTGAAAATAGGCGATTGAGCTGGAAAAAACCTATATTTAACTTGAGGATAACGCGAAGGATTATTACTAATATCAACGTGGTACTTACAAATAAACAGTATTTCTTTCAAACTTATATAAATAGATGGGTTATAAATAACCCATCAACTTAAACATCTTAGATACAAACGATGTTTTCAGCTTGTGGACCTTTTTGACCTTGTGTAACAGTAAACTGTACACGTTGGCCTTCAGCTAGAGTTTTGAAACCGTCGCCAGAGATTGCACTGAAATGTGCGAAAACGTCTGCGCCAGATTCTTGCTCGATAAAACCAAAACCTTTAGCTTCGTTAAAAAACTTTACTGTACCAGTAGTTGTATTAGACATAATTGTATCCTAAGAAATTAATAAAAAATGTGCCTGAAAGTAGGCGATTAAGCTGGAAAAAATAAATATTTAACTTGAGGATAACACAAAGGATTATTACTAATATCAACGTGGTACGTACAAATAAACAGAACTTCTTTCAAACTAATATTCATTAACGGGTTATTACTAACCCATTAAATTAAACAATTTAGATGCAAACAATATTTTCAGCTTGCGGGCCTTTTTGACCTTGTGTAACAGTAAATTGTACACGTTGGCCTTCAGCTAAAGTTTTGAAGCCATCGCTAGTAATTGCGCTAAAATGAGCAAAAACATCAGGGCCAGACTCTTGTTCAATAAAACCAAAACCTTTTGCTTCATTAAACCATTTAACTGAACCAGTTGTTGTAGACATAGTAGTATCCTAAAAAATTAAAGTGCGCCCTATATAAGGCAATGTAAAGAGTAAGAAAACATATATTTAACTGAGGATAGCGCGAAGGATTATTACTAATAACAACGTGGTACTTACAAATAAACAGGGCTTTCTATCAACCCGATGCGACGTACTTTAACAGCAACCTCTGGCGGATATCAAGCTTTATTTTAAGTTTAGTTTTACGCATAGCACTTTGATCATCTGACTTTGTTACATACTTTATATAGGAATACTTGTATTGAGGGGGCTGTAACGCAAACAAACACTAATCCTATAGGCTGTATTTTCTTAAGCTACTGGCCGCTATACGTATATTCGTTAATTATAAATTGGCAGAGTTAATCTTAAAGTAGTAGTACATTAATAATTACTTTATCGATAAGTCGTATTTTAAAATAAGGGTATCTATATAGCGGGTTCTAAGTGTGTGTTGTTTTTCGTGATCGGCACCATGGCTCAAAGCCCGGTTGAGTAACTTTATAGCGGGGTGCAGTTTTGCACGCTCATCTTGATCTAACCCCGCTTTACTGCGTAATTCGGTTATGTCATCAACCACCAGGCGGCCTATATCAACAGCCACTATTTCGTCTATTAAGCCATTTTGAGTAAGCACGCCATATTTGCTGCATAAAAATTGCTGCCATACTTGTTGTACATGTTCTTCTATTTCGCAACCAAATAGTTCTTCGTTAAATTCAAACCCTTGTTGGGCAAGTTTGGTTAAGCTGGCGGTATATTGCTGGGCAAAGTAATTAAATGCCTGGCTGGATGAATCGATTTTTTGTTTTATCAGCCCTTGCCCCCAGTTTACACAACCTCGTGGGTAATAATCGTCGTACTCTTCGCATTCGTACAAACCCGAGTATGAGCTGCAACTTAGTTGGTTTTTAATACAATAACTAGGCTTAGGAAATACACTTTGCTGTTGCCAATGCTCAAGCTTATCTGCATCAATATTGAGTGCCTGGCATAGCTCGTCGGTATGATAAAAATGGGTTGTTAAGTACTGAGATAAACGCATAAAAGCTCGCCTAATATTAAAAATACAAACACTGTTTATATATACAGTTGTTCATTTTGTATTATCAAACTTAATATTACAAGCCATTTTATTACAAAATATGCGTTTACAGCTGCAAAAGCACACATAAATATGGTACAAATAGCGCAAGTTTTATAAAGAATGATTTTTTATGCGCAGCCTAGAACAAATTAAACAAGCAAGTCTTATTACAGCAATTAAAACACCTTATTTATCGAGTGGCGAAATTGACCTTGCAACATACGATCGCCTTGTTGAGTTACAAATAGCAGCTGGGGTTGACGGTATCGTTGTAGGCGGCACTACCGGCGAAGGCCAGTTAATGAACTGGGAAGAGCACTTAATGCTCATAGCGCATAGCGTAAATAAGTTTAGCAGTAAGCTAGTAATTGTAGGTAATACGGGCAGTAATAATACCCGAGAAGCGATTAAAGCCACTAAATATGGTTTTGCCAGTGGTATGGATGCTGCGTTGCAAATTAACCCTTACTATGGGCGCACCTCTATTGCGGGTGTAAAAGAGCATTTAAAGCGTGTTCTTGATATTGGCCCTGCATTTATTTACAACGTAGCGGGGCGTACAGGACAAGACTTAACGCCTGATATTATTGAACCACTAGCAAAGCACGAACATTTTATTGGTGTTAAAGAGTGTGGTGGTAACGAACGTATAGCTCATTATGAGAAGCAAGGCATAGCGTGTTGGTCGGGTAATGATGATGAAAGCCACGATGCTCGTCATACTCATGGCGCTCATGGGGTTATTTCGGTTAGTTCTAATCTTATGCCAGAATTGTTTCGCCAGTTAATGGATGCGCCAAATGCTGCGCTAAATACGTCATTACAACCATTAATAAATTGGTTGTTTTGCGAGCCAAATCCAATTGCGATTAATACTGCACTCATGATGACTGAGGCAGTTGAACCGGTATTTAGATTACCTTACTTACCCCTTAACGACGCACAGCAACAACAAGGTGAAAAGTTGATTAATCAGCTAAGCGCAAGTGATGTTGTTGGTGGCCATGCTCGCTGCATAAATGAACAAGAATTCTTTTTAATATCATAGAATTATTAGCCAGCGCTGAATGGAAATTCAGCGCTGGCTTTTTTTATTGTTTATTTTACTTTTTTTGTTAAAAAATGTAAGATCCTGCGTCCTATCATTAACTAAATATGTATATTTGTGAAATTTGTTGTTGAACAACTCGCTACATGGATCCAGCCAGAACAGCGACAAATAGAAAGCGATCATTGGTATGATAACTCGCCTATAACACTTGATTGGGTTGCACCTATGCAACGCCGGCGTATGACTCGTTTTAGCAAAATGGTATTACACAGTGCTCAGCAAGTAAGTAGCGCTGATCAGTATACTAATTTATCGGCGGTGTTCTCATCGCGCCACGGGGACTTTCATAAAACAGCCAATTTATTAGTTGATATAGTTAATCAGCAACCATTATCGCCCACAGGTTTTGGCCTGAGTGTGCATAATGCCGCAGCCGGACTTTTTAGTATTATCAAAAGTAATACCTGTGCAATGAATGCTATTGCAGCAGGGGCTGAGAGTTTTATGTGTGCAATTGTAGAGGCCTACATTCGCCTTGTTGATAGCAATGAGCCGTACATGTTAGTAGTCCATAGCGATGAAATCCTCCCCGATATATATAACCAATTTGCTGACGAGCTACAAATTACTCATTCCATTGCTATGATAGTGCGCCTTGCTCAAGCAAATGAGCCGTGCTTTAGTTTAAATAAAGTACTTAACCCTGCTGCAAAAAATAGTAACTTACCAATGAGCCTGCAAGGTGCTAAAGCCCTACACGATAAAAAAAGTGCGATATTAACCCACACTACATTGGCTCATCATTGGCAACTTACCTACCATGATTAAACACATTATAAAAATAACAGGGCTTTGTTGGCGTGTGCTTGCAACCGGTGTTTGTTTTAGCGTGTTTGGCATAGGTGGTTTAGTACTGACATTAGTGGTTTTTCCGCTGCAAAACGTATTAGAAGCAGATGTAAACACCCGTAAAAACAGAGCAAGAGCGACAGTACATTACTGTTTTAAATTTTTTGTTGGATTAATGCATTACACAGGCGTTATTCGTTTTAATATTAAAGACAAAACCCAGCTTGCTAATTTAAACGGAAAATTAGTACTTGCCAATCACCCCTCTTTAATTGATGTGGTTGTGCTTATATCTGTGATTAAAAATGCAGATTGCGTAGTAAAAGCCCATTTATTTAAAAACCCCTTTATGCGCGGTGTAATTAAAAGTACTGGTTATATAAGTAACGAAGATCCAGAAGGTTTATTACGTGAATGTGAGCGCAGTATAAGCAAAGGAAATAACTTAATAGTTTTTCCTGAAGGCACACGTTCACAGCCCCATACTGCACTTAAGTTTAAACGAGGAGCGGCCAATATAGCACTTAGATGTAATGTGCCAATCGCTACAGTATTAATAAAAATGCAGCCTAATACCTTAACCAAGGGTACACCTTGGTATAAAGTAGCGCCTTATCAAGCGCACTTTAGCTTGCAGCTGGCCAGCAAGCAGTTTAACAGTAACCTGCCTTATGTTAGTGACACACCCGCTATACAATCTCGGCATTTAACTAACAGCTTACAACATTATTTTACAGAAGAACTGAGCAATTTATGACTGAATTAAAAGTACAAATTAAACAATTAATTATATCCAGCCTTGATCTAGAAGATATGACAACTGCAGACATTGCTGATGATGAAGCATTATTTGTTGATGGTTTAGGGCTCGATAGCATAGATGCACTAGAACTTGGTTTGGCAATAAAAAAACAATTTGATGTGAAAATAGATGCCAATTCAGAGCAAACAAAAGCGCACTTTGCCTCGGTGAATTCTTTAGCACACTTTATAGAACAAGCACGTTCTTAAATTATAAAAATATATAGGAATAACAATGAAAACCGCTGCTGAAATTTATGATGTATTACACGGCATTTTAGAAAACGATTTTGAGATAGACCCAGCCGACATAAACCTAGACGCCAACTTATATCAAGACCTTGATTTAGACAGCATTGACGCTGTTGACTTGGTAGTAAAACTAAGAGAAATCACCGGTAAAAAAATTGATCCTGATGCATTTAAGCAAGTACGTACTGTGCAAAATGTAGTTAGCGAAATAGAAAAGCTCGTTAACTAAATAAATGCTTAAAGCCTTGTTAACCACCCTTATTATGCTTTGTTTGGCCTGCTACCCAGTTATTGTGTATGTGGGCCTGACGCAGTTTAATAGCCAACTGCTATCGATCGTATTATTATTTTTGCTTGCACTACGCTTGTGGTTAAGCAAAGCATTATTTGACAAAATGCCGTGGTTAAAGCCAGCGACATTTTTAGCTGTGATAGCAATCGTATTGTCAAAAGTGTTCGACAGTGATGTGGGTTTACGTTTATACCCGGTGATTATTAACACTGTGATGTTGCTCGTGTTTAGCTACTCACTTTATAAAGGGCCATCAATAATAGAAACCTTTGCCCGCATCACTGAGCCTGAGCTCGATGAGCAAGGTGTGCAATACACTAAAAAAGTAACTCAGTTGTGGTGCGTTTTTTTTATAGTTAATGGTGGTATTGCCTTATATACCAGCCTGTTTGCTAGTTTGGCAGTGTGGGCTTTTTATAATGGTGTGATTGCTTATGTAGCTATGGGCGTGTTGTTTGCCTTAGAGTGGCTAGTCAGGCTAAAAGTAAAAAGGAAAGCGCGTGTTTAGTACCTTTCAAAGTAAAGTATTTCAAAGTAATAATGTTAGTGTGTGCTTTAATCATGAAAATAAGGCAGTGACACAACGCCAGTTTGTTAGCGATGTTAATCGGCTATTAGCTAAGTATTCACCGGGCACAGCGCCCACATCTGTGGTGTTATATAGCACTAACACTTATAAGTTTGCGGTGAGTTTAATGGCACTCACCTTGCGCGGTTGCACGGTTATACTGCCACCTAATGGTCAACCCGAAACACTCAAAGCCTTACTACAGCAAACGCCTTGTTTTTTAGGTGACTCAGAGCTTGTTGAACCACTGGGTATTGACTTTATCAATATAGAAAACTTGCCTGAACAGCCTGGCTTTTTTCCTTTAGCGCAACTTGTTTGGCCCAAAGAAGGGAACTTGGTGTTTTACACTTCAGGATCAACAGGTAAAGCTAAGCCAATTGTAAAGTCGTGGCAAACAATTAACAAAGAGCTGAGCATTTTATCAAGCAGTTATGCGTTAAAATGTATGCCAATGTTTATTGCTAGCGTATCGCATCAGCATATTTACGGGCTGCTATTTAGGTTGTTATGGCCACTTAGTACCGGACATGTCGTTGATACCGATTTACTACACTACCCAGAGCATATAGCCGCCAAGCTCAAGGGCGCTAAACAAGTGGTGTTAATTTCTAGCCCCGCACAGCTAAAACGATTACGCGCAGACAACGTATTAATTGAACAAAAATCTCACTTACAATGGATATTTTCATCTGGTGGGCCGCTGGCAAACGAAGATGCAGTATCGCTATTCAGTCAGTTAAATAAACCAATAACACAAGTGTTTGGCAGTACCGAAACCGGTGGTATAGCGTATCGACAAGTTACCTCGCTTGAAAACGTGAGCTCGTGGCAGCCGTTTTCAGGTATAAAAATGAGTGTTGGCACAAACGATAGACTCCTTTTAAATTCACCGTTAGTGAACCACAAAGATTACCCGCTTGACGATAGAGGTTTGGTGCTTAAAAGTGGTCAATTTAAACTGCTTGGTCGATTAGACCGAATCATAAAATTAGAAGAAAAACGCCTCAGTTTGGATGAACTAGAACACCACCTAGCAAGCAGTGAGTGGGTAAACGACGTTAAAGTAATTGTATTACCTGGGGCAAGGCAAGTAATAGGTGCGGTAGTTGTGCTTAGCCAGCAAGGGGTAAAACATTTACAAAGTGAAAGTAAATTAGCCACTAATAAGCTTTTAAAAGAGCATGCACTAACGCGTTTTGAGCGCATTTGTACGCCTAAAAAGTGGCGTTTTATAGAGCAGTTACCTTATAACAGCCAAGCTAAATTAAACTTAAAAGCATTGGAGCACCTTTTTGACAAAGTTGATTAAAACGCAGCCGCAACTACTTAAATGTGAGCAAACCGAGCAAGGTTATCAATTAAGTTTATTTGTGCCCAAGGATTTAGATTACTTTAATGGCCATTTTAAAGACGGCCCTATTTTAGCAGGCGTAGTGCAGCTAGATTGGGCGGTTGCTGCAATTTGTAAGCAGTATAATATTCAATTAGCGGTAAAGAATGTCGAAGTGCTAAAGTTTCAGGTGGTGATTACGCCGGGCCTTACTATGGTATTAGCCATAGAGCAAAAAGCGCTTAATAAGTATGTGTTTTCTTATCGCTCGGCTAAGGGGCAACATGCGTCTGGGCGGATTGTTTTTGAAAGTGTTGTTTAAATGAATAAGTTTTGTATTGTCATTCCAAACTACAATCATACCTCTGTGATAGCGGGGGTATTAACCAGCCTAGCTGAATATAACTTACCAATTATTATGGTAGATGATGCAAGTAATGAGGCAGCTAAAGCAGTGTTTTCTGCACTTACACAGCAGCACCCGTTACTTACCATTGTTACCCATGAGCACAACCAAGGTAAAGGTGGGGCGGTACAAAGCGGTTTGCATTATGCGTATCAGCAAGGGTATTCCCATGCTATTCAAGTTGATGCCGACGGCCAACATAACTTGGCCGATTTAGCGCAGCTTTTGCGCCTGTCAAACGCCAATCCACAGGCATTAGTAAGCTGTTGCCCAATATACGACGCTTCAGTGCCTAAGCATCGCTATTTAGCACGGTACTTAACTCATGTGTGGGTATGGATTGAAACCCTTAGTTTTGAAATTGTTGACTCTATGTGTGGCTTTAGAGTGTATCCGCTGGGAGCCTGCGAAAAACTGTTAAAAGAAGTTAAGCTGGGCAAGCGGATGGACTTTGATCCTGAAATATTAGTGCGTTTATATTGGCGTAATGTGCCGTTTATATTTTTACCTAGCCAAGTGATCTATCCAGAGAATGGGCTTTCTCACTTTCAGCCATTGCACGACAACGTGCGTATATCTTGGCTACATACGCGATTATTTTTTGGTATGTTAGTGCGCTCGCCTTGGCTTATAGCACACAAATTAAAGAGACGTTATGGCCGTTAAACATTGGTCTAAAATGCAAGAGCGCGGTAATTATTTAGGCATTCAAACTCTGCTATTTACACATAAAATACTGGGTCGCAAAGGGCTGTGGCTAATTTTGTTTCCTGTGGTGGTGTATCTCTTTATTACTGGTAGGGTTGCCCGTGCTGCTTCAAAACAGTTTTTACAGCAAGTTAATTTGTACACCGGCACTAGGCAAAGCGTGACACTTAGACAGCAACTAAAGCACTTTTGTAGTTTTGCCGACAGCGCCTTTGATAAAATAGATGGTTGGCTTGGGCGTATTAGCTTAAGTGATATTGAATATACCAACGAGCATTTATTTAGCCAATTAAATGAGCAACGCCAAGGGGCTATTTTTATTGGCTCGCATTTGGGTAATTTAGAAGTGTGCCGAGCGCTTAGCCAACATCGCAGTGGCAAAGTTATTAACGTGCTGGTGTTTACTCATCATGCAGTAGAATTTAATAAAATGCTGAAAAAAATTAACCCCAACGTAGCGGTTAACTTAATTCAAGTAACTGACTTAGGCCCAGGTTTAGCTATTTTATTGAAAGAAAAAATTGAGCAAGGCGAAATTATTGTTATTGTTGGCGATCGCACCAGTACCACCACTGCCGCGCGCTCTGTGCAAGTGCCTTTTTTAGACAAGCCAGCCCCGTTTTCTCAAGGACCTTTTATTTTAGCGGCATTACTTGATTGCCCAGTTTATTTTTTGTTTTGTTTAAAAGATCAGCAAAGCAGTAAGTACCACGTAATATTTGAGCAATACAGCAACAGCTTAAAAATGCCACGCACCCAACGACAGGCAATTTTAAACCAAGTAATTACAGACTATGCGCAGCGTTTAGGTCACTATGCTGCGCAATATCCTTATCAATGGTTTAATTTTTACGATTTTTGGCAAAATGATCAGCAAGTCGCCCGCGATCAAGCAAAGGAGAAATAGAAGTGCCAGTTCAAAACACACAGCTTTTTGGTCAGCAGCGATTATCAATCGAAAACATTGTTGATATTGCACATAACCACACCCAAGTGCAAATTAGTGGTTGCAGCGAATTTAGTAGCAAAATTAATAGTGCGCTGAGTTTTTTAGATACATTATTAAAAGAAGACGGCGTTATTTACGGTGTAACGACCGGTTATGGCGACTCAGTAACCGTAGCAGTACCATTAAATTTAGTAGATGAACTCCCCCTACATTTAACGCGATTTCATGGATGTGGACTAGGCGATGTATTTAATAAAGTACAAGGACGAGCAATTTTAGCCACGCGGCTTACGTCTTTATCGCAAGGCTACTCGGGTATTAGCTGGGAAATGCTGAATTTACTGCGCGACTACTTAAATCACGATATTGTACCGGTTATTCCTCAAGAGGGATCGGTAGGTGCCAGTGGCGACTTAACGCCATTATCTTATGTTGCTGGTGCTATGATAGGCGAGCGCGACGTATATTATAAAGACACCGTACGTAATAGCTTAGCGGTAATGCAAGAAGTTGGCTTAACGCCGCTCGTGCTGCGCCCAAAAGAAGGCCTTGCAATAATGAATGGCACCGCGGTAATGACCGCATTAGCCTGCTTAGCCTTCGACAGAGCCAATTATTTAGCCAAATTAGCCAGTCGTATTACCGCCATTGCTAGCTTAGCGCTCAAAGGAAATAGCCATCATTTTGATGAAATTTTATTCTCGGTAAAACCTCACCCAGGGCAGCAGCAAATAGCACGTTGGATCAGAGATGATTTAAATCATCACGACCATCCACGTAATGCCGACCGCCTGCAAGATCGCTACTCAATTCGCTGTGCACCGCATGTTATTGGTGTGCTGCAAGACAGCTTGCCGTTTTTTAGGCAAATGATCGAAAACGAATTAAACTCAGCCAACGACAACCCAATTATTGATGGCGAAGGGGAGCATGTACTGCACGGCGGGCATTTTTATGGCGGCCACATTGCCATGGCAATGGACAGCATGAAAACCGCAGTAGCTAACTTAGCTGATTTAGCCGATCGACAAATAGCCTCATTGGTTGATACTAAATATAACAATGGTTTGGCGTCTAATTTATCCGACAGTGCCCCTGAGCGTCGTTATATAAATCATGGTTTTAAAGCGGTACAAATTGGTGCCAGTGCTTATACTGCTGAGGCATTGAAATTAACTATGCCTGCCAGTGTATTTTCGCGCTCTACCGAGTGTCACAATCAAGACAAAGTAAGTATGGGTACCATAGCCTCGCGCGATTGTTTACGTATTTTACAGCTTACCGAGCAAGTGATGGCCAGTACCTTATTAGCCGCTATTCAAGGGTTAAGGCTGCGAATTAAACAAGGCGAATTAGAATTTACGAGTTTAACTGACGATATGCAGCATATGTATAGCGATATAACAGGTTACTTTGAAAACCTGACCGAAGACAGACCAATGGAAGCGGTGCTAAGACAAACTATTAGCTATATTCAAAGCAAACGCTGGGCGCTTTATGAATAATAAAGGCGCATTACTTTCGCACAGCGTAGAAATAGAAATCCCTTTTCATGATTGCGATCCAATGAATGTAGTGTGGCATGGTAATTACCCACGCTATTTAGAAATTGCTCGTTGTGAGTTACTCAGAATATTTGACTACGACTACCTGCAAATGAAAGACTCTGGATTTGCGTGGCCCATTGTTGATATGCAAATTAAATACGTAGCATCAGCTGTATTTACACAAAAAATTAAAGTGGCAGCGTATTTAAAAGAGTATGAAAACCGCTTACGTATTGATTATGTTATTACCGATGCAATCAGTAATAAGCGCCTTACCAAGGCGTCCACTACACAAGTGGCGGTAGAAATTAGCTCCAAAGAAATGCAATTTGTTTCACCCCCAATACTTTATGAAAAACTAGCCCCTTTTTTAAAGTAGCTGGCAATTAAAGGAGAAGGAATGACAATGTTTAAATTATTTATAACCAGCGTATTGCTGCTATTTTGTAGTGCATTGCAAGCAAACACTGTATCGCAGGTAAATACCACATTAAAGGCTGATACAGTAACGGGTGAGTTTAAACAATATAAACAACTTGCTGGTTTTGCATCGCCGTTCGTCTCCTCTGGGGTGTTTTCTCTAAATGCCAAAAAGCTAGTATGGCAAGTAGAACAACCGGTAAAAAGCGCATTGATTGTAGAAAATGGCCAGGTATTGGTTGAAAATGCTAAAGGGGAGTTTGTACCACAGCCAGGCAGTGAGCAGTTTGTAGGGCTTTTAACTGACTTACTCAGTGTAGATATGAGCGCCCTTGCAACACGCTTTAGTATAAAAGCGCAAAACAATTGCCTGCAACTAACCCCAAAAGAAGCGTTGTTACAGCAATTATTTAGCCACTTTACTTTGTGTGAAAGTGATAAAACGGTACACAGCATCATCCTTTATGAGCATTCAGGTAGTAAAACAACTATTGAGTTTAGTTACCCTGAGCAGCCTTAACGGCTCAATCGTTTAAATAGTTAATTAATGGAATAGTGGATTGAAGAAACGAATTGGCATTGTTTTTATTTGGTTTAGTGGTTTAATTTTGCTTTTAACCAGTATATTTTGGCTGACTAAACCTACATTTAGTGCTGATATGTTTAGTTTGCTGCCAAAATCGCATTCTCAATTAGCTTATGGCGAACAGCTGTTTTTTGAAAAAAATGCCCACCGTGTGGTGTTTTCATTTGCTGGTGAACAAAAAAATAACGCCCACGATGAATTTAACAATTGGCTTGAGCAGCAAGGTATAACAAGCACATTTAATTTTCCCTCTATAAACGCTTTAACAACCACATTTGCGCCTTATAAATATGCACTATTAAGTAAGCCCTATAAGCAAAAAATAGCAGACAAAGCCAGCTTTGAGCAGTTTTACCTGCAGCAGTTAAATCAGTTAGGATCGCCATTTGTTAGTGCTACATTAAGTACTGATATTAGTTTAAGTTTAGCTGGCTTTATTAGCGAAAACTTAAGCCAAAGCCAAGTTTTTACTATTAAACAAAACCGCCTCACTCGCCAGTATGAGGGGGTTGAATATGCAATGCTTTTTGCCACACTGCCAGAGCCAAACTTGAGCATTAATAATGCAATTAGCTTAGCTGCTAAAATTAAAACGCAAATAAACACCCTAAGTAAAGCGTACCCAAATACCACTATTTCCTATTCAGGGGTGCTGTTTCATACGGCTGAAAATGCCCAACAAGCAAAATACGAAATGAGTTTGTTTGGTGGTATTAGCCTAATGGCACTAATGGTTATGGTGTTTTGGGTATTTAGAGCGATTAGCAGTATTTTATTAGCGAGCTTTACAGTGCTTAGCGCATTAATGGGCGGCGCTATTGTTATGTTATTGGTGTTTAACAGCATTCATTTATTAACCTTGGTATTTGCCGTAACCTTAATAGGCATTGCTATTGATTACGCCTTTCATGGCATGACCGACTTAGCTAAAGTAGCAAATGAAACTGCACAGCAGGCCTCTTCTAACGGCTATAGCAAAGGGGTGAAATCGGCGTTATTACTCTCTTTTATTACGACCGCATTAGGCTACAGCTGCTTATTAGGTGCACCGTTAACCTTATTAGCGCAAGTGGCTGTGTTTGTTATAGCGGGCTTATTTAGTGCATGGCTGTTTACTGTGTTAATTTTACCATTTTGGCAGCAAACACTGCGTGTATCGACATCAAGTTTATTACTCAGTAAAAAAATAACGCGGGTGTTTTTGTACTGTAATAAAATAAAAAAACCACTGTTTATTGCGCTAAGTATAGTGCTTGCAAGCTTATTGGTATTAAAACCGATTGAGTTTAATGATGATATTAGATTGCTTAATGCCAGCTCTGAGCAGCTAATGGCAAGTGAAAAAAAACACTTAACTTTACTGGATCAATGGCGCAGCCATATAGTATTTATTATTGGCGACAATGCACAACACGTGTTACAAAAACAACAGCGGTTAGTTAGCGATTTAACCGCGAGTAACCCGCATATTAAACACAATGCCATTAACCGATGGCTGCCTAGTATTGAGCAGCAAAAAAATAATTTAGCGGTGTTTAATCAAGCTAAAAAAAGTGGTGTGTTTGCACTCACCGAGCAATTAACTGGGCGGCAATTAAGTAGCGGCCCCGCGCAATTTATTACCTATAACACATTATTAAATAGCGAATTTAAACCCTTATTGTTAGCGCAAATGCATGTTGAGCCGCAGCAAGCCATAACCTGGATGACAATTACCAATATTAATACACAGAGCTTAAGCGCCGCGCTTTTAAAAGATGATGGCTTATTGCTATATAATAAACCGCAGCAAATTAGTGCGTTATTAAGCGATTACCGAGCATACTTATTGTTAAGTTTAGTGCTTGCAGGGGCCATTAGTTGGTTACTTTTTAGTTGGCGTTTTGGCGTAAAAATTGCCACTTTACAACTGTTAAGCTTGTTATTAGTGGTTGTTAGCATGCTGTGGGTGTGTAATGCAATTCAAGGCAGCCTGTCGTTATTTAATATGTTGGGCGCGTTGCTAGTGGTAGCCTTAGCTATTGACTACCTTGTTTTTTATCAAATAAATAAGTTACAGCCAAAAAATATATTGGCAATTAGTTTATCTGCAGCGTCTTCTATGTGGGTGTTTGGTATGTTAAGTGCCTCAAGCACCCCTGCTATTTTTAGTTTTGGACTTACCGTAATGGTAGGGATTTTAGCGGTATATATTTTATCGCCGCTGAGTGTATTACCCTCGCAAAAGGAAGGATAAAGTGAATAACCCTGAGCAGTTTGATGTTGTTGTAATTGGTGCGGGCCCCTCTGGCGCACTTGCAAGTAGCCTTTTAGTGCAAAAAGGCTGGCGAGTATTAGTGCTTGAGCAACAGATTTTTCCGCGCTTTACTATAGGTGAGAGCTTGTTACCGCAATGTATGGAATATTTGGCCGACGCTAATTTAGTCGCTCCATTGCATGAACACGCTGCTAGTTTGGGGTTTCAGTTTAAAAACGGCGCTGCGTTTCATCGAGCGGGTGAAAATACCGCTATTAATTTTACCGAAAAATCATCACCAGGGCCAGGTACTACTTATCAAGTGAAAAGAGGGCTGTTTGATAAATTACTAGCCGATAATGCACAGCTGCAAGGGGCTGTTATTCGTTATCAGCACAGTGTTAAAGACTACAAGGTTACTGATGTTTTTGAAAACAGTTCCGATAAAGGTAATACCAATAAAGATAGTACCGATAAAAATGGTGGTGCAACCTTATTAGTACACGACGCGCAGCAGCTGCCTTACCAAGTTCAAGCACGCTTTGTGTTAGATGCCAGCGGCTTTGGCCGAGTATTACCTAAACTACTAAACTTAGAGTTACCTTCTAACTTTCCGGTACGCAGTGCTTATTTTAGCCACTTTGTAGATAATATTAGCGATGAAAATTTTGATCGTAATAAAATCCTCATTACCGTACACCCAGAGCACCGAGATATATGGTATTGGCTAATTCCCTTTAGTGATGGCACCGCAAGTATTGGTGTTGTAGCAGAGTCTGAGCGTTTTAATGACGACGAAGCAGAGGTAATGTTAAATCGCTTTTTAGAGCAAGATCCACATTTAAAAGCACTGCTAGCTAAACGCGAATTAATTGGGCCAGCTCGCAGCATAACAGGCTACTCCTCTAATGTGAGTAAGCTGTATGGACAGCACTTTGCGCTATTAGGCAATGCGGGAGAGTTTTTAGATCCGGTGTTTTCATCAGGAGTAACCATTGCGCTTAAATCAGCAAGTTTAATTGCACCTTTGGTCGATCAGTATTTAAAAGGTGAGACGATTGACTTTGAGCAGCATTATGCAAAACCGCTACAAGCGGGAGTTAACTGTTTTAGAACTTTTGTTACAGGCTGGTACGATACGCGCTTTCAAGACGTAATATTTCATACAGAGCAAAACAAACAAGTGCGAGAAATGATCAGTGCAATTTTAGCCGGATACGCATGGGACACGAGTAACCCATTTGTTGCACAAAGTGAGCGCCGCTTAAATGTGCTAGCTCAGCTGTGCCGAAACTAATATGTTGAAATTAATATGCTTAAACTAATACTCCAGCGTGCACTGCTATTGCTAACCTGCATAGTGCTGTCAGCCTGTGCGAGTCAGTTTAGTTCCAGTGCAGCTATAAGCATAGCACCTGCGGCTAGCCTAAATTTAAATAGCATGGCGCCATCAATGTATGGCCGCTCTTGGCAACAAGTGTTATTTATTACCACTGGGCAAGAGCAGCATACCTTGTTATCGCAATTGGCGGTTAATGAGGCGGGAGGGGTCAAGTTGCTGATGATGACCAGCCAGGGCTTTCCAATTGTAGAGCTTGAAAAATCACCCAAAGAGCCAATTAAAGCTAAAAAAATGCTTGTAGGCGTCGATATAAATCCTGCTTATGTATTGGCCGACATTGCCTTAGTACATTGGCCTGTTGCGTTTATAAATGAGCAGCTGAGCGGCGCACTCGTGGAGCAAGTAGGCACACACAGACAAGTACTACAAAATCATAAAACCCTGATCACCATTGACTATAACGATGATGCAATTACGCTGCATAATATTGTACGTGATTATAAAATAATATTTAAAAAGGTAACTCAGTGACATATTGGCTAAATAACTTAGGTATTGTTAGTGCGATGGGAGTAGGCCCGCAGGCAACTCTCGATAGCTTAAACAGTTATAACTCTGCAACGCCTATATTAACTCTAAATTCTACACTTAGCGCGCAACAACAGCCGTTATATGTTGGCAAAGTAACCTCGGTTGCGTTGGCGCAAAAAAAACGTATAAATACCTTTATTGATATGTGCTTAGCGCAACTACAAACAACTATTGAGCAATTTTCGCATATCGATAAATCCCGTATTGCGGTGGTGTTAGGCACGAGTACTTCGGGTATTGCAGATGGTGAACGGGCTCGTGCTCATTTTGAACACACAGCGCAATGGCCAAATGACTTTCATTATTATGACCAAGAACTTGCCACCCCAGCACACTATATTGCGCAAAAGCTTGATGCAAAGGGACCCTGTTATAGTATTTCTACAGCCTGTACATCAAGTGCAAAAGCATTACTAAGTGCCCGCGCACTGCTAAAAGCTGATATGGCCGATGTTGTTATATGCGGTGGCGTTGACACCCTATGCCAACTTACTCTCAATGGTTTTGATTCGTTAGCGTCGTTAAGTAGCGGAGTTTGCCAGCCGTTTTCAAGTAGCCGAGACGGCATTAATATTGGTGAAGGCGCGGCATTATTTGTAATGAGTAAAGGCGTAAGCGCAATTACAGATAAAGCAATTGCACTGTACGGTGGCGGCGAAAGCTCTGATGCACATCATATTTCAGCGCCCGATCCCAATGGTATGGGCGCGCAATCTGCAATGCAAAAAGCACTAAAACAAGCGCAATTAGCTGCCCATGAAATTGACTACATAAATGCACACGGTACCGCAACGCTAAAAAATGATGAAATGGAGGCACTTGCAATTAATCGTGTGTTTGGCAACAATACGCCACTTAGCTCAAGCAAGCACTTAACTGGGCATACCTTAGGAGCTGCAGGCGCAATTGAAGCCGCGCTATGCTGGCTACTTCTTAAAGAGCAAGGCCAGTATGCATTGCCGTATAACGTATTATCAACAGGCGGTAACTTGGCCGATGTAAAAATAATAAAACAAGCATTTAAGCCCAAATTGCGTTACTGCTTGTCAAACTCATTTGCCTTTGGTGGCAATAACGCCAGTTTAATTTTAGGTATTGCCGATGAATGAGCTGAGCAGTAATCATTACGCAATTGAGCAGTTGCTTGCCCACGACGCACCAATGATTTTAATTGACACTTTAACGCATTATAGCGCCGAGAGTGCGCGTTGCCAGGTAACGATTACACCGCAAAGTGCGTTTTATAATGCCGATATTGCCGGTGTACCCAGTTATATTGGGGTTGAGTATATGGCGCAGTCAATAGCCGCTTACGCAGGCGCATTAGCAAACGATGCAAATGAGCCTCCTAAAATAGGCTTTTTAATTGGTACGCGTAAATATCAAACCCATCAAGCGTGTTTTAAAGTTAATAGTAGTTTAACTATTAAAGTGCATAAGCTATATCAAGAAGAGTCGGGATTGAGTGTGTTTGAATGCCAAATAATCCACGGCGATACATTAGCATGTGAAGCAAAAATTAATGTTTTTCAGCCCGAAAATCCGCTGGAATTTATAAGAGATAATCAATGACAAAACGAATTTTAGTCACAGGTTCAAGCCGTGGCATAGGCAGGGCTATTGCGCTTAAATTAGCATCCCAAGGGTATGACATTACAGTGCATTGTAAAAGTGGTGTGGCAGATGCACAAGCAACTTGCGCAGCAATACAGGCATTAGGCCAAGCTACTAGCTTATTACAATTTGATGTATGCGACAGAGCCGCCGCCAAAGCACAAATAGAGCAAGACATAGCCCAGCATGGTGCTTATTATGGCGTGGTATGTAACGCAGGTATTACCAATGATATGGCGTTTCCGGCTATGCAAGGCGAGGACTGGGATTGCGTTATTCGTACCGGGCTTGATGGCTTTTATAATGTGGTGCACCCCACGGTAATGCCTATGGTGCAAAACCGTAAAGGTGGGCGTATTGTAACCATGGCTTCTGTATCGGGCATTGCCGGTAACCGTGGGCAAGTAAATTACAGTGCGGCAAAAGCCGGTATTATTGGCGCTACAAAAGCGTTGTCGTTAGAGTTGGCTAAGCGAAAAATAACCGTAAACTGCGTTGCACCTGGGTTAATAGAAACCGCAATGACTGACGAGTTACCGGTAGACGAAATGCTAAAAATGATCCCGCTTAAGCGTATGGGCACAGTAGAGGAAGTTGCGGGTACTGTGGCATTTTTAATCTCAGATGATGCGGCCTACATTACCCGCCAAGTCATTTCAGTTAACGGCGGTATGGTGTAATGAAGCGCGTTGTAGTGACAGGTATGTCGGTGATCACCGCACTTGGCGATGAATGGTCGGTATTTAAACAAGCACTGATCAGAGGCGAAAATGCAGTGACCACTATGCCACAGTGGGACAAAGCACCAGAGCTTAATACGCGTTTAGCGGCGCCGGTTACTCATTTTGAGCGACCGAGTCATTATAAACGTAAACAAATACGCTCAATGGGGCGAGTGGCGCTTATGTCAACACGCGCTACAGAGTGCGCGTTAGAGCAAGCCCAGTTACTCAATCATAGTAGCTTAACCGATGGCTCTACGGGGGTTTCTTATGGTTCATCTATAGGGTCAACCCCGCCGTTACTCGCGTTTGCTAATATGATGGAGTCGGGCTCTATGTCTGGGGTAACAGCCACTAGTTATATTCAAATGATGGCGCATACTGCTCCGGTTAATGTTGGAGTGTTTTTTGGCTTAAAAGGGCGAGTGATCACCACAAGCTCAGCTTGTACCTCAGGCTCACAAGGTATTGGTTATGCCTATGAAGCAATAAAATTTGGTCGTCAAAAGGTGATGGTTGCTGGTGGTGCAGAGGAGTTATGTATTACCGAAGCCGCAGTATTTGATACCTTATATGCTACCAGCACAAAAAACGACACACCCAAGTTAACCCCCAGGCCATTTGATAAAGGCCGTGATGGATTAGTGATTGGCGAAGGTGCTGGCACACTGATTTTAGAAGAGTATGAACACGCAAAAGCGCGCGGTGCCACTATACTGGCAGAAGTGGTTGGTTTTGGTTGTAATAGTGATGGTGAGCATGTTACTCAACCTACCTCTAAAACAATGCAAATAGCGATTGAACAAGCCCTACACGATGCAAATTTAACCGCCCAGCAAATTGGTTATGTAAGTGCGCATGGCACCTCAACCGATCGAGGCGATATAGCAGAGTCGCATGCCACTTTTAACGCATTAGGGGCAAAACCCATTAGCTCTTTAAAAAGTTATTTAGGCCACACTTTGGGCGCATGCGGTGCTATTGAAGCGTGGGCGACGATTAATATGATGAATGATAACTGGTTTGCCCCCACAATAAACCTCACCGAGGTGGATAACGAGTGCGCTCAACTTGACTATATAACCGAGCAAGGGCGAGAAATTAACACCGATTATGTAATGAGTAATAACTTTGCTTTTGGCGGTATTAATACCTCTTTAATATTTAAACGCTATAAAACAGATTAAACCATGCAAAAGTAAAGTAATGACTAACTGTTAGCACTTTTTTACTGTATAATTTGCGACCCTTGATAATGTGGCCGCAGGTTATACACCATGAATTTTAAATCTTTTAGTTTTGCTCCTGAACTTGTTCAGGCGTTAGACGAACTTAACTATCACACCCTTACGCCCATTCAGCGCGCAGCAATTCCTGCTGTTCGTAAAGGTAAAGACGTTTTAGCAAGTGCACAAACGGGGACGGGTAAAACCGCCGCGTTTGCGCTACCAATTATTCAAAAATTATTTGAGTCTGAAGTAAGCACTACTAATGCTCCGCATGCTTTAGTTTTAGCGCCTACGCGCGAACTTGCAGAGCAAATAGCAAATAACTTTAAAGACTTCGCAAAACATACTTCGTTAAAAGTAGTCAGCTTATTTGGTGGTGTTAACACCGCAGGCCAAGCTAATGCACTTAAAGAAGGTGTTGATATTGTAGTAGCAACGCCAGGGCGTTTACTTGATCATATTCGCTTAGGTAACTTAAGCCTTGCCAGCGTAAAGCACTTAGTACTTGATGAAGCCGACCGTATGCTCGATATGGGCTTTATTGAAGAGATGCAAGGCGTTATAAAAAGCTGCGCTGACGATCGTCAAATCTTGTTGTTTTCAGCTACTTTCCCAGCAGCAATTAAACAGTTTGCATCTAAAGTATTAAAACAGCCAGAAATAGTACGTGTTGATCAAACAAACAGTACTGCTAGCACTGTAGCGCATGTGGTTTACCCCGTTGAAGAGCGCCGTAAGCAAGAGCTGCTTTCTGAGCTAATTGGTAAGAAAAACTGGCAGCAAGTGTTAGTATTTGTAAACATGAAAGAAACAGCCGATGAGCTAGTAACAGAGCTTAACCTTGATGGCATTCCGGCTGCGGTTTGTCATGGCGATAAGTCACAAGGTAATCGTCGTCGTGCGCTGCGTGAATTTAAAGAAGGTAAAGTACGTGTATTAGTGGCAACAGAAGTTGCGGCGCGTGGCATTGATATTGATGGTTTACCGCGTGTAATTAATATTGACTTACCTTGGCTTGCAGAGGACTACGTACATCGTATTGGTCGTACTGGCCGCGCAGGTAAAGAAGGCCAAGCAATTTCGTTTGTAAGCCGTGAAGAAGAAAACATGTTGTTTGAAATTGAAACCTTAATTGGTCAAAAAATTAAACGTGTTTACTTAGAAGGCTATGCAGTAAGTAACCGTGAAGTATTAATTGATAAAATTGGCAAAAAGCCTGCACACTTACGTCGTACTCGTGCTAATAAGCCATCTGGTCAAGCAACTGGCGAAGCAAGAGCAGTAAATCGCTCACGTATTTCTAAAATACGTAAAAGCTTAAAAGGCGAAAAACTGTCGCTTAAAAAGTAATTAATAATGCGCTAACCTAATATGGTTATTTGCAGTTACAAAAAAACCTGAGCTTCCTCAGGTTTTTTTATGGCTTAAATTAATAAAACGCTTATTTTGCGTTTTCTAGCATTGAAAGCGCCACCGCTTCAGCGGCTTTAATACCATCAATACCTGCCGATAAAATACCACCGGCATAGCCTGCGCCTTCGCCAGAAGGGTAAAGCCCTTTAGTATTAATACTTTGAAGTGTTTTATCGCGCTTAATACTTACCGGCGAAGAGGTACGTGTTTCTACCCCTGTTAGTAAGCCATCATTAGTTGAAAAACCACGAATTTGCTTATTAAATGCCGGAATTGCTTCACGCAGAGCATCAATTGCATATTTAGGTAATACATCGGCTAAATCGGTTAATTTAATACCCGGCGTATAAGATGATTGCACATCGCCTAAAGCTGATGACGATTTACCCTTTAAAAAGTCGCCAATAAGTTGTGCTGGCGCATCGTAATTACTGCCGCCAAGTTCGTATGCTTGTTTTTCAAGTTTACGTTGTAACTCAATACCCGCTAATGGATGACCCGGGAAGTCTTGCTCTGGCGAAATACCTACAACAATAGCGCTGTTTGCATTTCGCTCACTACGAGAATATTGGCTCATACCATTGGTAACAACTAGGCCTTCTTCAGAGGTGGCTGCAACCACAGTCCCCCCTGGGCACATACAAAAACTATATACGGTACGGCCATTATCACAGTGGTGAACTAGTTTGTAATCAGCAGAGCCTAAAATGGGGTTACCTGCATTGTCACCAAAGCGGCACTCATCGATCATAGATTGCTTATGCTCGATCCTAAAGCCCACCGAAAATGGTTTAGCTTCCATGTAAATACCTTTTTTATATAGCATATCAAAGGTATCACGGGCACTGTGACCCACAGCAAGCACTACATGGCGGGTATTTAGCTGCTCGCCATTTGACAAGGTTAAGCCCGTTACTTGGCCGTCTTCTAAATGAATGTCGTCTACGCGAGTGCTAAAGCGAATTTCGCCGCCAAGTTCTACAATATGCGCGCGCATTTTTTCAATCATAGTTACCAGTTTAAAGGTTCCTATGTGTGGCTTACTTACGTATAAAATTTCTTCTGGCGCGCCAGCGGCAACAAACTCGGTAATAACTTTACGGCCATAATGTTTTGGATCTTTTACTTGGCTGTATAATTTACCGTCGGAGAATGTACCTGCGCCGCCTTCACCAAATTGTACATTTGACTCGGTATTTAGTGCGCGCTTACGCCAAAAACCAAAGGTATCTTTAGTGCGCTCGCGTACTTCTTTACCACGCTCTAATATTATTGGCTTAAAGCCCATTTGTGCCAACACTAAACCTGCAAATAAACCACAAGGGCCAAAGCCTATTACGACAGGGCGCTCTTTTAAATCGTTATTTGCCTGGGCAACAAACTTATAAGCGGTGTCGGGTGCTACTTTTACATGCTGATCTTTGGCAAAAGTTGTGAGTAACTGCTCTTCGTTATCAACGCTTATATCTAAGGTATAAATAAGTAAAATAGCTGTTTTTTTACGGGCATCGTAACCACGTTTAAACACATTAAAACTATGTAACTGTTCTGGCGTTATTTTTAGCTTACTGACAATGGCATCTTTAATTGCATTTTCGTCATGATCTAGCGGTAGTTTTATTTCGGTTAAACGTATCATTTTGTCTCTTTTAGGTGTCTTAGCGGGCTTTTAATTACCGCTCACAATAAGGGGAGTAGCGCAAATAGCACCACAAAACATAAGGCGCTTATTTTACGTTAAATTACGCTATTATGGCACTCATATATTGTATTTTAGCCTTGGTTGGGTATGATCTGCCGTTGTCGTTATAAAACCTTAGGCATTGAACCATTATGGCATTTGTAGTCACCGAAAACTGTATTAAATGTAAGTACACAGATTGCGTATCAGTGTGCCCAGCAGATGCATTTTTTGAAGGCCCTAACTTTTTAGCTATAAGCCCAATTGATTGCATTGACTGTGGTTTATGCGTACCTGAATGTTCAGCTGATGCTATTTATCAAGAAGATGAATTACCAGAGTCACAACAAGAGTTTACCGAACTAAATGCCGAGCTTGCACTTATATGGCCACGCATTACGCAGGCAAAACCAGCCCCAGCCGATGCTGATGAGTGGAATGGTATTGCTGATAAACTCAAGCTTATTGAAACCTAATCGCTGCGCTTAAATACTTCTTTATTATTAATTAGTTAATGTTATGCAGAAAACTCTTTGCAAGGTATTAACAAATCCATTGGTATAAACTACAATCCACGCCAGAAATTACTCTTATTGAGTAATTTAAGTCTAAATGGCTGTTTATGCGGTACTTAATAATAAAAAAACAATCAGTGTTCTTTATTTTAAGCTTTTTCTTTCTTTTACTCACCACTCCAAGCGCGCTTGCCAATAAACAACACTATTCACTCACGCGTATTAATAAAAATATAACAGTAGATGGGGTAATGAATGAGGCGCATTGGCAAGATGCCACGCGCATTGCATTGCAGTTTCAAGATGAACCAAATGAAAAAGGTACGCCACCGGTAAAAACCGATGCTTATATATACGAAGACGGCAGTAACTTATATGTAGCGTTTGTTGCACACGATCCTGACCCAACGCACATTCGCGCTGCACTGCGAGATCGCGATACTCTGTGGCAAGATGACACCGTGGCACTAGTAATTGATACCTTTAATGATGAGCGCTCTGGTTATGAATTTTATGTGAACCCGCTAGGGGCTCAGGGCGATATTCGCATGACCGACACCGATGGCTGGCAACAAGACCTTTCTTGGAATGCCATTTGGGATAGCGCAGGCAAGATAACTGAGCAAGGTTATGTGGTAGAAATGCGTATTCCTTTTAAAGCGCTGCGTTTTGCACAAAATAAAGAGCAATTAACCTGGGGTTTTGCCCTAATGCGCAATTATCAACGAGATGTGCTTTATCAGTTATCAAACATTGGGTTTGATCGCGATATTAAGTGCAGCCTTTGTCAGTTTGATAAGCTTACCGGCTTTGAAAAAATAACGGTCAGCAAAAACCTGCAATTAACGCCTACTTTAACTGCGCTGCGTAACGATACCAAATCACAGTTACCGGGTGATTGGGAAAATGGCGATGTAAACGCCGAAATAGGTATAGATTTACGCTGGGGCTTAAGCCAAGACGCCGTTATAAACGCCACTATAAATCCAGACTTCTCGCAAGTGGAAACCGACTCTCTGGCGCTGGATATTAATACCACTTACTCTATATACTATGAAGAAAAACGGCCGTTTTTTTTAGACGGTGCGTCATATTTTAAAAGTAGTTTATTTGAGCTTTTATATACTCGCACCATTGCAGATCCTAATCTAGGCGCTAAATTAACCGGCAAAACAGCTAATCACAGTTATGCGGTGATGTTTGCCGATGACGACAATAGCAATATTTTACTGCCAACTAATCAGGGCTCAGGATTTGCAAGCTTAAACGAAAATACCAAAGTGGCAGTGGCGCGTTACCAGTACGATATTGGCCAGCAAGGCACTGTAGGGATTTCAAGTACGCATCGTGAAGGTGATGACTATCGCAATACGGTTTTATCAGTTGACGGTAGTTACTGGTTTAATCAATCAGACACCTTAAGTTATCAAGTTGCGAGCAGTGATACCCGCAACTCAGCATTTTTAGTTGAAAATTATAACCTGTCACAAACACAATCCGATCAAGCGTATGCAATTAAGCTCACCCGCGATAAACGCGATTATAAATTATTCGCAGAGTACGAAAATATTGGCGCAGATTATCGTGCCGATTTAGGCTATCAAGCTAAGGTCGATTACGAAAAAGTTATTTTAGGAGGCGGGCAAACCTGGTATCGAGATGAAAATGATTTAGTTACCTCTTGGTCATATGTAGCTGATTGGGATAAAACTTGGGCGAAAAATGGCGATTTACTTGAGCAAGAGTACGAAGGTTATTTAAGCTTTAAAGGCCAAAAACAGTCTATTTTCGAAATAGGGCTGATACATAGGTATGAAAATTATAACACTAATTTTTATAATCAAAACATTGGTTATATTTACAGCGGATTTAAACCAACAAAAGATCTTAGGCTGTCTTTGTATGTTGAATACGGGAGTCGCATTGACTACAGTAATGAGCAACTAGGTGACGCCTTTGATACCCAAACTCAAGCGGTGTGGGGTATAAACAATCATTGGCAAGTTGACATAAAGCATAGCTACAGCCAATTAGACAACCTACAAGGGGGCGTGTTTTTACAGCTAACCTAATTGATTTTAGTCTTTACTATAAATTTAATATGCGCTCAATGCTAAAGCTTATTTGGCAATTTGAAGATATTGATCGCAACGAAAATGCTTATTTTTATCAAGTGAACCAAACTAATAAAGATTACGGCAGCCAACTCGTTTATTCGTACAAAATTAATGCGCAAACATTATTTTACTTAGGGTATTCAGATAAAGGTTACCAAGATGAATCACTTAAAAGCTTTGAGCGCGACCAGCGCACCTTTTTTACTAAAGTCAGTTACGCACGGCAGCTTTAAGTAAGGTAAAAAACAACTCGAGTAGGGCTAGCAAGGATGATGGTTTGGATAAGTTTATCAACGCTTATAAAAGTAGATGCTTTAATAATTTAATAGCTTGAAAACTATGTAAAAAGGGTATTACGATTGCCATTGATGATTTTGCACTGGTTTTAGCTTTGTAAGTACTTTGGCTGATTTACCTATAGATGTGATTTAAATTGCTCGATCTTTTATTACTCAAGCAAATAAAAGTAAAAATGCCACTTAACTTAAGTGGCATTTTTTTGCTAAGTAATAGCATTCATTTAATTAATTAAGTTTATAAATTAAACGTACGTGATACGGCCAACACCAGGCGCTCATCTGTGTAGTCGTAATCTAAGCTGGTGTTCTCGGCGGCAACTTCAATATTAAAGCCTTCATAGCTAGTTTTGTATGCTAAGCGGTAATGGTTGTAAGATTTTTTTCATTGCTATCCCACGCGTATTTTTTACCGTCTAATGAGTTTGAAATATCAAAACTTGCACGTAACGCATGGTTAGGTGCTAACTCATATGTATGCGCTATTTGTGATATAACATGCCCTGCGCCGCTGCCAAAGTAGTCCCAGCTGTACCAAAAGTTAAGCTCTGTTTGGCCATAATCACTCGCATAGCCAAATTTTGTATAGGCTTCGCCATAATTAAAATCACTGCCGTCACCTTGATACGTATAATAAGCAATACCGTAATCTAGACTAACTTGTTCGTTAAGTTGCATAAAACGCCCAACGTAAGCGTCAAGCTCAAAGTCTATATCGTCGAGACCAATAATATCTACGTTAGAGGCCCAAATACCCGCATAAACACCGTTATCAAATGCATAATCAAGGCTTGCTTGAATTGCTGGGTCACTGTCGGTTTGGGATACACCATTAAAAGTATAGTCAGAAGCTGCAGTAATGGTTGTTGACCAATTTGCCGCTGCAGTTGTAGATAAAAGTGTAAAAGGTAAAGCGATAAAAAGTTGTTTTAGTTTATTATTCATAATGTTGTTCCTAGCTCATATTTTCAATTTTGGTGTAATCAATTTTGTTTGCTTTTGGTGAGCCTATAATGTCGTTCACCGTTTTTAATTTGTTGTAGCCAATATAAGCAATACAAATAAAGAACAAGGTAATAACTAATGCGCCAACCCATTGAATTTGTAAAAACTCTAACTTAAATAGTAATGTTAACAACGACAAAGCAACAATATTCATGGTTAAATATTTAAATTTACCTAAGCGTTTAACCGTCAAGTTTAAGTTATCTGTGTATAACCGGATAAGCGAATCAAGAGAGTTAATTACAAAAATAATACCAACAAATACCATGGCAAAGTTTTTAATACCTTCGGTAGGAATACCAGCTTCGTGGTAGTGATAAAGCACACTAAACCAGATAGCAATTGGAATTGATGGGAAAATCAACATTGCAGCCAATACCTAAAGGCTCTTTACGGGTATAGTAAAAGTCGCTGCCAACCATTTGTTGTTGGCCAACTTGTGCCGGTGCTAAACCAGCAAAGAATTCAATAACATCAGCGCCTGTTTCAATATCTACACAGTTTGCTTCTTGCATTGGTTTGCCGGTATCAAGTACCTCTACCAGCGCTAGCTCATCATTGCGCTCGCGTAAAATTGCTACGGCCTTGAGTAAAATGCGACTGCGCTCAATAGGCGACATGGCCGACCACTGCGCAAAACCTTGCTTTGCACTTGCAATGGCAGCGTTTTGAATAAACTCGTCAGCAATTTCTACTGCATAAATAACTTCACCCGTAGCAGGGTTAGTTACATCAAATGTTTTGCCGCTTTTATTTGCAAGGAAGTGGCCGTTAATAAAATTTTGATAGACAGGTGTTGTCACGCTAGGCTCCATATTGCTTGATGAGTGAATGCACATAACTTTTTGCTAGCTTTTCACTGTGATTAAACTGATGTTCGTTTGATTTACTAAGTACTGCGCGTAACCATAGGCCGTCGATCATGGCGGCGCTAAGTTCGGCAGCTTGTTTTGCTTGCTCAGTGGGCATTAATTGCTTAAATGAAAATGCTAAATTACTTTGCAAGCGTTTGCTGTTTACATTTTGTAGCCGGTGTAATTCGGCATCGTGCATTGATTGTGCCCAAAAGCTCAACCAAGTTCGTGTAGTGTCTGAGCGCTGTTGCACAAGTGCAAAGTTAGCTTCAATAATAAACATTAAGCGCTGCGTCGCGTTGGTATTTGCTTCAAGCTTGCAAACAAGCTCCTGTTTTAAACTCGTAAGTAAATACCTGACCGTTGCTTCAATTAATCCCTGCTTACCACCAAAGTAATGACTAATAATGCCAGAGGATAATCCCGCATTTTTACTAATACTGTTAATAGTGGTTGCTTGTAAACCGCGCTGTGCAACCGACTCAATTGTTGCGTCAATTAGCTGCTGACGTCTTATAGGTTCCATTCCAACTTTAGGCATATTTATTATTAATTGACCGTTCAATAAACATAAGCTTAAGGTAATAGCTCTAACAATTCAAGGCGCAGGTAAATGATCGGATGCCTAAATGTAGATGAAATATTAACAAAAAAGGTAATCTAGCATACGTAAATAACAAACAATTAATTTAATTTATATTATTTAAAAACAATAGTTTACGCGTTGTTTTATAGTGAGGTAAGTGAGGGTTATTTTTACTAAGAAATAAAATGTAAATAATTTCAAATAATATGCTTAGTACGGTAATCATTAGAGCACTAACGGTATGTGTTGCTGTTTATATAGCCAAAATTGCAATGGATATAATTATAACAACAGGCTGGTTTTATAAAGTTAATGTAAATATAGCAAAGCAAGAAGGGTTAATATATATACAAAGCAGAGGTATTGTTACAGCTTTATTTAAGGCGTTAATATACCTTTGAACAAAAGAGGATAACGCCTAAGACGATTTCCAATGTAGTCATCGGCCATAATTTGTGCGCAAATTTTATCCACGTTATTACATGCTGCAAACACCCAGTCAAATCGCTCAATAGCGAGAAGAAAGCCTTTTTTTAAATGAGTTTGGGTGCGGTAGTAAGCTAGGTTGTGGCGAATAATTTCGAGCTTGTGCGGATTAGCTTCAAGCTCAATAATTACTTGCGTAATAAAGGAAGTATTGAGCTTGCTAGTGGCGCGTTTTTTAAGCCTGGGTGGCAGCATTAGGTTTCATTGGCAATATTGTGTAATTTTTTTAAAAAGTCATCTTTTTGTTTTTCATGTTCGTAATCAAGATGATACGTATTATGAAAACCAAAGCGCAGTTCTACCCCGCTGCCTTGTAAATAAATGGTATAACCGTCTGCGTCTGAATACGCGGTAACGCCTTGATAATGCTTAGCATCATCCTGCATTTCGCCGCGTTGTATTATGCGTTCATACACAGCTAAAATTTGCTTGTTGTCGATTTCATTTTTCATTAATTAATCCTTAACTTTGCAAGTGTATACGTATTAGATATGTGGCCCGATCATCTTAAAAACAATGGTTAAAAAATGATGATATTACTTTGTAATTTGGTTATTTTAAATTATGCTCACAATTCATTATTTGTTGAGCTTACACCATGATAGACAAGGCGTTACTACTTAAAACTCGTGAATTATCAGATCAATTAGTTGCCCTGCAAACACCTATAAGAATACTGGATGCGATTAATTGGGATAAACAAATTAAAGAAGAATTTTTTAGACAAAAATGTCAAAAAAATCCAGTTATCGATCGTGCATATTATCAGCAGCGCGATTTAGGATTTGTGCCCAGCGAACTACGCCAAGCGTTTTCTACTTTGCAGCGTAACATTATTAACCAGTTAGGACAGCTAAACCCAATAGCTCAATATATGGGAAAAATGTGCAGCGAGTATAAAACCGTATTAAGCATGCTGGAATATCGAGGAACGCCTGAATTTCATGACCTATCAGTAGAGCTATTTGGGCACCCTAAAGATTTGTTTCATGCTGGTGAGCCTTCACTTACTGAGCTGGCAAACATGTTAGAGCGGCCGCTTAAAAACTTATTAATTGCCGATATACTGCCAGACGATCCTAAAAATATAGCAGCAAGCGATGCTGTGCGTATTTTATCTGAGCAAGTTAATGCCAGTATGGTAGGGATCAACGTAGAGGTAATGCTAAGCGATGGCATAGTGAGCGATGCAGCAGCTGGGGCTAATAATATTAAGCTAAATAAAGATGTGAAGTTTTCGCAGCGTGAACTCGATATTCTAGAAGTGCACGAAGGCTGGATACATGTAGGCACGACGCAAAATGGCCTAGCGCAACCTTACTTAACCTGTTTAAGTAAAGGCACGCCAAGCTCAACAGTGACCCAAGAGGGCCTTGCGGTATTAACCGAAATTATTACCTTAAAATCAACACCACGGCGCTTATCTAAATTAGTTAACCGTATTCAAGCGGTAACCAAGGTAATTGATGGTGCTGAATTTGTTGACATTTACCGCGATTATGTAGCGCAAGGATTATCGCAAGATGAAAGCTATACTTTAGCTCAGCGTGTATTTAGGGGCAGTACACCCACAGGTTTGCCGTTTACTAAAGACATTGCCTACATTAAAGGCTTTGTTTTGGTGTACAACTTGATTCGGGTTGCCATACAACTGGGCCGAATTGATCAACTGCCTTTATTATTGGTGGGAAAAATATCGATTGATGACTTTAGGCTGATTACGCAACTGCATAGTTTAGGAGTAATCGAATCGCCTAAGTTTGTACCGCCACACTTTAAAGACTTACGCGGTTTAGCAACTTGGCTCAGTTTTGGGCGCTTTATTGGTGACTTGTCGTTTGAACAATTAGAAAACGATTATAAGCCGCTGTTTTTATAATAACCACAGAGAGCTTGTCTCCCTTAAAGCAAAAAAACGCAGTTGGAATGAGCAACTGCGTTTAAGTATATAGTTACAAGCCAACGTAACTATAGTTGAGGAAAGTTTGCTAGTAATTAGCCAGGTAAAACTTGGCTGTATAGTTGCTGATTTGCCTTGCTACAAACTAGGTCTGTAATCTACTCGGATTGATTATAATCAAGAAACGGCGAAATAATAAAACGTGTTTTTAATTGGTGCAATAGTTAATTTTAAATAACGTGGAATTAATTTAAGTTAATATAAAACAGTAGTTTGGGTTGTTAATTTAAATCATCTTATCGATAAGTGAAATTAATCGAAGCGCCATTACGTTAGTAAATCTCTTCACCAGAGTTGATGTTAAATAGGCATAAAAAAAGCCCTTTACGGGCTTTTTAAAAGTAACTAAATACAGGCTAGTTAGCGCGCATTGGTACTTTCAAAAATTTTATCGGCAGAGGCTGCTACAAACCCGGTGTAAAGCTCGCCATCGGCTTTAGGATAGCGAATAGCAAACTCATAAAAACAGCTAGGAATGCTCATTTCACCATCGCTAAAGCTCACTGAGTACTCATCAGCAAGGGTTGACGATTGCTCAAGTAATACCTCTGGCGAGCCTTTTACTTCGCCGCCTGAGCTGTTAAGTGTAAAGCCTGCATCTTTTAGTGCTTGGTTAACATCTTCAATATTATCAAACTTATCAAGGGTATTAATATTTACCGTAAAGTGATTAGCTCGATAACCCCATGCCGACATCCACGCTGCATATTCGCTCTCGGCAAGAAGTTGTTTATAAGTGTCTGTGCTTACTTGCCAGTGCGTGCCTGAGTATAAAAAGTTATCGGCAGTCACTGCGCTTTCGTCAATTTGGCTTACCATATCATTTACAATTGCTTGTAACTCAGGAGAGCATTTATCGACCAACAACTCAGAAATAAATACTTTTGGCTGTGTTAAATCGCTATGCTCGTAGTGCTTTGCGTATAGTTTTTTAGCTTCAAAGTGATACTCACCGCATTCTTTATAACCTAAAGCTAAAAAGTGTGCTGCCAGCTTTTCTAAGCCCACTTTTTCAATGTTAAAGGTACGCAGAGCAATATGATCGTTAATAATGTCATCTTTTTGCGTTGAACCTAATAGATCATGAATTTTGTCTGCCGATGGCGTTACGTTTAAGTAGTTTTGCCATAGGTTATCAAATAATGTATTTACATCAGTATGCATTTTAAATCCTTAAATTTTGTTATATACCTTAACGCTAGTTAAGTTGTATTTATTCAATTATTAAGCCCGGCGCGAGGGTTTGCGGTAAAGTTACTTTATCTGATTCAACAGAAGCTACCGGGTAGGCGCAATAATCGGCAGCGTAATAGGCGCTTGCTCTGTGATTACCACTGGCGCCAATGCCACCAAATGGTGCAGCGCTAGATGCACCGGTAATGGGGCGATTCCAGTTAACAATGCCAGCACGAATACGCTTTAAAAAGTGGTTATAATCGTTTTCACTATCGGCGAGTAAGCCGGCAGATAAACCAAAGCTGGTGTTATTTGCTTCATTAATGGCGCTGTCAAAATCGCTGTAGCGATATATTTTAATTAATGGCCCAAAATGCTCTTCATCTGGCATATCATTAACATTAGTCACATCGATAATACCTGGGCTGACAAAACCAGTACCTGGTTTTAATTGCTTAAGTTCAACTAAAACCTCAGCGCCTTTAGCGACAAGTTCATTTTGCGCAGCCACCATACCTAATGCTGCTTTTTCGCTGATCATAGCACCCATAAATGGCTGCTCTGTTGCAAAGCTGTCATCAACTACAATATTTTTAGTGGCGCTAATAAGCTTAGCTAGAATGGCATCGCCATTACTCGAGTTTTCAATAAATACACGGCGTGCACAGGTACAGCGTTGGCCAGAAGTAATAAAGCCCGACTGAATAATGTCGTGTACTGCGGCGCTAACATCGTTTACGTCTTTAATTATAAGCGGGTTATTGCCGCCCATTTCAAGCGCTAAAATTTTACTCGGGTGGCCAGCAAACTGTTTATGTAATAAATGACCTGTATTAGAACTACCGGTAAAAAATAAGCCATCTATATCTTGGTGAGCGGCCAATGCCTTACCTGTTTCAATTTCGCCTTGTACTAGGTTAATTACACCAGCAGGTAAGCCCGCCTTTAACCACAGCGATAAAGTAAATTGTGCTACATGAGGAGTAAGCTCTGAGGGTTTAAATACCACAGTGTTACCCGCTAAAATAGCGGGCACAATATGCCCGTTAGGCAAGTGCCCAGGGAAGTTATAAGGGCCAAAAATAGCCACTACACCGTGCGGCTTATGCCTAATAAATGCTTTAGCACCTGGCATTGGGTTTTCTGTGGTACCGGTACGCTCATTATATGCTTTTACCGAAATAGCGACTTTACCTGTCATCGCGCCTACTTCAGTACGGGTTTCCCATAAAGGCTTCCCGGTTTCTTGGGCAATAATGACGGCAAACTCTTCGCTGTGTTCTTTTAGTTGTGCAGCAAAGTTCTCTAGTATGGTAATGCGCTGCTCAAGCGGGGTATCAGCCCACTGTAACTGCGCTGCTCTTGCGGCTTTTATTGCGCTATTTACTTGCTCAGCACTGGCGCCATTACCTTGCCAAATTGTTTCGCCATTGCTTGGATTAATTGAGACAAACGCGGGGCCTTGGCCTGCTTGCCATTGGTTATTTATAAGTTGTGTATTCATATATATTTACAGACGAAAGAATCGTGCTGCATCTCCTTGGCTTAACTTAAGTGCATCAGCCACTGCTTGGCTAATGATTAACGTATGCTTTGCATGATTATAATGCGCGTGTTTAGTAAATGTAGCTCTAAAGTCACTCACACCATGATTACAAATAGCGAGCGTGTCGGAACTGTTTTGTGTTATATGTTCAAGTTCACCTATGGTAATAGGGCACACTTGAGACTCGCGAATACTGCGAATATTACCTAGCTTGGCTTCTACAGTGGGGCCGGCATCAAATAAGTCAACATAGCCGCGATGTTCAAAACCTTCTTTTTCGAGAAGTTTAAGCGCGGGTTTGGTTTTTTCATGAACATGACCGATCACAGCTTGGGCTTTTTTACTCAGTAAATTTACGTAAATAGGGTACTTAGGCATGAGCTCGCTAATAAATACCTTGTCGCCTAAACCGACTAAATGATCTGCTTGTGGAAACTCAATACTAAAAAAGTGCTCTTGTAGCCATTGCCAAAATGGCGAATGGCCGTGCTCGTCGCTTACACCGCGCATTTCGGCAATGACGGTATCGGCAAAGCGTTCACTGTGCTGCGCCATAAACAAAAAGCGCGAGCGCGATAAAAAGCGCCCAGTTAAGCCTGCACGGCTGTCTTCACGTAAAAACAAAGTGCATATTTCAGAGCAACCCGTGTAGTCGTTACACATGCTCAAAATATCAACAGTGTTGTATACATTTAATGTAGGCGAGTGATGCACTGTTTTACCTAAGTGATAATGATATAGCGGCACAGTTAAGCCTACAGCGGCTTCTATTGCGGTTGTGCCAATCACTTTACCTGTTTCACTGTCTTCTAAAACAAATAAATAGCTCTCGTCCAATGGTTTATTAATGTTTTTAGCAAAGCTTTTTTCAGCGCGGTCAATTTTTTCTTTTAGCTGGGTGTCATCTACGGGCAAAGAGGTAAACCCATGCCCAGACTCTATTGCTATTTGCTTAAGCGCATCAAAGTCGTTGGCTGTAATAGGACGTAATACTTGCATTAATTACTTGCTCCAATAGCACGCCCAAAGGCGTGCTGGTTTACTATTATTAACCGTTAACTACATCGCTTACGGCTTTATCAAAGCGCTCTAGGCCTTCTTTAATATCTTCTAACGGAATAACTAAAGACGGAGTAAAACGAATAACATCCGCACCGGCTACTAAGTTCATTAAACCATTGTTAGCACTGGCTATTAAAAAGTCGCGTGCACGCCCAGCAAACTTGTCGTTTAGTGCAGCACCAATTAATAAACCTTTACCGCGAATTTCACTAAATACATTATATTTTTCGTTAATCGCATTTAGGCCATCACGAAACAGCTGTTCGCGCTCTTTTACGCCGCTAAGTACTTTTGGGGTATTTACTGTATCAAAAGCGGCTTCGGCTACGGCGCAGGCTAATGGATTTCCACCGTATGTAGAGCCATGTGTGCCAACTTTTAAATGCGCTGCTATTGCCGTGGTGGTGATCATGGCACCGATAGGAAAGCCTCCACCTAACGCTTTTGCTGTAGTTAAAATATCAGGTACTACGTTTAAGCCCTGATACGCGTATAAATCGCCAGTACGGCCAACACCCGTTTGCACTTCATCAAAAATAAGCAGCGCGTTGTGCTTAGTACATAGCTCGCGTACTTTGTGTGCAAAATCGTCAGTGGGTGAAATAATACCGCCTTCACCTTGTAGTGGCTCCATCATTACCGCACAGGTTTTATCGCTAATAAGGGCTTCAAATGCGCTAATGTCGTTAAAATCGCAATGCACAATATCGGCAGGCTTAGGGCCAAAACCATCTGAATAAGCTGCTTGACCACCAACCGTTACGGTAAAAAAGGTACGACCGTGGAAGCCTTTATTAAAAGCAATAATTTGCGTTTTTTCAGCACCGTGTACGTCTAGGGCAAAACGACGCGCTAATTTTAGCGCTGCTTCGTTAGCTTCGGCACCCGAGTTGGCAAAGTACACTTTTTCAGCAAATGTAGCATCAACCATTTTTTTAGCTAAACGCAAAGCAGGCTCATTAGTCATTACGTTTGATAAATGCCAAATTTTTTCACCTTGCTCTTTTAGTGCATTAACTAAAGCCGGATGACAATGTCCTAAACAGTTAACCGCAATACCACCGGCAAAATCAATAAACTCGTTATTATCTTGATCCCATACACGCGAACCTACGCCGCGTACCGGAATAACTGCTGAAGGATTGTAGTTTGGCACCATTACATCGTTAAATAAGTCTCTAGTTACTTGCATTTTTACACCTAAATTATGTGGCTACTTAAAAAAGTGTTGCTAAAACAAAGAAGAACTTAGCCTGTATTCTTCAGTAAACACTGTGTTTTTTGTTATAAGTGTCATTATCGAAGGTTGTGAATGAAATTTGCAGTGCTATTTTGTGAAAAATGATTAGAATAAAAGTCAAATTAACGAAGGGTTTGTGCATTATGATAACTCCACAAGACGAAAAGCTATTATCTATTTTAAAAACCAATGCCAGAGCGAGTATTTCAGATTTAGCTAGGCACCTTAATTTATCACGCTCAACTGTACAAAGCCGCATGTTAAAGCTAGAGGAAAGTGGCGTAATTAAAGGTTATAGCGTTGATTACGGCGATGACTTTTTAAATAGTATGGTAGCCGCTCATGTGTCTATTAAAGTAAGGCAAAAACTGACGACAAAAACCAATTTAGAGCTAAAGCAAATTAATGCTATATCGCAGCTTTATGCTATTAGTGGCGAGTTTGACTTAATTGCAGTTGTGCAAGCACAAAACTTAGAACAACTTAGCCACTTACTCGATGATATTGGCAACTTAGATGGTGTAGAACGCACTACTTCATCTGTTATTTTAGAAACCAAATTTAAACGTTAGGTTTGTTGTATAAAAATGTAAACAGGTAGCGATTACGCATTGATATAGCAAGCAATTTATAATAAAGTTATTGCATAGAGTACAAGCTCTAATGTCATGAAAGTGGATACTATTAGCTTGTACTTTGTAAACAAGGACTGTTTAAATAAACTTAGGAAAGTTGAATTTTACTCTCCCTTTTAATTCAATTAATAGCAATCAATTTACAGTACATTGGGTAGTTTATTTCATTAGCCGCACTGCCAAGGAATCAGCAATCTGCTGACATAATAAGGACAAATTGTGAAAGTTATTATAACCATCATTGTTTTATTAATAATAACGAGTGGCTATTACCTTAGTGTTCATGCCACCATTTTTAATGCGAACAAAACTATTGAAGTTAAAGAGTATAGCGATTTATTTTATAAACTAGGCTCAGATTCGGCCCCAGACTCAGTGAGCATAGATGAAATTATTGCTGGAGCTTCACAATTTGCACTTTCAATGTGCGATGATGCAGTTTATCAGCAGGTTTTAGGGAAAACGGTTGACTCTTGCAAACTCAAGTTTCATCAATCAAAAGCAAAATGCGCACAGTTTTTAACGGCGTATAACGCAGCATTTTACGATAAAAAAACACCGGTTAGCTTAGTCGCAGAAAAGTTTATTGACTGCGTAAGTTCGTAATATTTTAATTACTTATCTTTTGCTCGGGTAAATGCGTTAAACTTGTCACTAATAATTTAGTGGCTTTCTCGTCATTTAAATAGCTCTCTTAATCAATGGTATTGGTATTAATCTTGATAAAGTGCACTTCATTGCAGCTTATATTTATTAATTTGCTAAAATAAGTTTATTAAAGAGAGAATGATTAATTTACCCACTATTTAGTGGTAGCAAAAGGTAATTAGCAATGATGAACACCAAAGTATATAAAGCAGTACACGACTTAGCTGAAGAGCTAATGGCGGCTGCAAATAAAAACGATACAAAAAAGTTCGAGTCACTTTACGCGCAGCTTAAAGCAATTTGTATTGAAAACGAAAATACCAGCAAAGATCACCCTGTACAATGGGAAACGCTGGCTGATTTTACCGAAGAATTAGAGGAAGCAATTGAAGGCTACGAAAAAGCATTAAAAAAATCGATAGCCATTAACTCTAAAGATCATATGTCGTCGGTTGCATTTTCTATGGCAACTTTGCAGTTAGAATTAGGCCAAAAAGAGGCTGCAATTAAAAACCTTCAAGATGCTAAAATCAGCGCTAATAAAATTTCTGATAAAGAGCTTAAAGCAGAAATACACGACCTACTAGAGTCGCTGGTAGAAGAAGAAGGCTAGAGCCTTTTTTATTGATATTTATTTTGCTGAGCTACCTAAGCTCAGCACTTTAAAGTAATACATTAAGCACCATTAGTTATTATGGTTTTAAAGGGGCTTTTCTAATGATTTGCTTTTTGGCTTCGTCGAGTTTTATAACATAGGCATTACCGCCGATACCTTTAAATTCTTCATCGGTAAATACTATGGTGTTGTCGTCGTAAAAAGTAACCGCTTCTTTTTGGGTAACAATGCCTAGGTCTATTCGCGACACGTCACCCGAGAAAAACTTATCCCCTTTAAAATTTTCAAATAACCAAAGGCTAGTTGAGTCTAATAACACTAGTTTTTTCCGATCAGGGCTCAGTGCAGCAGAGGTTATCCAGCAGAGCTTTTCCATGGTGGTGCAGGTTTTAAATGAGTCGATTAGTTCTGCGTTAAAATTAGCCGCATGATCACCCACTTTATATACATTTGTAATGCCATCAAAGGGTTCAGTACGATTTTTGGTAAATAAATATAAGTGCCTACCTAATGCTACAAACGCCTCTAAGTCATAATTGCGGTTATCTGGAGCAACCGGTGTACCGTCTAACTCGGGGTAGGTAAACTTAATTATTTCAGCTTCGGTGGTATCGGTTTTAATATCAATGGGGTTTTCTATTTTATAAATAGTAAGCCAGCGGCGCTCATTGGTGTTATTACCAAAATCACCTAAAAAAAAGTGCCCAAATTTATTTTGGGTCATATCTTCCCAATCTATATTTTTAGCGTTAGTCACTAATATTTCTTTAGCAATTGAGCCATCATCATTGAGTCGGTAAAGTTTAGGCTCGTCGCCGCTATCGTTAATAGCCCATAAGCGTTTATGCTTATCATACTCAATACCAGATACTTCTTTGAGCCTAGGGTCAACAGAAATCATTTTTTTGCTATACAAGGTATAAATAGCAGAGCCTATATATGTGGCACTAAAAATAAACAGAGCAGCAATAGAAAGTAGAATGCTTTTTTTCAACATCAAATTAATATATTTCAGAATGTTAATTAATATATCGTTATTATCGCTGATGGTAGAAGAGAACTAAAGACTTATCTTGTAGCGTTTATTAACGGTTGCTTAAAATTGCATGTATTTTAAACTAAACGGTTTAAATAACATGATTTTGTCGAAGAAAAGTGACAATTATTGCTGATTACGTTATTAATAGCTAAGTACTATATAAAAACTAAGAAGTAGGTAATGTGTCTGTATTTGTTGCAAGGCAAGCAATATTAAATCGTCGCCAGAATGTGGTTGCTTATGAGCTATTATTTCGTGATAGTGATAAAAACTATTTTCCAGAAATATCTGATGGCCAAGCAACGGCAAGGTTGATCATGGAAAATCAGCTTAACTTAGGAACCCGCCATATAACGTCAGGTAAAAAAGCGCTGATTAATATAGGACCAGAGTCGTTAAAACTCGATTTATGTGCATTTTTACCCTGTAAAGATGTGGTGATTGAGTTACTCGAAACCATAGAGCCCACAGACGATAATTATGAGTTATGCCGTGATTTATTTCATAGTAATTATAAATTAGCGTTAGATGATTTTGTGTACACCCCACAGTGGGAGCGTTTTTTAAAGCTGGTAAATCTGATTAAGTTTGATATACGCCAAACCCCATTACCTGAAATTGCCCAGGTTGTTAAAAAACTAAAAAAACATAAAAGAATAAAAATACTTGCCGAAAAAATAGAAACGCCCGAGGAGTTTGAACTTGCCTATAAAATGGGCTTTGATTACTTTCAAGGTTATTATTTTGCAAAGCCAACCATGCTTAAACAAAACGATATTGACTATAATTACGCGCTAGTAATTGCAATTTATGCAGAAGTTATGAAACCCAATCCAGATATAAGCGTAATTTCTGGTTTATTTGAGCTTGATGCTGCGCTGGCATACAAACTATTACGCTTAATTAATAGTGGTGTGTTTCCTATTAAAAGCCAAATATCTTCCCTTAAACAAGCATTAGTATACTTAGGTCAGGAACGGTTAAAAAAGTTTGTAAGTTTGATTGTGACCGCTCATACCGCTAAGTCTAAGCCTGCCGAGTTAATGCAAATATGCGTAGTTCGTGCTCGCTTTTGCGAACTAATTGCCGCGCAAATAAGTAAACAGCAAAAAGGTGAAGCTTTTTTAACCGGGCTATTTTCGTTACTCGATGCCATATTAGATCAACCTATGAGTTTATTAGTTAATAAACTACCATTTCCAGATGACATTAAAGCAGCATTACAAGGCGAAAAAAACACCTTGCATTATATTCTTGAAACCGTAAAAGCATATGAATCAGGGAGCTGGTGGACATTAGAGCAAGCCGTTTTATTAATAAATATAGATAGCAAATTACTACCTAACATTTATAAGCAAGCGGTAAACTGGGCCGATAGCTATAAAAATACCACGTAATGGAATAGGTAATGCGTAATTATAATTTAGACTTCATTCGTGGTATTGCCGTACTTGGCTTGGTGTTTATGAATATATACACCTTTGGAGTATTTGAACTCGGTTATACGCCCCTAACAACCCCACCAAGCAGCGATAGCCTGATTCAAACATTAAACCTAATATTTATAGAGGGGCGTTTTAGGAGCATATTTAGCATACTGTTTGGGGCGGGTTTATACATACAATGGCAACGCTATAACTTGGTTTTACCACTTAAAAGCCGCCTATATTGGTTACTAGTTTTTGGTTTATTACATGGTTTTTTACTTTGGGCCGGCGATATTTTGTTTTTGTATGGGGTGTCGGGGTTGCTTGCTATAAGGTACTTAAGCAGTACCAATGAGCAACTTTTAAAGCACGCCTATGGGTTTATTCTACTCTCGGGTTTGGCAACCGCTTTAGTTATGTATAGCGTACCAGAGACATTAATATACCGTGATTCGCCAGAGTTTAATGCTTTGTATAGCCAATACTTTCAATCATATGGCGATCACTTGTTATCTAACATAACTATGAACGCCTTAATGGTGTTTATGGTGCCTATACTTACTATGTGGGTAACGACAGCGCTAATGTTATTAGGTATATATCTGTATAAGCAACAGGTGTTTGCTAGTGGCTTATCGGCAAAGCAACTCATTTTAGTAATTAGTAGTGCGCTACTATTTACCAGTTTACGGCTAACTACAGAGCAATATAGCAGTGGTGTATTTTATGCGCTGCAAGAATTAATTAACAGTGTGGCAGCATTATGTATGGCGGTTATTTATATTCACATTGCAGTTAAGTTGTGTAGTAACAATGCCAACACAGGAAAATTAATTCAACAAGTAGGGCGTTTAGCATTTAGTTTATATATAAGCCAAACGTTAATGCAACTTGTGTTGTTTAAAGTGTTTTTTAAGCAGTGGGCGCTCAGTTTTAATCGTATTGACTATTGTTTAGTTGCTACCTTACTAATCGTTATTCAGCTTATTATTACCGCCATTTATAGCCGCTATTTTCAACAAGGCCCTTTAGAATACATATGGCGAAAATTAACCTACGCAAAAATCACTGCTTAAACGGCTACAAAGGTTAAATTAAGGGCGAAAAATTATTGTGGGTGGTTTAAACTAGCAGCCTTTAAAATTAAGGTGAATTGCTTCCATGACAGACTTAAAACGATTAAATAAATTTATTAGCGATACTGGCTTTTGTTCGCGACGCGAGGCTGATAAATATATTGAAGACGGTCGTGTTACTGTTAATGGTATTCGCCCGGAAATGGGCGTAAAAGTTTCATCTACTGATGTTGTATTGGTAGATGGCAAAACACTTAAAGCAATCCCTAAACGCGTTTATATTGCCTATAACAAACCCGTTGGTATTACCTGTACTACAGAGCGAAAAATTCAAAGTAATATTGTTAAAGCAGTTAATTACCCCGATAGGATCTTTCCAATAGGGCGCTTAGATCGCCCATCTGAAGGGCTAATATTTTTAACTAACGAAGGCGACATTGTTAATAAAATTTTGCGCGCTGGCAATAATCACGAAAAAGAATATGTAGTTACTGTAGATAAACCATTAAACCGTCAGTTTGTAGCTAAAATGGGTAATGGTGTGCCCATACTCGATACCATCACTAAAAAATGTAAAGTAATCCAAACCGGTGCGCAGCAGTTTACTATTATTTTAACCCAAGGGTTAAATCGTCAAATACGTAGAATGTGTGAATATTTAGGTTACGAAGTGGTCACACTCAAACGCGTACGTATTATGAATGTGACGCTTAAAGGTTTAAAAGTAGGGCAATGGCGTCACTTAACTGAACAAGAAATGGCGATTATAAACAACTCTATTTCTGACTCAGGAAAAACCCAAGAGCATTCAGTATACGATGAAGCAAACGCTTTACAGCAACAAAGCCCGCAAGCTGTAGCTAAGCCGCAAAAAACAAGTGATAAAAAACGTGATTTTCAGGGCGAAAACCCTAAACGTTTTAATCAAGGTGAGCGCACTGAAGAACGTAAAAAAGAGCGTAGTAAAACGCCTTATCAAAAGCGCTCAACCACTTATGTTGGTAAACCTAAAAGTATAAAAGCAAATAAATCATCCGACTCAAAAGGAATATTGAGCCTTAAAAAATAAAGCGATATAACATTAGGTACAGTACAACAACTTAATTAACCTGCGATTTTAATAATTTATTATCAAAATCGCTATTTGTTGCTATGTATATATTCTATAAGTTTATCCAGAGGCATAGGTTTACAGTAATAAAAGCCTTGTATTCTAATGTTATTGAACTTAGATAAATAACCAATCAGCTCAGGACTTTCTACACCTTCTACTACCACTGTTTTATTTAACTGCGTGCAAATATTAATAATGCCTTCTAGCAATGCTCTTTTTTGCCCAGCTAATTCGGCGCCAATGGTAAATTCACGATCTATTTTTATTATATTTGCCGGCTGACGCGATAAATAAGACAAGCTTGAGTAACCCGTCCCAAAGTCATCAATTGCTACATTAAAACCTTTATTCATCAGTGCCTTAAGCACTTTTTCAATAGCGCCTTTTTCTGACATAATCATTTCGGTCACTTCGATGGTGAGTAACTTAGGCTGTATGTTTTTTTCAGACGTTAACTTATACAGCTTTTCGGTAAAGTTTCGCTGTTGTATTTGTTGGGGTGAAAAATTAACCGCAACACAAATATTTTGTAATTCAGCTATAGTACTTATATCATTTAGTACTTGAGTAAGGACTTGTTCGCCCACTTGTAGTATTTGCCCTGTTTGTTCTGCAATAGGAATAAAAACAGCAGGAGAAATGTAACTGCCATTATTTTTCCAGCGAACTAGAGCTTCTACAGCAACAATACAATGAGTAGTTAAGTTATAAATGGGTTGATAATAAACCTCTAATGCCTCATTTTTAATCGCTTTTTGTAGCTCACTTCTAATTGTAACCATAAAATTATGGCTCTCATCCATAAGCTTATGGTAAAAGCAAAATTGATTGCCGCCTAAAGCTTTAGCGTTATCCATTGCTATATCAGCTTGTTGTAGTAGTAATGCAGGGCTAATGACCTCTCCATCAGACATAGCTATGCCAACACTCACAGTAAGGTGGATATCAACCTCACCTAAGTTATATATATCGGCTAGCGATTTTATTACGAGTGTAATTTCATCCGATAGCTGCTGCTTAGATATATTACAGTAATGCAATACAAACTCATCATTACCAAAACGCGATATGGCGCCTGCCCCAACAGCATTTTTCTTAAGCCTTTTAGCGACTAATTGCAAAACCATGTCACCTAATTTATGGCCTAAACTATTGTTTACTGCGCTAAAGCCATCTAAATTAAAAAACACCATCGCACAATTTACATCGACACAGTTAACTTGCTTAGCCTCTATTTCTGCATTTAATGCATCACGGCGCAGCAGGCCGGTTAACTCGTCGTATTTAGCCATTTTATGTAACACAATAGACTGTTGTCTGAGCAAAAAAGTAGAGTCAGTGGCTAATATCAAAATATAAATAAACGCAAAAGTAAGCCATATTATCATTTGCTCAATTTGTGCAGCTTCCCTAAGTTTTGAATAGTCTTTAATAAAGCTATAAACGTTGTGCTTAATTAATCCTCTTACAACAATTTCGTTAACTATATAGTGCTTACTATAACGGCTTAATAAGCTATTTAAGTCTTGAACATTTTTTTGGTTTTTGTCGATTGCGAAATAAATTTTAGGTGTTAACTCAATAAAAGTATCAAACGAGCTGAGATAATCTATGTATCTGTTTTCAATTAACAAGTTTAAATTTAACAGTGCCAGCACTTGGTATTTTTTACCATTGCTTGCCGTTATTGGAATTGAGAACATAATTATGGGCGTGTCTGTGTCTAATGTTGCTGAGTTAGCCGCAAATCTAACTTCATTTTTAGCGGCTTTTAACCAGTTAGTAATAGGAGTGGTTGAAATTAATCCGTCATTAGTAAATTGCTTAGAATACGTTGTGCCGCTTATGTAATTCAAATCTTCATCGAGAAGAAGCATACTGCTAATAATTTCAAAGTCTTGGGTATAAATTTTTAAGTCTATATTAGCCATTTTTATAAAGTCGTCGGCATTCACTGCTTCTAAACGTGTTTTTATGCGAGTAAGTGATGTGATATGACTTTCGAGGTTTTTATTGAGTATAGTTTCAACAAACTTAATTTTATTTTGTGCATCTACAGCTACATTAGTTACCGTTTTAACCGCGGTAACTTGCCAAAGTGTTATGCCAATAAAAATAGCAAAAAACGTAATTACTTTAGCGGTTATAGAACCTTTAACGGTAGTAATTGGGTTTTTAATTTTTATAATTAAAGCTAAAAAAAACACAAATACCATTACAGCACTAAAAGATGAGATAAAAGGGTTATGGCTGTCCCAAAACCAGCTACTGCTATCGTGTCGCCACAAACTTAGCTCAAAGTTAATAAACAATATAGCGCCGGTAATGAGTAATATAGGTATGAGATATTTAATTTTTTTTGTAGGTAAAACCTTAGGTAAAAAAGCCAATAAAATAGCTAAGCCTAACGCAGTCAAAGAAAGTTGCAGAGAAATAACCGGCATTAAGCTTTGCGTAACAACAACACTTTCTAAAGCCCCCAAAAATGCAACAACAAGAAAAAATTGGATAAAACCTAAATACAATATACTTGCTGCTGATTGAGTTAGGGATAGTCTCATTATTTTCTCATGTCCTTAAAATGATTAACCTTAAAGTTACATTAGCATTATTAAAACAAAATACCAGATATTTAAAATGTTTGTATGTATATAAAATATAAGAAAAACGATGTTTTTGAGCGGCATAATCACAATGGTACTTTATTACTAAGAGTAGGCAGTTATAAGGCAGTTATAAGGCAGGTATAAAGTGGTATATAAAATAAACGCAGCTTTAGCTGCGTTTATTAATATACTAAAAGCTTATTTGCTTTATTTAATTCGAGTTTTAAGTGGCTGATATTCAATTTTATATATAATGGTATAAAGCACAGGCACTACAATTAAAGTTAATATGGTAGCAAAACCTAAGCCAAACATAATGGTAACCGCCATTGATTGAAAAAACACATCAAATAATAGTGGGATCATCCCCAATATAGTGGTTATTGCTGCCATAGCAACAGGGCGTACACGGCTTACTCCTGAATCAAATACCGCCTGGTATGGCGCTTTACCTTCAGATAACTCAAGATTTATTTGATCCACTAATACTATGCCATTTTTTATTAACATACCGCTTAAGCTTAGTAATCCTAATAATGCCATAAAGCTAAACGGCGCATTCATGACCAATAGCCCAGCGCTTACCCCAATAATTGCCAGTGGTACAGTAGCCCAAATAACTAAAGGCTGCTTAACAGAATTAAACAGCAATACTGTAATTGCAAACATAGCTAAGTAACCAATCGGCAATGAGCCAAAGATAGCTTTTTTAGCTTTACTCGATGACTCGTATTCGCCACCCCATTGCATTTCGTAACCGCGTGGCAGCTCAATGTTTTCGATATCGGTGCGAATGCGTGCAAATAGTTTAGCCGGCGTTTCGTCACTTAGTACATCATGGTCAGCCATAACGGTAATAGTGCGCTTACGATCGCGGCGCATAATCAAGCTGTCTTCCCATTCAACTACAAACTCATCAACAACTTGAGTAACCGGTATAAACACCCCCAATACTGGGCTGAAAATTTGTAGGTCGTGTACACTTTCTACGTTTAAGCGCTCGTTAGCAGGAGAGCGCGCAATAATAGGCAGTAATTGGGTGCCATCACGATATACACCTACTTGCTTACCCGACAAGTTAGTAAGCAATACTTGATCAAGGTCTGATTTACTAATACCTAAACGACGCGCTTTTTGTTCGTTAAACTGTGGGCGGATCATTTTGGTACGTGCCCGCCAATCATCACGAATATTATGCGAACCTGTATCTTGCGCTATGATATGTTTGGCTTGAGCAGATAGTTTTCTAAGTACAACTGGATCTGGGCCTGAAAAACGCGCTTCTATTTTTGCATCAGTTGAAGGGCCTATTTCCATAGGTTTAACTTTAAGCTGTGCGGCAACCGGATTGTTCTGTGCAAAGTCTCGTACTTTTTGCATAACAGTGGCAACTGCTTCACGGTCAGTTACACGAATAATTAATTGCCCGTACGCGGGGTATGATTTTTCAGGAGCATAGGTAAGCATAAAGCGCGGAGCACCTTGGCCTACAGTACTGGTTATTTCAGTAACGAGCGGGTTTTGCTGTAAAAATGCTTCTAACTTTTTAATCCCCTCAAGCGTTGAGCGAATATCAGCGCCTTGTTCTTGCCAATAATCGACATAAAACATTGGCGTATTAGATGCCGGAAAAAATGATTGCTTTACAGCGCCAAAACCAACAACAGCACTACATAACAGTACTAACATTAAAACTAAAGTGCTTTTTCTAAAGCGCATAGCAAGGTTTAAACTGGCTTTGTAACTGGTGAATATAAAACCTTGATATGGGTCGTCATACTGTTGCTCGCCATCAGCGTTTAATTGCGTTTCTTTAAACATTAGGTTGGCAAAAAATGGTGTGAGGGTAATGGCAGTGATCCAGCTTAATAAAAGCGAAATAAGTAATACCCAAAATAAACTACCGGCAAACTCACCGCTGGCGTCGGAGCTTAAACCAATCGGCGCAAATGCAGTAATCGCAATCACAGTTGCCCCAAGTAATGGCCACTTAGTTTGTTCAACAATATTAATAGAGGCTCTTAGCTTAGTTTGCCCACGTTTGAGGTTAATTAAAATACCTTCGGTAACAACAATGGCATTATCAACAAGCATACCAAGTGCGATTATTAGCGCACCTAACGAAATTCTTTGCAAATCTATAGCAAATAACTTCATAAAAATAAAAGTACCTAAAACGGTAAGCAGTAAAATACCGCCAATTAATAGCCCGCTTTTAACCCCCATAAACAGCAGTAACACTATAATTACAATAGCAATCGCTTCAACTAAGCTAACAATAAAACCGTTTACCGATTTTTCTACTTCGTTTGGTTGGTTATAAACAGCATTAATTTTAATCCCATGTGGCCGCTGGTACTCAAGCGACGCAAGGTGCGCGTCAATGTCGTTACCTATATCAACCACATTAACGCCCGACATAAACGACACGCCAATTAACAATGCTTGTTGTTGGTTGTAACGAATAATATTGTTGGGCACTTCGGCGTACTCGCGATATACCTTAGCTACATCACCTAAATAAATTAGCTCGCTGGCACCCGATTTAGAAATAAGCAGGGTTTCTAACTCTTTTACATCTTTAAACTCGCCAGTAGGATGTAAACGAATAGACTCACTGCCGACCCTAATTTTACCTGCGTTAGAAACCGTATTTTGCGATTGTAATAATTGAAAAATATGACTAGGCGCTATGCCTAATTGAGCAAGTTTTTGCGTAGAAATTTCAACCATTACTTGCGCTTGTTGCTCTCCTGCAATAGTTACTTTACTTACGCCTTTAACCAGTACTAGTTCGCGTTTAAGGTAGTCTACGTAGTCTTTAAGCTCGTCATACGAATAGCCGTCGCCGGTTACTGAATACATTACGCCGTAAACATCAGCAAAGTCATCAATAATTTTACTAGCGTATACACCACTGGGCAAAGATGGGTTGAGGTCGTTAATTTTACGCCGCATTTCATCCCAAATTTGTCTTAACTCTTGTTTTCGGTAGTTACTTTTCATTTCTACGGTAATTTGCGACTTACCATTTGACGAAATAGAGGTAACGTAATCAACGTAAGGTAATTGCTGAATCGCATTTTCGATAGGAAAGGTAACTTCTTCCTCTACTTGCTGTGGCGACGCGCCGGGATACATGGTGATAACCATGGCTTTTTTTAACGTAAATTCAGGGTCTTCTAATTGCCCTAAGTCAAAATAAGAAACACCACCGCCAATAAGTAGCAGTAGGGTAAACATCCAACTAATAACTTTTTTCTCTATAGATAGTTGTGCAAAGCTCATAATTATAGGCCTCGCTCTTTATTCCATGGGCGTACCTGCATGCCTTCTTTTAATGAATGTACACCGGCAGAAACAATTTGCTGTCCTTCTGTAATCCCACTGAGTACTTCAATGCCATCGCGGTGTAATTGGCCCACTTTTACTGCTTGTTTATGTATTTGGCCGGTTTGCTCGTTATATAACCATACATAAGCGTTGTTACTAATAGATTGCTGCGGATCAGAAAACACTGCCTCGTTGGGCAAAATAGTGTAAGCGGTTTGTGATTGCGTTACTTTACTTAAATCGATAAGTACGCGGCCAGTCATACCGGCAAGTAAGTTAAAATCTTCTGGCACTGGCAGCGAGAACACAACTTTATACGTTAATGTGGCGGGATCTGCTTGAGTGTCCCACTCCTTAAGTGTGAGTGTGTATTTTTTATCGTGATAGCCGTCAAAAATAACCGTTGGTTGGTATTGAGTTCCTTTAATAAAGCGCGCCACAATTCTTTCAGGTACTTGAATTTCAACATCCATTAAATCGCGGGTTTCTAAACGCAGTATATTTTGCTTTGCTTGTACACTTTCAAAGTTTTTTACAAACACTTTTGCAACAGTACCCGCAAATGGCGCTCTAAGTTGGCTATATTCCACATTCGTTTGTGCAATTTTAAAGGCCGATTCGGCAACTTGCTTGTTAGCAATAGCCTGATCAAGCTCTGATTGGCTGGTAATGCGTTTTTCGAATAGTTGTTCAATGCGCCCTAATTGTGATTTAGCCAGCTCGTAGCGGGCTTTACGCTCATTATATTGCAGCTGAAAATCTTCAGGGTCTAACTTAGCTAATAGTTGTCCTTTTTTTACATGCTGACCCGCTAATACCGGAAACTCAACCAGCTCACCACTTACTCTAAATGCAAGGTAAGAGCCTTGATTTGCAACTACTTCACCAGGAAAACTGCGAATGTTAACTTGCGAATCGTGACCAATATTAAATAACTTTACCGGGCGTATTGGCTCTTCTTTTACTTGCGGCTCAGGCTCAGAGCAGGCTATTAAACCAAGTAAAGTCGTCGTTACTACACATAGACGTAAGAGGTGCATATTTTCTCCATGAAAATTAAAAGCTAAATAAAGTCAGTGCAGCATACTCCGCAAACATATAAAATAAAATTCATTAAATTTTAAAAACTCAATAAGTTTTACTTATGTTGTTATTGGCAGTGCTATGAAACTCAACCAGCTACAAATATTAGACGCCATTGTACAAAGCGCAAGCTTAAGTGCAGCGGCACTTAAGCTACACAAAACGCAGCCAGCGCTTACGTTAGCAATTAAAAGTTTAGAGACAAAAATAGGCTTTGCGCTACTCGACCGTTCGCAATACCGTTTACAATTAACCGAAAAAGGGCGGATTTTTCATCGCCAAGCTAAGCAACTACTCAATAACAACGAAGAGCTTGCACAACTTGCAAAAGAGCTAGCACTGGGCAATGAAGCGCAATTTAGAATTTGTTATGAACAAATATGCCATGTGCAAAGCTACAATGAGATCATAAGTAATACTTTTAGAGTATTTAATAGCACTGAGTTTAGTTTAACCAGTGGTAAACGTTTTATTTCGTTGGAGCAAGTTAATAATGGCCAAGCAGAGCTTGGCATAGGCCCTTGGTTTGACTTGTTTCATGCTACCGGCGATTTAGAAAGCTTGCCCATAGGCAAGCTCGACATTGGTATTGTTAGCGCAAAAAATATTATACCCAACACACTTAGCTACAGTGAATTACAGTCGTACCCGTGTTTAGCCATGTTTGAAAGCGGCCTGAGTATAGACAGTGATAGGCTGTCTTATTCTAAAGGCCCAGCAATGATGAAAATTGACGATATATCGAGCTTAAAATCGTTTTTATTATCGGGCGCTGGTTGGGCTATGATCAGCTTAGAGCATTGCGCTGAAGAAATTAAATCGGGGTTATTACAAAAAGTCAGCATAACTGATCGCGAGCATGAATTTAGCACGCAAATTCGCGTTTTTAGGCAGCACTCTAGCCATCATGGGCCAGTAGCACGTACTATTTGGCAGCAGTTTACTCAACTTAGCCAGGCGTATTTGAAAAAACATGGAAATTGATAAAGAAACGCTTATTTATACCGTTATTGGTAGTATTCCTAAAGGGCAAGTTGCAAGTTATGGGCAAGTAGCCGCTATTGCGGGGTATCCGCAAAATGCGCGTTTAGTGGGGCGGTTATTAAAGCTAATGCCCAACGACTCAACAATTCCTTGGCATAGAGTAGTAAACAGCCAAGGTAAAATATCGTTTCCTATAGGCAGTAATAAATACCAAGAGCAGCGACAAAAGCTGTTATTAGAAGGCATTGCATTTAAAAATGAGCGAGTGAATATGCGTGTGTACCAATGGCAGTAATATAACAATTTTAATCTGCCTGCTGTTTACTTAGCCACTTGCTTAATGAGTGCGCTGTTAAAATAGTGCTAGCGTTAAAGTGTTTATAACTAAGTGCTTAACGCAATAAAAAGGGCAAGTTAAATGCTTGCCCTAGTTTGCGTGTAAAGTGCATGCTTTACACTAAGTTTTTGCCTTTTTGTTTCGCATTTTTAAGATCTTTTATAAGTGAGCAAAGTAAAATAACAAATACACCAAAGGCAATCACAGGCCAAATTAATACATAAATAGTAAGTAATGTTGTAGACATAATTTTTCCTTATTTATTGTCACTAAATTCAACAACACGTTGCTTAATTAAAGCAAAATCAAACGCGCTTTTGTTGCTGGTTAAGGTAAGCACTACACAAATAATAGCGCTGGCACCGTAAGCGGTCAGTGAGCTTAGCAATACAATATAGTCGCGTAAAAAACCTAAAGTAAAAAACAGTAGTATTACGGCTGTTATTGCGCCCAAAATTAACCCCGCAGTGCGGCCAAAAAAACCAAAACACATTAAGCCAATAACAACACCGCCGCCTACGCTTGCTATTACCTCAAAAAACAACGCGACAGCGCCAGTTAATTCCAGCCACTCAAAGCGTGCGATAATAAAGAGTAAAAACGCGCCGGTTACCGCGGCAGTAAACGCCAGATTTGTCACCTTATTCCAATATAAGCTAGAAATAACCGGAAACACAATTGCGCCCCACAGTGCGCCAACAAAAATTAGCATTGAGAGAATATCGAGTTTAAGGCTTGCAAATATAACGCCTAACATGGTGGCAACAACCATGGTAAAGCGGCCAACCCAAAGCATTTTTTTAGGATTAGGGTTGTTTTTACTTAAATGTTTACCGTATACGTCGGTCATTATAATTGCCGATAAGGCTGACAAGTCAGAATCGGCGGTGGATGAAAGCGAGCCAATAATCATCACAAATAATACTAATACCATTACAGGTGACAGGTAGGTGGCGGCCATCTGTGGAATGAGGTTATTTAAATCACCGTCTATAGGTTGCACGCCGGCTAGTAACGCCAGTAAACCCAGCATACCTAAGCCTATAACAATAGAGCCATAACCTATGGTTGCTGTAATAAAGCTCGGTTTTATTAAGTCTTCGCGTACAGCAAATAAGCGTTGGGCAATAGTTTGATTACCAATAGCGTATGCAAGAACTGCAACAAAAAATGGCGCGCCTTGCTCTAAAATGGCAGTAGTAGAGAAAAAGTCAGCTTGTTCTATTGTTAAATTACTCATGCCTTGAGTAAATAAGTCGGGGCCATCGAGCTCAAAAAATAGCATAGGAATAATAACCACAGCGGCGAGCATCATAGCCATTAACTGGCCAAAATCGGTAAAAACCGAGGAGCGAAACCCCGACCAAAAAGTGTATATAAGCACGCCAGAGCCTGCAATTAATACCCCTTCGGTAAAGTTCAGTGGTGATAAAATATCTACCAGCGCACCGGCTGCAGTAAAGTTAACCATTAAACTAATTATACTGCCGACTATGTTTGAGGAGGCTAAAATCATTTGGCTAGCACTGCCATGCCGCGCATGCATAATTTCGGCTAAGGTACGCGCATTTGGCGCAAGCTCTCTAAAGCGCTTACCAAAGGGGTAAATAAATAAAATCATCAGTGCGCCCCAAAAACCGTAATGGATTGCCCCCGATAAACCATATTTGTACCCTGAGCTTGCAGCAGCATAAAACGATGCTGCCCATATCCATGTGGCTGTCATACTCGCTGCAGACATGCTAAATCCAACGGATCCGTTGGAAACCATATAGCCATCGGCATTTTCTTGTTTTTTGCCAATACTTAGCGTGAATAAAAAGGTTAAACCATAAAAAGCAAATAAAACCAGCAGTATAGTGCTGGTACTAAACTGAAACATTTTGACTCCTTCGCCGCGTCACTCGTCATTACAATAGAGGTAATAAGGTGACGGTTATTATTTATTTTACGCAGTTAAAAACGCACGTAAATAATTAGAGGGCTACTAAAAACTTTATAAAATAGCTTAATAAAACTAGTAGCAAAAAATAGCTGATACGATCATCAGTAAAGAATAATGTAAGCAAAAACGCCCACATAAGAAATTAATGTTAACACAAATGGAGGATGTTATGTGATTTAGCTTGGTTTACAGTATTAAATGCTGAAATTGGTGCTGCTCAATATTTAATATAAATCAATTTTCCGCTAACGAATAACAACCAACAGGACAGCTATTTAATGTAATTACACAGCCAGTTTTCAGTGTTTGGTTAATACAGCAATAGCAGCTTAAGCCTTATCGTTACCCTAAAAGGAAGTAAAATGTCGCTCTACCCATTTAAAAAATATTCAGCCACAGTGCCCACCCAGTGGGTTGATTTTAACGGCCATATGAATACAAAATATTATGGTTTAGTTATTTACGATGCGCATATAGATTTTACCGAACATCTGGATTTAGGTGAGCGATACCGTTATGCAAATAACTGCAGCAAAGCATTAGTCGAAAGCCATTGTATTTTTGAAAGGGAGTTGTGCGAAGGCGATAAAATTGAGGTTGTGTCTTGGCTGTTGTACGTTGATGAAAAACGTATTCATACATTTCATGAAATATATTGCACCAATAAAGGGTATCGCGCCGCTGCGGGCGAGCACTTAGATTTGCATATTGATTTAGCAACCAGGCGAGTATCTCCATTTCCAAGTGAGGTGCTAGAGCGTTTAAAGGTAATAGAGCAGCAATTTTGCCAACTACCCAAGCCCGTTAAAGTGGGCAGTACAATTAAAATACCCAGCATAACTTGAACTATGGATAACAAATCTATTTCAAGCAGCTATTTTCGGCGCTAACTACGTTAAAATTACTTGCAATAGGCTAGCTATTGGCGCGTTAATTCGCCTTGTTTTCACTGAAAATCTCTTAATCAGAGTTCATGTTATATATTTCACGTTGATTTTATTTTAGCGGCAGGTAGAGCATAAGCTGCCGCTAAAGCGAAACACAAAGCGGTTAATTTTTAGCGTTATTTATTTTTAACTGTTCTTTTTCTAAATATGTTTGGCTGCCAACCCCAATGCAGCGCGCCCAAACGTAAAAATACGGTAATAAACAAGGAGCCTAAAATACACCATATATAAGACACTCCGAGTAAAAACAACGCTGCATAAGTTAAACCGCCCGACAGACACGCAGTAGAATACAGCTCTTCGCGCATTACTAGCGGAATTTCTCTGCAAATTACATCGCGCATTAGCCCGCCAAATATACCGGTAGTCATACCCATGGTAATGGCAACTATCATGGTAGTGCCTTCAATTAACGACTTTTCAATGCCGACAATGTTAAATATAGCCATGCCTAATACATCAACTAGCAGCATGTAATAATTAGATACGTGCGGTAAATGGCGAATAAACACCACCGCAATAAATATTGCGCCATAGGTGGCGTATAAATAATCGGGCTCTGCAATCCAAAACACTGGCTGATTTAATAATATATCACGCAGTGTACCGCCGCCAAGCGCAGTAACTGAGCCTACAACTACAACACCAAAACCCCCAATGTTTTTTTCGTGGCCTAATAAAGTGCCCGATATAGCAAAAAAGGCCACCCCAATTAAACTCATAAAATGAAAGTATTCAAACGCCATGGTGTGGTTTCCTTACCATAATTAGGAGAGGTAGAATTAATAAACAGTGTAGCGTATTTAAAATTTATTTTTGCTGAACACTCCCCCCACAACAATAGCTTTAATATGAAATTACGTAGGTTGGTTTAGGCGCAGTGAACCCAACGAAAAAAGGCAGCATCAATTAATCTAGGCGTTTTGCATTATAGATTGGCTTAAATAATTGGCTAAACTAAGCATCAATTTAATAAATAAAATAAACCTTATTCACGATTTTATCGGCTTTATCAGAGGACGCTTTCCTTTCAATACACATAACGACTAATACCTACATAGTGACAAACGCAGCCGGCAATAACAAATAAGTGCCAAATGGCGTGGCTAAATTGGGTGTTTTTGGCGCTGTAAAATACTGTGCCTAGGCTGTAAAAAATGCCGCCGGCAAGTAACCAATATAATGCGTTTACATTAATAACTAAGTAAAGCGGATAAATAATGGCGAGTGCAAACCATCCCATAAGTAAGTAGGTGGCAAGGGAGACTTTTTTATTACCATTGTGAACTAAAACTTTATACGCTACGCCAGCAAGTGCCACTGACCAAATAAAGGTGAGGGTTGCCCAAGACCAAATACCTGTTAACGACAGGTGTAAAAAGGGAGTGTAAGTACCGGCAATAAGAATATAAATAGCGCAGTGGTCGCACTTTTTATAAAATGCTCTGAGCCTAGGTTGTACACTGGCGTGATATAAAGTAGATGATAAAAACAAAATAAAGATGCTGGCGCTATAAATCGTTGCACTTATATAGGCTTTAGTGCTACTTGATTGATTAAACAGATCCCACATTACCCAGAAAGCAAATAACACACCTATTGCATGGCTAATTACATTGAGCTGTTCTTCTTTACGCGAATAGGGCGCATTCAATGACATAACTGATCCTACCACTTTTAATTGTTTTCAGTGTACGTGTGTACGCTGAATCTTTCAATTATTATAAGCAAACATAAGGGCAAACTTTCGCTTGCTTTAAAGGCTCATTAATTCAATATGTTTTACTACAAAATAGGCTGAACACTCAACTGTTACTTAAAGGAAAATTATGCAAAAAAGCTTTAAAGCAGCATTACTTAGCGCTTTAATTTACCCAGGTGCTGGGCACTTTGCGTTAAAAAAGCATTTAATAGGCGCTATTTTTGCGGGAGTATTTTCGGTTTTACTACTGTTAACTTTACAAGAGGTGTATGCAATGGCGCAATGCATAGCTAATGACATAGTAAACACAAGGGGCGGTGCTAGCTTTGATGATATTTTGGCTGCAGTAAAGCACCCATCAGCGCACTGTGCAGCATTAGGGCAATACCAGTATATTTACTTAATGTTGGTTATTTGGTTTTTGAGCATAGTAGATGCTTACAGGTTAGGTAGAAAGGCGGTTAAATAAACAGCGGTATTGGCGCATAAATAAAGCGTGTTATATTAACTAAAATTTAGCTGAAAAGTTAAATTAATTAGTTATATTAACCAACGCTGAATTTCATTTTCGGCTACTTTTATTTAAATATATTTTATAAACAATGGGTTATATTTTTAATTTAGTGTGGCACATCCCTTGAATATGTAATTGAGTCGAAACAATACACAAACAAGGAAATCCATTATGAAACATTCAATTAAAATCGCTATGGCAAGTTTATTAGTATTAGGTTCGTTGCAAGCAAACGCAACCGAAGTTGACCTTGATGTAACTGATATGCTCACACAAACAATTACCAGCTATATATCGCAAACCACCATAGAGCTTGAAAACTCAATAAAAGACACGCTTACTTTTAATACCGAAACTATGCTTAATAGCTGGTTAAGTGAGCCATTAATTACCGATATTCAAGCTGAAATTAAAACCGAAAATACCGTTAAACCAGTGCAATAATATACGTCAATTATAAGGAATAACCCTATGAGCAGTGAATTTGGATTATTTGCTTTAATGCTGGCGCCGGTTGTAAGTATGATCAGCGCTTATTATTCGGTGCAATTACTTAAAAGTATGGGAGCGTGGTTTAATATTTAACATTGGTTTAATAAAAGCTGATCGACTTAGTTAAAGCGCACGTAAATGAAGGCAGAATGTTTTAAACAAGTAGACTTTATGAAACGTGCGATTTTTCCATTACCCTTATTTATCCTCCCTGACGGTTATACGCGTTTACGCATATTTGAACCTCGCTATTTAAATATGGTTAAAAGCGCATTAAAAGAAAACATTGGATTTGTGCTTTGTAGTTTTGAGCACGACACGCCATTTAATATCAGCGCCCAAGGTTGCCTAATGAACATTATTGACTTTGATCAAGATGATAATGGCATGCTACTTATAGATGTATGTGCTACTCAAAGTGTGCAAATAAACGATGTGTTTCAAGACGAGCAAGAACTGCGCTACGGTTTAATGTCGAACTGTAATACGCCTTATTGGTACACAGAGGCAAACAATAATATTGGCGAGCATAAACGCCTACAAGATACGCTGCGTGAAGTGTTCACTAATAACCCAGAGCTTAGTTCGTTATATAAACAAACCTATTTTGACAAGCTTACTTGGGTTGCTGCTCGATGGCTTGAGCTGTTACCTATATCTATTGAGAAAAAACAGCAACTTGCGTTTGAAACTAACTTTGATAACTTACTAAGTTTCCTCCATACTGTGATTAATAACGAATTTGCCTAATTTAATTTGATCCTTATTTAATTATTGCCCGTATTTACATGTACTAAAGCAATAACGGGATAAATTACTATGGTAAGTCAACAACAATCATTACGTTGTGAACCTAATACAGGTAAGTACACTGCCATGCCAGAAACGCCAAGTAAGGAATTGATGCAAGCATTAATTGATGTTGCACAAAGCCGCGATAAAAAAGCATTTGCTTATTTATTTGAATATTTTTCGCCAAAAATTAAACGTTTTGGTATCAAGCAATTTGGTATTGAAGCTCAAGCAATGGAGTTAGTGCAAGAAACACTAACATCGGTTTGGCGTAAAGCACATTTGTACAATAGTGACAAAGGGGCTGCGACTACTTGGGTTTACACGGTAATGCGAAATGCTTCGTTTGATATGCTGCGCAAAATGAAAAGCAATAAAGAAGAAAACATCAGCGAAGATATTTGGCCGTTATTGAACGAATCGCAAAATACGCATCACGAATACACAGATCATTTAGAAGATAAACAAATTAAACGCTACCTTGAAAAGCTACCAGTAGCTCAGCGGGAAGTAGTAAGAGGTGTTTATTTTCAAGATATGTCGCAAGAACAACTTGCACAACAACTTAATATTCCAGTAGGCACGGTAAAATCACGGTTACGTTTAGCCTTGCAAAAATTACGTAATGAAATGGGAGATCAGCATGATTAAACATCACCCGAGTGATACTTTACTGACACAATATTGCAGTGCATCACTTAGCGCATCGTTAAGTTTAGCTGTGTCTATACACGTAGATATGTGCCCAGTATGCCAAGAAAAAGTAACAAAGCTTGAAGCTGATAATGCAGCTGAAGTGTTTAACGATGCATTACCTTCAGAGGCTAAGGATGATACTAGTGGTTATTTTGAGCAAGAAAGCTCAAGCTTATTTGATTTAATAACCAGCGATACCAGTATTGATGAAGTATACGAAGTTGAACCAATTGCTGTTGAAATAAACCAGCAAAACTATCAACTGCCGCGTGCTTTAACACGTATTTCGCACAGCAAATTTACTCAAGTTGGCAAACTAGCCCGCTCGCGCGTTGCCCTAGATGATGGCCCATTACGTACCAGCTTATTGCACATTGCTGCGGGTGGAGAAATACCAGAGCATACTCATACCGGATTTGAGATTACTTTGTTACTAAACGGCGAGTTTAGCGACGAAGAGGGTAGCTACGTACCGGGTGATTTTATTTGGCAAGATGGCAGCCATCTGCACACACCGGTAACAAAAGAAGGCTGTTTATGCTTTACAGTAGTCAGTAGTGCGCTACATTTTAATAAAGGGCTGAGTAAGTTACTTAACCCAATTGGTAATTTAATTTACTAATATAAACAGTTTATTAGGGATATTATGCAAGCTGATACAATTAAAATAGGCATTAGTGCATGCCTAGCAGGCGAAAAAGTGCGTTTTGACACAGGCCATAAACGCTCAAACTTTTGTATGGATGAGTTTGCAAAGCATGTTGAATATACGCGCTTTTGCCCAGAGGTGGCGGTGGGTTTACCTATTCCAAGGCCAACTATTCGCCAAGTACGAGTAGGCGATACAATAAAAGTGTGTCGCCCTGATGGTTCTGGCGACGTTGGACCACAACTTACTGCTTACGGTATTAAAGTAGCTACCGAACAAGCGAAAGAGTTAAGCGGCTTTGTGTTTTGTGCTAAAAGCCCAAGCTGTGGCATGGAGCGCATTAAAATATACAACGAAGCGGGTACTGGTAACACATCAGAAGGTGTTGGTTTTTTTGCAGAGCAAATAATGAAGCACAATCCATTATTACCGTGCGAAGAAAATGGCCGTTTAAACGACATGCACTTGCGTGAAAACTTTGTAATGCGAGTGTATACGTTTAAAAATTGGCAAAAATTAATACAGCAGCCACTGAACGTTCATCGCTTAACCCAGTTTCATGCGCAATATAAATACTTGTTAATGGCGCATAATTACCAAGCTTACCGCGATCTAGGTCATTTGTTAGGCACGTTTTTAGGTGATGACGTAACCGAGCTTGCTGATAAGTACATTTTAGGTTTGATGAATGGACTTAAAAAGCCAGCCTCACGCAAAAATAATTGTAATACCTTAATGCATTTACAGGGCTACTTTAAAAAAGATTTATCGTCAGTCGAAAAACAAGAAATGCGAGAAGCAATTGATGAATACAGCGATGGTTTAGTGCCTCTTTACGTGCCACTTACTTTGCTAAAGCATCATTTAAAAGTGCACCCAAACGAGTATCTTGAAAAACAAGTATTTTTTAATCCTTATCCTAATGAATTAAAACTACGCTACGGTATTTAATGAACACATTATTTTGGTTTAGGCGCGATTTGCGCCTTTTTTCTAATGAGGCGCTAATTCAAGCGCTTAATAATGGCGCTAACCACGCTATTTTTTTTATCTGCGAAAAACAATGGCAGCAGCATCAAGCAGCGCCAATACAAATTGACTTACTTAAACGTCGCATTACTTACCTGCACCAGCAACTTGCTGAGCACGGCATTACCTTACACATTATTGACGCACCATACTTTACTGATTGCGAAACTCAATTCATTGATTTTTGTAAGGCTAATAATGTTAAGCATGTAATTGCCAATACCGAGTATGAACTAAACGAAGTAAACCGCGATAAAGCCATTTTAGCAAAGTGCGATGAGCTTTCTATTACGTTTACCTTGTACGAAGGCGATTTAATTGCCCCGGTAGGCAGCGTTAAAAACCAAAGCAATGAAATGTACAAAGTATTTACGCCATTTAAACGTGCTTGGTTAAAGCAGTACATTGAGGTGCATTTTTCTTTGCCGCAGTGGCCTGTAGAGCACGTTAGCGGCGGTGCGCAGTTAAGCAAAAACGAAACAAATTTACTCAAAGGCGATAGCAGCTCTGAAAAATGGCCCGTTGATGATAAAACATTGGCCACTGTGGTCGATAACTTTATTTGCGATAAACTAACAAGTTACGACGATCACCGTGATATTCCCAGTATTAAAGGCACCTCAGGCCTTAGCCCTTATTTAGCGCTAGGTATTATTAGTACTAAGCAATTATTAATAAATATACAGCAGCGCTACCCCGATATCTTAAGCACTTCAAAAAGCAAAACCTTTACTTGGGTTAATGAGCTTATTTGGCGTGAATTTTATCGGCATTTAATTGCGCAATTTCCAAAGCTTTCGCGTGGCGATAATTTTAACGAAAAGTATAACGCGGTAGTTTGGCGTAGCAGCAATGACGAATTTAAAGCATGGTGCGAAGGCCGCACAGGTTACCCGCTTGTTGACGCTGCGATGAGGCAACTCTTGCAAACCGGGTGGATGCATAACCGTTTACGCATGGTGGTTGCTAGCTTTTTAACTAAACACCTACTTATAGATTGGCGCAAAGGCGAGCGTTTTTTTATGCAACATCTTATAGATGGCGATTTGGCCTCTAATAATGGTGGTTGGCAGTGGGCGGCCAGTACCGGGTGTGATGCACAGCCTTACTTTAGAGTTTTTAATCCTATAAGACAAAGTGAACGCTTTGATCCAAACGGCGAATTTATTCGTAAATACATACCAGAGCTTGAAAACGTGCCAGATAAACACATTCACTTTCCACATAGCTATTTAGCCTCATTGGGGCAAAGTGATTCGTGTTATTGGCCAGCAATTGTTGATCATAAAGCGGCGCGAGAGCGTGCCCTAGCAGCATTTAAGGTATGATATGGATAACCAGTTACCAGTAGATAAGTTTGTAGATATATATCAAAAACTTAATAATAGTAACCTTGATTTATTAAGTGAAATTTACTGCGACGATATACAATTTACCGACCCAATGCACAACATTAATGGCATTGTTGAGCTGCGCAAATACTTTGCTAATTTGTATAGCAATGTTACGCATTGCCAGTTTGATATAACTGATTCCTTCAGTGTTGCCAATAACGCCTTTGTGTATTGGAGTATGCATTATGTGCATCCTAAATTAGCCTCAGGAAACACCATTACTGTGCAGGGGCACAGTAAGCTTACATTTAACGGTGACAAAATAATTGAGCACCGCGACTATTTTAACGTAGGCGAGCTACTGTATAAGCATATTCCTTTATTAGGCCGTATTATTAAGCTTATAGATAAAAGGGCGGGCTAATTATGATCACACTTATTACCGGTGCTACCTCAGGTATTGGCGAACAATTAGCAATAAAATATGCCGAGCAAGGCGATACTGTTATTGCTTGCGGTCGTAACAGCGAAAAGTTAGCTGAGCTTGCTAAGCATAACAATATTCAAACCTGCCAATTTGATGCTACAAACTTACAACAAATAAAGTCGGCTACCATTGGCTTTACTCATTTTGATCGGGTCATACTCAATGCTGGTAACTGCGAATACGTTGACGATGCACGAAATTTTGACAGCGCCTTATTTGAGCGGGTCATTAGCGTTAATTTACTGGCTATGGGGTATTGCTTAGAAGCTTTATTACCTAAAATAAATAGTGGTGGCCAGCTGGTGTTAGTCAGCTCAAGTGTAACCTATTTAGCACTACCGCGCTCAGAGGCGTATGGCGCTTCTAAAGCGGGTGTAAGCTACTTGGCTAAAAGCTTAGCAATTGATTTAAATGACGTTGATGTAACCTTAGTGCATCCTGGTTTTGTTAAAACCCCTCTAACTAATAAAAATGACTTTCCTATGCCTATGGCCGTTACAGCGCAAAAAGCGGCAGACTATATGATAAAAGGCATACACAAGCGTCGTAAAGAAGTGCATTTTCCGTATCGTTTTACACTAATATTAAAAGCACTGCGCATATTACCATTGCCGCTGTGGCTCAAAATTGCAAAAGGACTAGCGCGTTGAAAAAAATAGCTATAATTGGCACTGGCGTTTCAGGTTTAACCTGTGGGCATTTATTGCATAAGCACTATGATGTAACGCTATTTGAAAAAAACAATTACATTGGTGGCCACACGGCTACGGTTGATGTGCAAGTTGATGGTATTGAACACGCGATTGATACTGGTTTTATTGTATTTAATAACAGAACCTACCCTTATTTTGAAAAGTTATTAGCGCGTATTGGCGTTGATAAGCAAGAAACAGAAATGAGTTTTAGTGTGCATAACGATGCCACAGGTTTTGAATACAACGGCCATACCTTTACGAGTTTATTTGCACAGCGTCGTAATATTTTTAGACCAAAGTTTTGGCGTTTACTGTACGACATAGTTAGGTTTAATAAATTATGTAAAACAATACACGAGCAAGGCAGCTATAAAGCCGATCACTCATTAGGTGAGCTACTAAGTGAGCATAATTTTAACGACTTTTTTAAATATCATTATATTTTACCTATGGGCGCTGCTATTTGGTCTACCAGCATTAAAGAAATGCAAAATGTAGGCGTTGAATTTTTTGTTAAATTCTTTTTTAATCATGGCTTATTAGATGTAGTAAACAGGCCGCAATGGTATGTAATACCCGGTGGTTCTCGTCAATATATTAACCCGCTAATTAGAGGCTTTGCCGACAAAATTAAACTCAATACAGATATTAAATCAGTAACTAGAGCTGCCGATAAAGTAACCATTGTGTTTGCTAATGGTGAGCAAAGCGAGTTTGATAAAGTGATATTTGCTTGTCATTCAAATCAGGCGTTAGCGTTATTGGGCGATGCCAGCGAGCAAGAAAAGTCAGTGTTGGGCGCTATTCCTTATACCGAAAATTCAGTGGTGCTTCATACCGATACTAATTTATTACCCGACAGAAAAGCAGCCTGGGCTAGTTGGAATTATTTACTCAATAATAATACCGATAAAGCGGCTGTTGTTACGTATCAAATGAATATACTTCAAGGGTTACAGTCAGATACGCAGTTTTGTGTAACATTGAACCATCTACAAGGAATAGAAAAGAGTAAGATATTACGTGAATTTACTTACCATCACCCAGTATTTAACCAAGAATCGATAGCCGCGCAGCAACAAAAGCACAGCATTGACGGGAAAAATAATAGCTATTTTTGTGGTGCGTATTGGTATAACGGTTTTCACGAAGATGGGGTGCATAGTGGCGTAGACGTTGCCAAACAGCTTGGGGTTGAATTTGACTAGCGCTGTATATTTAGGCGATGTAAAACATCGCCGTTTTGCGGTTAAAAGCCATAGCTTTAGTTACCCTTTGTACATGATGTGGGTTGATTTAAATAACCCACAGCAATTAAACGGTGTCCATAGCCAATTGGGCAGTTCAGGTTTTAAAACTCTTAAATTTAACCAAGCAGACTATCTAAATAAAGACCCGCAATTAAATACCTTTTCGTTAGTAGAGCGCGCGCGCAAACACCTTGCAAAGCTAGGTGTTAAACAAACCTTTAGCCATGTTTATATGCTGGGGCAATTACGCTGTTTAGGTATTTACTTTAGCCCAGTAAATTTTTATTTTTTTGGCCATAACGATACAAAATTTAGTTACATGATCGCAGAGGTTAGCAACACACCTTGGAATGAACGCCACTATTATTTAGTTCCGTTAGAAAAAAAAGTGAACTTTAAGAAAACCTTTTCCGTATCACCTTTTATGGACTTGGACATGAACTACCACTGGCATATTCGACAAACGCAGGATAAAGCATTAATACAGATTAAAAATATACGCGACGAGCAGGTATTATTCGACGCTACACTAAGGTTAAAACGCCACGAATTAACTGAGCAACAAGTAAGTAGGTTGCTTAAACGTTTTCCGGCGATGACTTGGTCAATTTTTAAGGGTATTTATTATCAAGCATTAAAGTTGTTTATTAAAAGAGTGCCTTTTTTAGGCCACTCAGGTAAGCCATAAAGCAAGTTGTTATGTTGTTTAAGAGTAATAATATAGGTGATTTTATGGAAAAAGCGACGCATTTACGTTGTCAAAATAATCGAAGCTGGCTTACTAATTTATATAAAAAAATAGTATTTAAAGCCTTTTCATCGATTCAAACAGGGCAAATAACGTTAGTTGATAATAACGAACGCAGTACTTTTGGCGATTTATCGTCAGCTGCAAAAGTAACGATTACTGTTAATAATAAAGCAATGTACAAAGCATTTTGTTTGTCGGGTAGTGTGGGCGCAGGCGAGTCTTATATTTTAGGACAATGGTCTTGCGATAACTTAACTCAGCTGATCGAAATATTTGCAATTAATCAAAATCAATTAGATGCTTTTGAAAAAAAGTTTTCTTTTTTCAGTAATATTGTCAATCGCTTAAATCACTTAAAAAACAAAAACTCAGAATCGGGTTCGAAAAAAAATATTATTGCTCATTATGATTTAGGGAATGATTTATACGAATCGTTTTTAAGCAAAGAAATGCTCTATTCGTGTGCAGTCTATCCCGAAAAAGAAGCAACCTTAGAGCAAGCTCAACAATATAAGTTACATCGAATTTGTGAACAAGTTGAACTACAAAAAGGCGACTCGGTAATAGAGATAGGCACCGGATGGGGGGCATTCGCAATTTATGCAGCTACTCATTACGACTGCTATGTTACTACCACGACTATATCTGATGAGCAGCACGACTATGTTGAACAAAAAGTGAAGCAACTTGGGCTTGAACATAAAATAACTTTGCTTAAATTAGACTACCGTTCACTTAAAGGGCAATACGATAAACTGGTTTCAATTGAGATGATTGAAGCGGTAGGGCACGATTACCTACCAAGCTTTTTTACTCAATGTAGTGCGTTATTAAAAGATGATGGCGCTATGCTTATTCAGGCGATTACTATTGGCGATCAGCGTTATAAACATTATTTAAAAAATTCAGATTTTATTCAGCAATATATTTTTCCTGGTGGTTGTTTGCCATCGTTAAATGAAATGAGTGAACAAATTAAAAATAATACCGATATGGTTATTCATACCGTAAACGATATTGGTGCCCATTATGCACGTACACTTGCCGATTGGCGTACGCGCTTTATACAAAGCTGGCCAGACTTAGACAGCTCTAAATTTGATGAGCGCTTTTATCGTTTGTGGTTATTTTACTTTGCTTACTGCGAAGGTGCATTTAGAGCACGTGCAACTAGTACCGTGCATTTAATGGCGCGTAAACCACGTTTTATCAGTACTGATGATGAAATTGCACTCGGTTATTAATTTTGTGTTATTTCAAGCAGTGTGGTTTTTATCCTTACTGCTTGAATCAAGCTCTGTTGTGTTTAGTAGCGCTATTATTGCGTTGATGTTTTATTTATCAAAACAAAAGAAGCACGACGCATTACTGGTTTTAGTGGCTTTGCCCTTGGCTTTATTGAGCGAGTTTATTGCCGTTAAAAGTGGCTTATTAGAGTTTAAAGTATCCCCATTTCCTGTTTGGCTTGCCTTATTGTGGTTTGCATTACTGCTTAGCATAAACACCTCAATGCGCTTTTTAATCTCACTAAAACTTTGGCAAGTATTTATTATTTGCCTTGTGTTTTCCCCTGCAAGTTACTGGGCCGGCGCGCGCTTTGAAGTGCTAAATTTAGGCCTGCCACTATTGGAGTTTTGGCTGGTATACGGTGCTCTTTGGGCTGCTGTATTTACTTTAATTATTTTAGCTAATTTAAAACTTAAATTACTTATTACTCGCTGATCCTCGCCCTTGCCGCTCCCGTATGATTATTCACTTACCTGAAGGGATTTACCATGAACGCTATATTTAAAGTACTGTGTATTTGTTTACTCACAACGAGTTGTGTTGCTGTGGCACAAATTAGCTTAACGAAGGTAGGGGATGCGCGGATGGAGTATTTATTTTGGGATGTATACGACGCTACATTATTTACTACAACAGGAGAGTATAAGCTAGGCGATAATCCGATTAAATTTAAGCTGACTTATTTGCGTGACTTTGCTGCTAAAGACATAGTAAAAGCGACCAACGAGCAGTGGCAACATTTAGGTAAAAAACAGCTAACAACGCAATATAGCGATAAATTATTAGCGATGTGGCCAAATATAAAAAAAGGCGAGTCGTTAACGCTCGTAACAGACAAGCAAGGGCTTAGTGTTTTTTACCATAATGATAAACACATTGGTGAAATTAATGAGCCTGGCTTTGCCGCTGACTTTTTGGCGATTTGGCTGAGCGAAAATACCTCTGAGCCCGCACTTCGAAAGCAATTATTAGGAAATTAATATGACGATTTTAAATTATGCAAAAGTAACCTTTGCCGCTATATGTGCGCTGTTATTGGTAAGTTGCTCTGCCCCCAATGTCGAACATTACAATAACACCTCTCCAGAATTTGACTTTAAAACGTTTTTTAGCGGAAATTTAAAAGCCTATGGCGTTGTACAAGACTATAAAGGTGAATTAACCCGCAAGCTCGTGGTTGACATGCATGCAAGCTGGGAGGGCAACCAAGGCGTTATAGAAGAAGATTTTATTTATGATGATGGTGAAACTCAAAAACGTATTTGGAAAGTAACACTCAATGATGACAAGAGTTTAACCGGCACTGCAGATGATGTTTTAGGCACAGCTAAAGGGAAAAGTGATGGCAGTGTATTTCATTGGAATTACGCTGTTGAACTGCCGTACGATGGCAGCACTTTAACGGTAAACTTTGATGATTGGATGTACTTGGTAACACAAACTCGCTTGATAAACCGTACGTCTATTGTTAAGTTTGGTATCGAAGTTGGGGAAGTTACCTTGGTTATCGAAAAAATATAGCTTATGACTTTGTGGCTTAACTTGCGTTAAAATTGCACTTAAATTAAGTCTTTGTTAACTCAACACGCTGTATTTTACCGATAATTATTTTAATTTTACGCATTTTATAAGATTTTAAGCAAAAAATGCAATTTGCTGTTGCTAACTCTTCAAAAATGCATAAAGATAGGTTTTGCGAAGGCAAAATAATAACGAATAGGAATCAAATAATGAATAAAGCTCAATTAGTTGAAAAAATTGCTACTGATGCAGAAATCTCTAAAGCCGCTGCTACACGCGCTCTTGACGCGTTTACTGGCGCTGTAACTTCTTCTTTAAAAGAAGGTGATTCAGTAGCGTTAGTTGGTTTTGGTACTTTTTCGGTTAAAGAACGTGCAGCACGTACTGGCCGTAACCCACAAACGGGTGCTGAGATCCAAATCGCAGCGGCAACTATCCCAAGCTTTAAAGCAGGTAAAGGTCTTAAAGATCAAGTAAACCTTTAATTGTAGGTTTATCTAATTAAATGAAAAGAGGGCCTTTTAGCCCTTTTTTTTATGCCTAAAATATTTGCCAACCTTGATAACATTATAATTACATTTAATAATTGTAATAAAGTTAATCCACCTTTATTAAGGTGGATTAACTTTTTAGTTATTTATTTGGCTTTTAGGGCTTTATCGCCACGGCCAATGCCAACTGCACCAGAGCGCACTACCTCAATAATGTCGGTTTCGTGGCGTAGCGTATCTAAAAATGATTCAATTTTATCTGTGCTACTCACTAACTGTAGGCTATAACTTAGCCGGCCCATATCTAAAATAGTCCCTTGGAATACATCTGCTACGCGGGTAACCGCTGCGCGTGTTGTTTCGTCTTGGGCAAATACTTTAACCAATAATAGTTCACGCTCAATATGACTCATTTCGGTTAAATCAATAATTTTTAGTACATCAACAAGCTTGTTTACCTGTTTGGTAATTTGCTCTACTACACGGTCATCACCCATAGTGGTAATAGTAATGCGCGATAAAGACTGATCATCCGTTGTGCCAACCGTTAGGCTGTCGATGTTATAAGCACGCTGCGAAAATAATCCTACAATACGCGACAGTGCTCCTGGTTCGTTTTCTAATAATATAGATAAAATACGACGCATTATGCTTTTACTCCTTTACGTAGCCACATCTCATCAATGCCACCAAACTTAATTTGCATTGGGTATACATGTTCTTTTTCGTCTACAAGAATGTCTAAAAATACTAAACGATCGTTAATCGACATGGCTTTGTCGATAGCCGGTTGTAACTCATCTAGGGTGTTTACTTTAATACCTACATGGCCGTAGCTTTCTACTAATTTAACAAAATCAGGCAAAGACTCCATGTAAGATGATGAATGACGCCCGCCATACACCATATCTTGCCATTGGCGTACCATGCCTAAAGAGCGGTTATTTAATGAAACGACTTTTACCGCTAAGTTATATTGTAAACACGTAGCTAGCTCTTGAATATTCATTTGAATAGAGCCGTCGCCAGTAATACATACCGATTCTTTATCCGGAAAAGCAAGTTTTACACCCATGGCAGCAGGTAAGCCAAAGCCCATAGTGCCAAGGCCGCCTGAGTTGATCCACTGACGCGGATGTTTAAACGGGTAATACTGGGCTGCAAACATTTGATGTTGGCCAACATCGGAGCTTACATAAGCGTCGCCATTGGTGGCTTTATAAACCGCTTCAATTACGGCTTGCGGTTTAATTGCATCGCCATCGGTGTTATAGCTTAAGCACTTTTGTTCGCGCCAGCTGATAATTTGACGCCACCAATCTTCTTGGGCGCTGCGATCAATTTGAATAGGGCTCTTATCAATACCAGCTTGTAGCTGCTCTAGTACGGTTGCAAGACAGCCAACTACCGGAATGTGAGCTTTAATTGTTTTAGAAATAGACGTTGGATCAACATCTACATGCACTATAGTGGCGTTGGGACAAAATTTTTGCACATTATTGGTGACCCGATCATCAAAACGCGCCCCTAATGCTAATATTACATCGGCATTAGCCATGGCTTTATTGGCTTCAAGGGTGCCATGCATACCTAGCATGCCTACAAAGTTTGGATGCACGCCTGAAATGCCACCTAGCCCCATAAGGGTATTGGTAATTGGCGCATTTAGTGACTCTACCAAGTGAGTTAATTGCTCAGAAGTGTTTGAAATTACAATTCCGCCGCCAGAGTACACTACCAGTTTTTTTGCTTCTAGTATGGCGGTAACGGCTTTGCGTATTTGTTTTGAGTGGCCTTTAGTGTTTGGGTTGTAAGTTCTTAAATCGGTAGATTTAGGAAATTCATAATCAAACTTTATCTCAGGGTTTAGCATGTCTTTTGGCAGCTCTACTACCACTGGGCCTGGGCGGCCTGTGCTGGCAATATAAAAAGCTTTAGCTAAAATAGTTGGGATATCTTTTGCGCTTCTGCAGTTAAAGCTGTGCTTTACTATAGGGCGCGAGCAACCAACGATATCAGTTTCTTGAAAAGCATCATCACCAATCAAGTTGGTAGGTACTTGCCCCGATAGCACGACCATTGGAATGGAGTCCATATAGGCTGTAGCAATGCCGGTAATACAGTTTGTAGCACCAGGGCCTGATGTTGCCAGTACTACGCCTACATCGCCAGTAGCACGCGCATAACCATCGGCCATATGTGTGGCGGCTTGCTCATGACGAACTAAAATATGTTCAATGTCGTCTTGCTGGAAAAGCGCATCGTATAAATCTAATACTGACCCCCCGGGGTAGCCAAATATGTATTTAACCTTTAATTCTTTTAATGCCTGAACAACTAGTTCAGAACCATTATATTGTTGTTTGCTCATCCTCATTCCTCTGCCGTTATTTTTATGCATAAAAAAACCCCCGCATGGGGCGGGGGTTTTTAAAAAGCAGTATCACCTTTCAATACATCCCCGCTGGGCTTATAACTAAGACCAGTACGAGTACGACTAATAGGCGAATTGTAGTATTCATAATTAATTACTCTATTACAAAGCGTTAATACTGCTTTAAACTAAAATTGTGTATGTGGTTATTTTTAAGGGTTTTGAGGGAGTATGTCAACCGCGAAATGGCTTTTTTGCATTGTTTTTTCTCATCATGCTATTTTTGTGCTGGAATTAGTTGTTTTTTGAAGTTTGAAAGTGGATAAAAGGAGGTTTTATGCAGTTTTATAAGTTGGAATATTAAAAAGCCAGCAATTGCTGGCTTTTTATATCAGTACGCTTACAAGTACTTATGTATGTACTTTATACTTTATATTACAAACGGTCGATAACAGCTTGAGTAAAGTCTGTTGTACCGTGGCTGCCGCCTAAATCGCGAGTAGTACGATCGCCTGACTTAATCACATCAGCAACTGCACTTCTAATGCGCTCTGCGGTGTCGCCCATGTTTAAATGCTCAAGCATTTGAATAGACGCTAAAATTACAGAAGTAGGGTTAGCTAAGTTTTTACCTGCAATATCAGGCGCACTGCCGTGTACTGCTTCAAAAATTGCAGTATCTTCGCCAATGTTAGCACCTGGTGCCATGCCTAAGCCGCCAACTAAACCAGCACATAGGTCTGATAAAATATCACCAAATAAGTTTGTGGTTACTATTACGTCAAACTCTTCTGGCGTCATTACTAGTTTCATACAGGTTGCATCAACAATCATTTCGGTTGATTCAATTTCTGGGAAACGCTCAGCAACTTCACGCGCTACTTTTAAAAATAGGCCTGATGTAGATTTTAAAATATTTGCTTTATGTACCGCTGTTACTTTTTTACGGCCTTCACGTACTGCTAGCTCGTAAGCAAACGTTACGATTTTTTCTGCGCCTTCGCGAGTAATAACAGATTTTGCTTCTGCTTCGTTACCATCTTCACTTACAATTTGACCAGCGCCAGAGTACATACCTTGGGTGTTTTCACGAATAGTAATGATATCAATATCATCATAACGTGCTTTTGTGCCTACAAACGATTTAACAGGACGTACGTTTGCGTACAAACCAAATTGCTTACGTAGTGTTACGTTTATAGAAGTAAAGCCTTCACCAACTGGCGTTGTTAAAGGACCTTTTAAGGTGATTTTGTTTTTAGCGATAGTATCGATTGTGTCTTGCGGAAGTAACTCACCTGTTTTTTCAAGTGCAGCTAGGCCAGCATCAACAAATTCATAATCAAAATCGCATCCTGCGGCTTTTAGTATTTCAAGTGCTGAGTCGATAATGCTAGGGCCGATGCCGTCGCCTTTGATCACTGTTATGGTTTGTTTGGCCATTAACTTATCCTTTAAAGAGTTTGATTTGCACATAAATTGTGGCTCCGAGGGAGCAACTGCTTGTTAGAAAATTTATGTGAACGAGCTTGAGAATTCAAGGGCGCATTTATACCAATTATTAAGTCATTTTGCCAGTTTATACTATTAATACTGGGTATAACCGCTGCTTATAGTTAAAATAAGTAGCTTAAATACTATCAAACAAAGCTAATGTTTGAAGTTTGTCATAAAAATCGGCTTGATTGTCCCAGCCCTGGGCTATTAATTGCTGCTTAAGTGTTTGCTGTTGCCAAGGTGTTAATGCTGTTTTTGGCTTAAACACGCTTTGTGCTACTACTTTAAATGCTACCCATAGCTTACTTTGCTCAGTGAGTTCGTTTTTAGCTACTTGTTCGGCATCTAATAATGCAAAGGTCCATGGGTTATCACTTAAAAGCGCTGATAACTGCTGATTTAAATGCTTACTATCCATGCTTTCTATGCCAAAAAATGCGCACATAGGTGTATCGGATGATTTATTGGGGGCGTGCGCTATAGGCGTCTTTCTTGAAAGTTGCGTACTACAATGTATTAAAAAGTAATGCGCGTAAGCATATAAAGGCAAACAAATATGCTCAAACTGATATTGCTTATTGTTATAGACCAATAGCCTCATTATATCGACCATACATTTGAGTCGATTAACTAAAAAAGCATGTAAAGGATGCGGAATAGCAAAAACTAGTTGCTCAAACACCACGCGCTGTATAATAGCAGGGGCATTATTGTAGCCAACCATAGACAAACTATGCGTTAAATTTTTAGCGGCTTGATGCTCTTTGTTATACGGTTTAACTGCTTGGCATAAGCTTTTAATAACATTAGGATGTGGGGCTAATAAAGTATTTATATTGTTAAAGCTATACTCTTGTTGCAGTTTAATAAGCCCAATTAGATCATATAATGTGTTTTGGGTACTGGGAGTTGCGGCTTTTATATTTACATATTCAGTATCCCACACTTTATAAAGTATACGTTTATCAGCGCATAGCCATTGTACTGCGTTATCGTTAAGCGTTGCTTTTACCCTGTACCAAACTATTTTGTTCTTTAAGCTTTTAATAAGTATGTGGCGCTGCTCGGCGTCGGTTGCTAAATAAATCATTGCTTGTTCGGCATATAAAACTCGGCTCCCGGGGAGCAAAGGACCAATATGCGCAATTAATGATTTTAAGAGCCGCTGAGCAAATAAATTTGGGGTTCGCAAATATAAGTCGCCTATCGCTTTATAAAAATTTATTTGCTGATTTGCTGCATTACACGTGAGGTTAACTGCCAAAATATTAGCTAACGCCACAATTATTGTGCCGCCATCGTATAACATTATTTTAGGGGTGCTTACTAAAGCGTGTTTATATTTACTCAGTTTAGCTAATACTTGAGTAATACTATGAGCAGGTTGTTTTGCGGTTAGTAATACGCGCGCTGCAAGTTTGTGGCGTAATTGCCATATTTGGCTTTCGGTACTGGTAAACGCTATTTGTTTGGACAGTTTATTAAGTTGAGCGCCTACGCACAAGTGCTCAATTAATGACGCACTAATATACAACTCACTTAGTTCGTCATCGTAATTTTGGCTTACGCACAGTGCGGTTGTTAAAATACATTGGTTAATTACAAGGTTGGTAGCAAAGTCGTACTGAGTTTTATAAAGCATAAGTTGCGCTTGTAGAGCACTCGGGTTTTGCTTATAAAGGGTTCGGTATTGCTCTGCAAGTTTGCACACTAGCGGATAAAAGGTAGGCCATTGTTTTTTATTATTGTATGAAGCTAAAAATAGCTGCGTATGCTCAAGCAACCTTTTTAGCTTTATTGATACAGGCTCATCCATTATGCCGTTTCCCTAACCTGGTTTTAGATATTGATCGTAAGCACTGGGACCCCATAAAATGAGCTGCCCGTTTTTAAATAATAAGCCGGTACATTCATCTATAGTAGTAATGCCGTCAGATGTTTTATGCTGGGTACGATAAAAAACAATTTGCCATACTTGGTCCTCATCACGCTTAGCAAAGGTAAGATCTGGGCTACCTAAATATTCGAGTACACTATTGAGGGTTGCAGTGTCTTCTATTTTTAGCTTTTCGATATAGCGTTTATTATAGGCTTCTCTGTCTTGCCAAATCATAGCTTGTGGATCATCTTTATAAAAAACGATCACTAACGTGGCTATTAGCGCATACAGCCCTAAACCTAAAATTAAATATCTAAAAAACTTTTTGAACATTACTTACTCTACTAACCATCACTGCTAATAGTATACGTATTGTCGTACGGCAGTGCTATTAACTTGCGACTAATTAAGCCTTAACTGCTTTAAACTAAAGCCTAAGTTTATATCGGTGCGTAAACTAACCAGTTGCTTTGAAATAACATACATATCCATATTCTCAGTTAGCTTTTTACGTAAGCTGGCACTAAGAGCATCGTCATTGAGTGCATCCTCGACAGAGCTATAGTTATTAACTAGTAGCTGTGCCGATTTAGTGCCTATGCCTTTTACGCCCGGAATATCATTGGTTTTATCGCCAGCAAATGCCCAAAACTCTACTAGTTTTTTTTGCTCAACGCCAAAGCGTTGCTTAATACTATCTTGATCTAAATAATGTTTTTTAAAATAATCATACACAGCTATATGCTCATTTAAAAAAGGTAAAAAGCCTTTATCAGTTGAGACAATCACACTGCTGATGTTGTTATGTGATGCCTTATTTGCAAGAGTTGCAATAATATCATCAGCTTCATCGTTTATTGGTTCAAACACTACAGTACCGGTTTCTTCAATGGCGGCTTTAAATTGCACTAATGCATCTTTAAGTATTTGTGGCATAGGAGCACGGGAGTGTTTGTAATCTTTATAAAAATGATAGCGCCAACTTTTATCGCCATCAAATACGGCAATGGCATGGGTTGCTTTAGTGCTGCTTAAAAGTTTTGAGCAGGTATGCGCTACACGTGCGCAGCTTGCTTTAAGCATCTGCTCATCACTGTGATGTTTTTGATTCGCGTCAACCGCGTAAATGCGCCTAATTAAATTAAGCGCATCAATAAGTAATAAATGGGGTTTCAATACAGAACTCACGCCTTGATTGTGTAGCAGGGGACATATTTACTGCCGGGTAGTTTCATTCTTCCCTCGTCAACATAAGCTTGTAATAACTTATCCATTGCTTTCATTAAACTAGGCTCGCCACTTAGAATATAAGGCCCATGTTGTTTAATTGCTTTTACGCCTTCTTCTTTAACATTACCGGCAACAATGCCCGAAAATGCGCGGCGTAAATTTGCAGCTAATAACTGTTTTGGTTGTTCTAGGTGCAAGTCTAGGTTCGCCATTTGTTCATGTGATGGTATAAACGGCTGTTGAAAGTCATTTTCTATTTTTAATGTCCAGTTAAAATAGTATGCATCGCCTTGGCTTTTACGATAGTCGCGAACATTAGCCATGGTCGACTTTAATTTTTGCGCTACTAATTGTGGGTTATCTATAATAACTTCAAATTTGCTGAGTGCTTCTACACCCAGTGTCATTTCAATAAAGTGGCACAGCTCTTTAAAGTAGGCTTCACTTTGTTTGGGTCCTGTTAAAATAACCGGTAGGCACTGCTTGTCATTTTCTGGGTGTAATAATATCCCTAATAAATAAAGAAACTCTTCAGCAGTACCAGCGCCACCAGGAAAAATAATGATAGCGTGCGCAGTGCGTATAAAGGCTTCTAAACGTTTTTCTATGTCGGGTAAAATGACTAATTCATTTACAATTGGGTTAGGCGGCTCTGCTGCAATAATGCTGGGCTCGGTTAATCCTAAATAACGATTGTTTTTAATGCGCTGCTTAGCGTGGCCAATAGTAGCGCCTTTCATTGGACCTTTCATAGCGCCAGGGCCACAGCCGGTACAAATGTTTAAGCCGCGCAGGCCCAGCTCATAGCCTACTTGTTTGGTATATTTATACTCAACTTCACTAATAGAATGCCCACCCCAACATACAATCATGCTTGGTTCGCTGTTTACTTTTAGTGCATCGGCATTTCTGAGCATATCAAAAACCATGTGGGTAATGGCTTTTTGTTCTTTAAGATCTTTTTCGTATTTTTGACATATAAATAAAATATCGCGGATCACAGAAAATATATGCTCGTGAATACCGGTAATAATTTCACCATCAACAAATGCGGTATCAGGTGCGTTAATTAGTTCTATTTTTATGCCGCGCTCACGGCTAACTAAACGAATATCAAAGTCTTGGTATTTATCGTAGATGTCGCTACTTTCATCTGTATGGCTGCCTACGTTGAGGACGGCAAGCGCGCAGTTTCTAAATAATCGATAGCGTTCACTAGCGGAAGATTGCTCTAATAAATCAACTTCTAATTGCGACAGTAAATCTAAAACCCCAGTTGGGTTTAACTGTATTAACATCGGCATTCTCCTTGCTGCTTAATACCAATTGAATACAAGCGTTGATTGTTCTAGCAGGTTAAACTCATTTTGGGCACTTGAACTTATATAAGTAATATATAAGGCGCCGTACTTTTTTAGAGCGGTAGCTATAATTAACGACTCATTTAATACAATTGGTATAAAATGTAAAAAACTAGCTAGTTATAAAACTCAAAACAATTGAGCTATATAACATTATTTACGTATACACAGACGATCCCGACCTGCGTTTTTGGCTTCGTATAAAGCATCGTCTGCTCTATCAAATGCCTTTAATAATGTGTCACCTTGTTTAAACTGAGTTGCGCCAAGTGACACTGTAATTTCTATTTGCTTATCTTTAAACTTAAACGGGATCTTTTTTATATTCTTTTTAAGCTTTTCGAGTTGGGGAATGGCATGCTCCAAAGAAGTACCTGGCATTAATAGTACAAATTCTTCGCCGCCATAACGCGCTATAAAGTCAGTTTTTTCTATCGACTTTTGCAAGGCTTTAGCAATAACTTGTAGCGTAATATCTCCAGCAGTATGACCAAATCTGTCGTTTATTGACTTAAAATAATCTACGTCAATTACCACCAGAGTAACATCGGATGCTTGCACATTAAATAAGTGCATTTCGTGGTTATAGCGCTCATCAAACGCAGCTCGGTTTGGCAGTTTAGTTAGGCTATCGAACAGGCTTTTAAAACGTTGATCGTTAAGACGCTTTTTATACTTTGTGAGTTTTTTTTCTAGGCTGCCAATACGATTATTTATTTCATCAAAGCTGGTTATAAGTACTTTGCGATCTTTGCGTTCAAGTTCTTCTTTGGCAATAAAATCTTCACCGAGGGATTTTAATTCATGATCAACCAATTTTCTTAACGATGAAATTGAAGTGGTACTCTTAGTTTGTTCATTAAGATTATTAATTTTAGTTTTTATACGCTTATTTAATACGTCAAACTCAATTCCCATAGATTCGGAATGTTTACTGGTCGAAAAAATCGAATGGTGTAACTCTTCTAAGGTTTTATTTAAAGACACTAAAAAGCTTTGCGCTGATTGGCGCTCGTTATTAATGTTTTTTACAATAATACTAATAATTTCAATCGCCGCAGCGAGTAAGTCATCTACTGTATTACTTTGTAAAATAGTGGTTCTTATCGATTGAATTTGCTCAGCTGCTTCATCTTCAAGTACCAGCTGGTGGGCAAGTTCTAACAACTTTTTAGCAATTGCTGGAGTATCGGTATGTTGTTCTGCGGGTATTGCATTAAATTTAGTGTGCAATGCTTGGTTATAAATAGTAATTAATTGATTTAATAGCGGTATAAAACCATGGGTTGACTGAACGGCATCAAGTTCATTATCTAACAAGTTACGCAGTGTTCTGCGTGTGTTGTCAGGTAAACCATTGGTTTTTTGTAATTGTTTACCTGCATTTTTTACACTTGTGCGTAAATCGCGTTGATGAGCGAGTTGAATGGCTTCTTGGTTTTTTAAAAGTACTAAAATATCATTAATTAACGGCGATAAGTGCTCAAAGCTAACTCCTTTATTAAGTGCGCTTCTAAATTTGGCTAGGCGATTATCTAATTCAATATCAAGACCCTTACAGCTTAAAGATAATTTAGCTGCAAAATTTGACAGAGTATCTACTTGAGTTTTCCTTGCGCTCTCAATTACTATTCGTTGTTCAATAGCTTGTTTGAGTTTTTTGTCCATAGGATTAGATTTATCAGGCACCTAAACATACCGCCATTGTGTTAATTAGTATCAGTTAAGTTTACAACAAATTTATATTAAGTGTAGTTATCTCATTAAAAACTTTGTGTTTTTAATGAGATATTGCCAATAAACGTATCTAAAAGTCTATTTATCGCTTTTAATTCACTTTTAAATAGCGCCTTGTTAGTCTTCTTTACACACTAAGTTATCTTTATGAGCCATTATGAAAAAGCTATTAGCGCTGTCTATTTTAGCCGCATGTTCAGCCCCTACGTTTGCTGATGTAAATTATTCATTAAACATTTCTCAGCCACAGCACCACTTAGGTAATGTTACGGTAGAGTTTCCCAAAACGGCACAAGCGCATTTAGACATTAAATTACCTGCATGGCGCACTGGGCGTTACGAAATATTAAATTTAGCCAATGGGGTGCGTTACTTTGATGCAAAAGACAGTACGGGTAACCCCCTAAAGTGGGAAAAAATTGATCACAGCACCTGGCGTGTACATTTAAATAAACCAACTAAAGTTAACTTAGCATATCAAGTATACGCAAATGAGCTTGGCAAACGTGCGCGCCATATTGATGACAGCCATGCATTTATTGATGCATCAGGCTTTTTTATGTTTAGTGACTCATTTCGCCAAGAACCCGTTACGGTTAATTTAGAGGTGCCTAAACAGTGGCGCTCTGTTTCTGGAATGAAAAATAACAAAGGTAAAAATACATTTAAGGCGGCAGATTATGACGTACTTGTAGACTCACCAATCGAGACAGGTATTAACCAATTACACACCTTTAAAGTTGATGGCCGTGAATACGATTTAGTTATATGGGGCGATGGTAATTATGATGTAGAGCTCATGCTAACTGATCTAAAAAAATTAGTGGCTACTGGTAATGTAATTTGGGATGGCTACCCGTATGAACGTTATGTATTTATGGTGCATGCAACATCGGGAGCGGGTGGTGCTACTGAACATTTAAATTCGACTATTATTCAGCGCCCGCGAGACCGATTTGCGAAGCGCGAAGATTACTTAGCCTTTATAAGCACTGCGGCACATGAATTTATTCATACTTGGAACGTTAAAGCATACCGCCCAGCGGGCCTTACACCTTACGATTACACCAATATGAATTACTCTAAATTACTTTGGATAGCAGAGGGCTCAACCAGCTATTTTGAAGATCATTTATTAGTGCGTTCAGGCATTCAAAGCACTGATGAGTTTTTTAACCTACTGAGTAAAACAATTAATCGTCATCTACAAACACCTGGTCGCGAAGTACAAAGCGCCAGCGAAACCAGCTTTGATAAGTGGATAAACCAAGGCGGGGACCACGCGCGTAATTACTCTACTAACATTTATTCAGAAGGCTCATTGTTATCTCTTGCTTTAGATATTGATTTACTAGAAAAAAGCCAAGGTAAAATAAGTTATCGCGATGTACACAAGGCACTTTATAAGCAACATAAATTACCTGCAGGTTTTACTTCTTTAGATGTACTCAATATTTTAAAAGACCTAACCGGGCGTGATTACAACACTTGGTGGCAAACTAATGTCGACTCGCCAGCTTCACTAAATTTTGACGAGTTACTCAATAAAGTAGGTTTAACATTTGAGCGTCCAGAAAAAGCGAAAGCCTTAGCGAGTATAAATGCTGTGGCAAAAAATACCGGCCAACTCCTTACGCTTTCGCATGTTAAACGCGGTGGCAGTGCATGGCAGGCAGGCTTAACAACAGATGATAAAATTGTTGCTATTAATAAGCATCACGTTGGTAAGGATTTAACCAGCAGCCTAGAAATGTATAAAGTAGGGGATAAAATTACAATTGATTACATTCGCCGCGATGCACTTGCTAGCACCAGTTTAGTTTTATCAGAAGATTTTGATAAACCTAAAAAGGTGATTGCTAATAAGCAAGCATCGAGTGAACAAAAGGCGTTGTTTAAAGCATGGATAGGTGTTGAGCATCCTAATAACGCTAAAAAAGATTAACATTAATGAGTTAAAAACTAATAACTAAAAGGAGCAACGGCTCCTTTTTATTTTTACACTCTTATATTGCCGCATTACCTAAAAGCATTTATTCGCTCCTTTAAGTGTTAATTTAATTATTTCGTTCTATTATTAACATTAAGTATTGTTTAGTAATTAATCAGAATGAAATCTAAAAATAATATACATACTTTAGCTCACCAATATGTTGTTAATGACCCATTACATCAATTATTTGATGCTGTGAATGCTATTTCTGTACAGGGGTATGATGAACAACGCCGTGTTATTTATTGGAATAAAGGCAGCGAAGTACTCTATGGCTATACAAAAAGTGAAGCAACAGGTAAGAAAATTGAAGACTTAATTATACCAAGTGATTTACAAGAGATAGTGATTGCTGCCCATACTCATTGGATCACAAAAGGAATAGAAATTCCTGCAGCAGAGCTAACTCTTCGTGATAAAAATAATAATGATGTTTCGGTGTTTTCAAGCCATGTAATGTTTATAAATCAATATGGCATTAAACAAATGTATTGTATTGATATTGATTTAACCGATGTTAAACAGGCGCAAGAACAGGCTATGTTTAGAGAGAAAATGTTGGAAACAATATTTGAGGCTATTCCTGATCTATTTTTTGTAATGCAAGAAGATGGCAAAATCCTTGATTATCAAGCCAGCAGCAGTAGTAGCAGTAATCTTTATGCTTTACCTCAGCAATTTATTGGTAGCAGTATGTTTGATTTATTACCAGACGATGTTAGCAGTAAGTTTAGAAAAAATATTTCCCAAGCCTTAAGCCAAAAACAAATGGTGAGCTTTCAATATCAACTAACTATGTCGCAGGGAGCTGTGTACTTTGAGGCAAGAATTAACCATGTTTCGCAATACCAGCAAGTTATGGTTATTATTCGAGATATTACCGAGCAGCACGATGCAGAAGAGCTGATCCGTAAACAAGCTTATTATGATAATTTAACCTCTTTACCTAACCGCTTTTTAGCACTTGACCGACTATCGCATATGCTTTTTGAAGCACAAAGAAACAAGGGGCATGTGGCTGTACTTTTTATTGATTTAGATAACTTTAAAAAAGTAAATGACTCGTTTGGCCATGAACTAGGCGATAAGCTACTGGTTAAATCAGCTGCAAGATTACAGCAAGTCATTCGCAAAGAAGACACCATAGGGCGTTTAGGAGGAGATGAATTTATTGTACTGTTGCGGGGTATTAATAGTCATTATAACGCAATAGATATTGCAGAAAAGCTACTGAAAAGTTTTACCTCGCCATTTAAAATTGAAGGGAGAGAACTTGTACTCACTATGAGTATTGGGGTTGCTATGTACCCCGAAAATGGCGATACAGCGTCTGATCTTTTACGCAATGCAGATACGGCAATGTATCAAGCAAAAGCCTTGGGACGTAATAGTTACTCGTTTTTTACTCCACAAATGAACGTAGTAATTCAGCGTCGCCTTGCGATAGAGGAGCAGATGCAAGGTGCGTTACAGCGTAATGAATTTGAACTATATTACCAACCGCAGTTAGATGTTAAAAATAAACATGTTACTGGCGCGGAAGCTTTGCTACGTTGGTATAACCCAGTGCTGGGGAATATACCGCCCGATGAATTTATTCCAATAGCCGAGCATAATGGATTGATTATCCCCATTGGGAAGTTTGTTATTAAGCAAGCCTTACAGTTTTTAAAAAAATGGCAAAATCAGTGCTTTAATAAAGGGCAACACCATAAATATACTATGGCTGTTAATTTATCCCCAAGTCAATTTAGAGACACATCCCTACTTAGTTTTATAAAAGACACTCTTAGCGAGCTAGATGTAAAGGCTAAATATTTAGAGTTAGAAATTACCGAAGGGGTGTTAATGAATGCTAAATTGAATATAAATGACACCTTGCAAGAAATAACTAAATTGGGCATAAAGCTATCAATGGATGACTTTGGTACTGGGTATTCATCATTAAGCTATTTAAGGCAGTACCCTTTTAATGTTTTAAAAATAGATCGCATGTTTATTAATGGCATTACATCCAAAAAAGAAGACTGTAATTTAGTCAAAGCAACTATAGCCATGTCGCATAGCTTAGGGTTAACCGTGGTTGCAGAGGGAGTGGAAACGAAAGAGCAGCTTGTTTTACTTGGTGAGTTAAATTGTGATTTTGTTCAAGGTTACTATTTTAGTAAGCCATTACCTGAGGAGTTGTTATTGGATTTTTCACCAAGGTTTTTATAAATAATCACATATTATATAAAGTAGTTATAAGTAAATACAAAATATAGCTGCCACAATTTGCTATTAACGCTATATATGAGGGTTTATAGGCCACATTGTAACAATTTATTACCACGGTATTGACCTGCATAATACTTCACGAGTAACCTGTTATAGAAACAATAAAAAGGACTCTATAATGCGTTTAACACCTCTTGTCGCTACAATAGCATCAACTTTAGCAATTACACTCTCAAGCACTGCAATTGCAGATGAAGGCATGTGGCAACCACATCAGCTTCCAGAATTAGAATCAATATTAAAAGCCAAAGGGCTTGAAATAGATGCTAAATCTATTTCAAAATTAACCGAATTCCCGATGAATGCGGTAATTAGCCTAGGTGGTTGTACGGCATCATTTGTATCGCCAAAAGGTTTGGTGGTAACAAACCATCACTGTGCTTATGGCTCTATTCAATACAACTCAACAACCGATAATAATATTTTAAAAAATGGCTTTTTAGCTAAAACTCCAGCGCTAGATTTACCCGCAGCTCCTGGCTCTCGTGTTTATGTTACTAAAACCGTAACTAACGTTACCGACAAAGTAATTAAAGACACTCAAAAGTTAAGTGCTAAAGCACGCTACGATGCCCTTGAAAAAAACGAAAAAGCATTAGTAGCTCAGTGTGAAGCCGATGAGAGCTATCGTTGTAATGTGTATTCGTTTCATGGTGGCTTAGAGTATTACCTCATTAAGTCGCTAGAAATAAAAGATGTACGCTTAGCATACGCTCCCGCTATGGGCGTAGGTAAATATGGCGGTGATATAGACAATTGGATGTGGCCGCGCCATACCGGCGACTTTGGTTTTTACCGTGCGTATGTAGGAAAAGATGGTAAACCAGCACAGTACAGCGAAGATAACGTACCTTATGAACCCGATTCTTACTTAAGTGTAAGTGCTAAAGGTGTGCAAGAGGGCGACTTTGTAATGGTAACAGGCTATCCGGGGCGTACTAACCGTTACCGTATTGCTGCAGAAGTAGATAACGTATTTAACGACAGCTATCCTAAAGCGCGTGAACATAATTCAAAATACGTAGCACTTATTGAAGAAAACGCAGAGGACGGCAGTAAAGCGCGTATAGCTTACGAAAGCACTATTGCAGGTTACAATAATTACATTAAAAACTATGGCTCAATGATAGAAAGCTTTAAAAAAGGCACCATGTTTGAGCGCAAAAAACAGTTTGAGCAAGAACTAACTCAATGGATAAATAGTGATAAAACACGCAAGCAGCAATATGGCGATGTTTTAAATGAGCTATCGGCATTAGTAACGCAATCGCAACTGCATAGCGAGCGCGATCGTATGTTAGGTTATGTACACAGATCACAAATGATCAGTACCGCTCGCAGCTTATACCGTTTAGCGTATGAGCAACAAAAGCCAAATGCAGAGCGAGAGTCTGGATACCAAGAGCGTGACTTACCGCGCATTAAAGCTGGGCTTGAGCGTATGACGCGTCGCTTTGATGCCAATGTAGATAAAGCTATTTTACTGCACTTTTTAGAGCTTTATGCCGCACTTCCGAAAGAAGAGCGCTTTAGCGAGGTTGATAAGGCATTTAAACTACAAAATGGTTTTGATAAAGCGAAACAAAGTGCATTGCTTGAGCAAATGTATACTAAATCAACACTTGATAACGAACTTGTACGCAATTCATTGTTTGAGCAATCGTTTAGCCAGCTAAACCAAAGCCAAGACCCATTTATGCAATACGCTAAAGCGATATTTGCAGTAATGAAAACTGAAGAAGATAAATCAAAAGCACTTGCAGGCAAGTTACAAGCTGCTCGCCCACAATTAATGAGCGCTATTATTGCCTTTAATAAAGCACAAAATAAGGCCGTATATGCAGATGCAAACAGCACATTACGAGTAACTTACGGCACGGTAGGAGGCTACTCACCACAAGATGGTTTAGTGGCAACACCATTTACGTCATTAGAAGGTTTACTGGCTAAAAATACCAATGTAGCGCCATTTAATGCACCTAAAAAGCTACAACAGCAAATTAAAGCGAAACTTTACGGTGATTACACCGGCGGCATGAACACAGTACCTGTTAACTTTTTATCAAACGTAGATACAACCGGCGGTAACTCAGGCTCGCCAACACTCAATGGTAAAGCCGAGCTGGTGGGTTTATTGTTTGATGGCGTATATGAAAGCATCATTGGCGATTGGGATTATAACCCAGAACTAAACCGCTCAATTCACGTAGATTCTCGTTACATGCTATGGGTAATGGACAAGGTAGATAATGCCCAAAATTTATTAGATGAAATGAAAATAGTAAAATAAGTTAAGCGCAAAAATAAAGCCGAACCTTTATTTTAGCTGAACTTTATAGCAAATAATAAAATGCCACTTGTTATTAACAGGTGGCATTTTTATATTAAAGAATGAGAAAGGAGATTAAATTATGAGCTATAATTTAAGCACAACACTTTTTATACTTTTTACCACTACCGCATAAACAAGGAGAGTTACGCTCAGGGACTTTATCGAATACTTGCGGTGTAGACTTAACCAGCGCGAATTCAAGCTCTCTTATATCTTCATCACTTTGAGTATTAAGCTCTACTGTAGCAAATAACCTATGTTCTTGTACTATTGCTTCTACTTCTAACTTGCGTTGTGGTGAATTAACCACTAACGATAATGGATGAAGCTCGCTGCCCACTTTTTCATTGCGCTTAGGACTAAAACCGTTACTGTTATTTTTACCCATTATATCGGGCTTACCCATAAAGAAAAATTTAGACATTATACTTATATAACCGTTCTACATTATTTAGACGGCGTATCCTAACAGCTTAGGCATAATATAACTAAGATGTACGCACTATTAGCCAATTTAAATAGTGAAGTTAAAAGTAGCGTTAATAAGTATAACGTCCTATCAAACTATCAATATTAAACTAAGCACTTAAATTAAAAGTGAGCATACCCATGGAAAGTTTAAAAATTGGATTATTAATATCGGCAAGTATTATTATACTTATTGGTTATTTACGCATTATTACAGATGAAAAAGGTAATATAAATTTAAATAATTATAGACTAACAGGGGGAGTATTATTGGTGTGCAAAGGGATATATAAAGGCACGTGCGACCTGATTGCAGGTGAGACATCAAAAAATATGAATCTGCATGTATTATTTATTTAGGCGTAATACTCTTTATTATTGGTTTTAGTTTACAGCTAAACTAGTTATAGCTTTAAAAGTTAACAGTGGTTGTTTTTAAAGGTTAAAAATTTCAATTGTCATTAGTATATTTCAAGTGCACTTAGTAGCATATAAGTGCTAATTTAACGCTAAGTAAATTAATAACAGGGAATATACTAATGAAACTAGAATCTTTAGCGCTGCATCATGGCTACGAATCAGAATCAACCACAAAGTCTGCAGCAGTGCCAATTTATAATACTTCATCTTATACGTTTGATAACACCCAGCATGGTGCTGATTTATTTGATTTAAAAGTACCTGGTAATATTTACACCCGTATTATGAACCCGACTAACGCAGTATTAGAGCAGCGTATCGCGGCTATGGAAGGGGGCGTAGGCGCACTGGCTGTAGCCTCTGGCATGGCAGCAATTACTTACGCAATTCAATGTTTATGTGAAGTTGGCACCAACATTGTTAGTACTAGCCAAGTATATGGCGGCACTTACAACTTATTTGCACATTCATTACCACGCCAAGGAATTGAAGCACGGATGATCAAAGCAGATGACTTTGAGGCCTTTGAAAACGCAATAGATGATAATACTCGAGCAGTATTTTGTGAATCAATTGGCAACCCTGCAGGTAATATTGTTGATATTGCCCGATTAGCCAAAATAGCACACAGTAAAGGTGTGCCCCTTATTGTTGATAACACAGTTGCAACGCCGTACTTATGCCGCCCATTCGAGTTGGGTGCAGATATAGTGGTGCATTCTTTAACTAAATATATAAATGGGCACGGTACAGCCATAGGTGGAATGATTGTGGACTCAGGTAAGTTTGATTGGAAAGCTAATGCAACACGCTTTGCCATGATGAACGAGCCAGATCCGTCTTATCATAATGTTGTTTATACCGAAGCCTTTGCAGAAGCCGCGTTTATTGGTCGCTGTAGAGTGGTTCCGCTTAGAAATACCGGTGCGGCACTTGCACCAAAAAATGCATCAGACATTCTAATTGGCCTTGAAACCTTAGGTTTGCGAATGGAACGTCACTGCGAAAATGCACAAAAGGTGGCTGAGTATTTACAAAAGCACCCTAAAGTTTCATGGGTTAACTATGCAGGCTTAGCGTCAAGTCCATACAACGCAATGTGTAAAAAAACAACTAATGGTAAAGCATCGGGTATATTAAGTTTTGGTATTGTAGGTGGCTTGGAAGCAGGCACTCGTTTTATCGACGCACTCAATATGATACTGCGTTTGGTAAACATCGGTGATGCTAAGTCGCTAGCGTGTCATCCTGCATCAACCACGCATCGTCAGCTTAATGATGAAGAACTCGCTAATGCGGGTGTGAGCCGTGATTTAGTGCGTTTATCGATTGGTATTGAAAATATCGACGATATTATTGCAGATGTAAGTCAAGCGCTCGATAAAGCGTAAGCTATTTATAAGTAATAACATCGTTTAAAATGCCTCTATACACTGAGGCATTTGTATTTTTTTCATTGAAAAGCATATAATTAAGTATCTAATTTGATAATCAGTTGATTTAAGTAAGCCTAGGCAGTATAGATATTATCAATAAGGTTAAATTTACCTAGAAAAATAGCTTAAAAGTGGCTAACCGCGATTATAATTGTTATGTTACTTGTAACATAATAAATTAATTACCTGTGATGAAAAAAAATAAACGCTCTTCACTTCAAAATATAGCGGATGCAGTAGGGGTAACTAAAATGACGGTAAGTCGTTATTTACGTAACCCAGAGAAAGTATCAGCAACAACTCAAATCAAAATTAAAGCAGCCATAGATTCACTTGGTTATATTGCTAATAAAGCCCCTGATTTATTATCCAATGCCAAAAGCTACTCTATAGGTGTGCTTGTCCCATCGTTAACTAATCAAGTGTTTTCGCAAGTTATTCGCGGAATTGAAGATATTACTGAGCCTGCTGGGTATCAAACAATGCTCGCGCATTATGGCTATAGCCCCGAAATTGAAGAAAAGAGAGTTTAATATTTATTATCATATCATGTAGATGGGCTAATTTTATCGGAAACAACGCATACCGACAGAACCCGAAAAATGATTGCTATGGCGGGTATTCCTGTGGTTGAAATAATGGATATTCATCACACTCCAATACACCAAGCGGTTGGTTTTGATAACGCTAAAGCTGCTTTTGAGATGACCAATGCGCTTTTAAATAAAGGCTACCGGAATATTGTTTACCTTGGTGCAAGGTTAGATATGCGCACACAATTGAAGTTTCAAGGCTATAGCGACGCAATGTTACTAAGGGGGCTTACTCCTAAAAGTGTGATGACAAATGAAGCTTCGTCGTTTAGTTTGGGCGCTAAATTATTGCAAAAAACACGTACTGAACACCCAGATACTGACTGTATATTTTGTACTAATGATGATTTGGCTATTGGTGCTATTTTTGAGTGTCAAAGAAATAATATTTCTGTTCCTCAACACATGGGGGTTGTAGGCTTTCATGGCCATGATATTGGTCAATCTATGGTGCCTCAGCTAGCCAGTGTGATCACGCCGCGTTATCAGATTGGTAACCTTGCGGGGGCTAAATTACTCAGTCGTATTAGTTCAACAGCAGATATTGAAATACCCGATGAGCAAATATGTGATACCGGTTATGTGATTCATTTAGGTGAAAGTGTTTGATTAACTATGTCACTCATAAAGCAAGAAAATATTAAACCTAGAATATTGAGTTGTAAGTGAAATATGGTGCTTGCCTCCATCAAACAGTAAAAGCTATAACACTCGAAGTAAACACCGATGCTGCTATTTAAGCACAGCATCGGACATATTCAGGGTTTTGAATAAAAATAATTTATAAAAAGAGGGAAATAATCATAGCTACAATAGCACCCGTTGTACCAATAATGGTCTCCATCACCGTCCATGTTTTCAGCGTTTGCATTTCAGTTAGGCCAAGGTAGCGATTAGCTAACCAAAAGCCAGAGTCATTTACATGCGATAAAACGATTGAGCCTCCACCAATGGCGATAGTAACCGCTGCAAGTTGAGCGCCATCTAGTCCAAGCGGCTCTAACATAGGTATAATTAAACCGCATGCTGTAAGCATAGCAACAGTTGCAGAGCCTTGAATTACGCGTACTGCGGCTGCTAATATAAAAGCTAACATAACAATCGGTAAGCCAGATCCCGCAAGCATATTACCAAGCGCTGCACCTACACCCGAATCAACCAATACTTGTTTAAATACTCCCCCAGCGCCTGTTACCAAAATGATAACGCCAGCAGGTTGTAAGGCACTACTGCAAATTTCCATTATACGATCTTGAGGCACACCACGTTTTACACCCAGTAAATAAAATGCCATTAAGCAAGCTGCAAGAATTGCAGTAAATGGGTGACCGATAAACTCCAGCCAATGATGTAAGTTAGATTGTTGTTCAACAAAACGAGAGCCAATCGTATTTAAAGCAATCATTAATAATGGCAGTGCAATTAAACCTAGAGCTAAGCCAAAACTAGGCTCGCCCTCACCGTCTCTAGTATTATCATTATTTTGGGCGTGTTCAGGTAGTTCAACATGAATTGACTTAGCAATTAGCGATCCCCAAAGAGGGCCGCCAATGATCATAGCTGGAATAGCAGCAAGCAAGCCAAATAAAATCATATAACCGTAATCGGCACCAAGTTGAGATGCTACCAAAATAGGGCCTGGCGCAGGGATGAGAAATGCCTGACAAGCAGCGATACCAGCAAGCAGTGCAATACCTATTTTAATAACACTACCACCGCCTTTACGTACCACAGCAAATGCAATACCAATTAAAAGTACCACAGCAACATCAAAAAATAGTGGTAAAGCACATATAAAACCAGTAAAGGTGAGCGCCCAGTTAGCGTTTTTCTCGCCAAAACGATGTAATAACGTATGAGCAATACGGTCAAGCGCTCCAGTTTCTTCCATTACTTTGCCAAACATGGCACCTAATGCAACCACAACAGCAACAAAGCCTAAAGTGCCGCCCATTCCTTTTTGGATAGTTCCAGCGATCATTTGTGGGCTCATTCCAGAGAAAATCCCGGCTATCATCGAAACTAAAATTAAAGCGACAACCGCGTGTAGCCTTACTTTCATGACTAAAAAAAGTAACAGTAGAATAGAGCCTACCGCGGTTAGTATTAAAGATAAATCTGACATATGTTCCCTACTTAAATCCAACTCAAATTATGACGGTTAACTTGTGTTTAATTTCATATTATATTAAGTTACGCGTAACATGTTACCAGTAACTTAATATAAAAATTCATTCAAAGCTAATGAATTTTTAAAAAATAGAGTGAGATTAGCTAAATGAGCCAAATAAACGCGGGTCGAATATTTATTATTATGGGTGTATCAAGCACCGGAAAGTCGAGTATTGGTTATGCGCTTGCGAAAAAAATGGACGCTAAATTTATTGATGGCGATGATTTACACCCTAAAGCAAATATTTTGAAAATGTCATCAGGGCAACCTCTAAATGACGAAGATCGTGTGCCGTGGTTAGAAAGAATTCGTGACGCTGCGTTTAGTATTGAGCAAAAAAATGAAGTGGCCGTTATTGTTTGTTCAGCCTTAAAGAAAAAATACCGAGAGCAAATATGCGAAGGAAATGTGAATATTACTTTTTTACATTTACAGGGAAGTTTTGAATTAGTTAAGCAGCGAATGCAAGATAGAAGAGGCCATTTTATGCCTACTGAGCTATTAAAAAGTCAATTCGAGACATTGGAAATCCCCCAAGCAGATGAGTTAAATGTAATTAGTATCGACATTAATAAATCATTTAAGCAGGTTGTAAGCGCTTGTTTTCAAGCTACGCAAACCGATATAAATTTAGCTAGCGGGTAACCTATAAGGTATAAATACAAAAATAATGAGTAATAAAGTAGATGCCATTTATTTCAAACGTTCAATAACAGGCTAAATTTAACAACAGTTAGTTTTAGTCTATTATTGAAGTTAAAGTTTTATAACCCAGATGTTTAGCTTACCTATTAAAACCCCAGCTATTCATTGCTTAATCTTTTCGTGGGGTTGCTAAAATCACCTTTTTTTCATCTTCAGATAAAATAATCCACTCAAAAATTTCATCGTTGGTACGTCCGCAGCCAGTACATAGGCCACTGCGCCGCTGGCAAACTCCAATACAATCGGTTTTAAGTTTAGTCTTGCTAGTTTTTGTTTTAAAACCCATAAAACCCTATAAAAAATTATTGTTTAGTAGCTACTGATTTGCCAATTTCTAATGAGGTAGACCACGATTTTAAACTAGATAACGTTTTACCGGTGTAGATTGAAATAACAGGGGTATTTTCATCAAGCACGAAAGTAGTACGAATCGAGTTTTTTGACTCTTTTTGGCTTTCATGCCAATTATTTTCAAGCAAACATTGGCGAGTAAAAGCCACTGCTTTTTGATGATCTGTTACAGCAGCTACTTGCTCTTTGTAACTATTTTGACAGCGGTAAATAACATTATCATGATCAAATGCAGTAATTTGGCAGTGTTGACCCACTAAATGATAGTTAGTACTCCAGCTATCCATAAATTTTGTAGTTACTTTGGTTGTTTTTAGCGATTCAAAACGGGTATCGTATGCACCAAGTAAGGTTTGAATTTTATTACATGGTGTAAGTTGATCTATGGCGGCTGTTTGCTCAGTAACAACGCTAGAACAACCTGAAATTACCAAGCCAGTAAATACGACAGAGGCTAACTTCTTCATTCAATATTATCCTTTTAATTAATGAATTTAGTGCGCTATGTGCTAAAGCACACTAAATAATTTAAGCGTGCTTTTATAAAAGTTGTTGGTATTAAAGCTACAACTTACTTGTGGCGACCTATTAAGCATTTAACTACGTCTTCAAGGGCTAAGCCTTGGCGTTGTAATAACACTGTAAGGTGATAAATTAAATCAGCAGACTCGTTTGTTAGCTCATCGTTATCGTGTTTCATTGCAGCAAGGGCAACTTCTACGCCTTCCTCGCCTACTTTTTGACAACTACGGCTTAAATCTTCTGCAAACAAAGACGCTGTATAGCTTTTAGCTGGGTCGTCGTTTTTACGCGCTACAATAACATCTTCAAGTTGCGCTAAAAAGCTTAGGCTTGGTTTTGCATCATCGCCAAAACAGCTTTGCGTACCTAAGTGGCACGTTGGGCCTTCTGGGTTGGCAAGTACCAAAATAGAATCGTTGTCACAATCGGTGTGTACTGACACGACATTTAAATAGTTTTGAGATGACTCACCTTTGGTCCACAAACGCGATTTTGAGCGCGAGTAAAACGTTACATTGTTACTTTCAAGTGTCACCTTTAGTGCTTCGCTGTTCATGAAGCCTTGCATTAAAATAACACCAGAACGTGCATCTTGAATAATAGCAGGGATCATTTCACTTTTAGTGAAATCAACTTGAGTTTGGTTGTCGAGTGTTAATATCATAATCTTGCTGCCACTTGGTTATTAGTTAAAAATTGTTTTAGTTCACCAATGTTAATCACATTTTTATGAAAAACACTGGCTGCAAGTGCGCCATCAACTTCACTTTGTTTAAACACATCTACAAAATCTTGCATAGATCCAGCACCGCCTGAGGCGATAAGAGGAATATTACACAGTTCGCGTATTTTACTTAATTGCTCAATATCATAACCGTTACGTACGCCGTCTTGGTTCATACAGTTTAATACTATTTCGCCTGCTCCTAAGTCTTGTACGCGTTTAACCCATTCTTGTGTTTTATAACGGGTACGGCTTGACGCATTAGGATCGCCAGTAAGTTGGTACACTAAGTATTCACCGGTCACTTCATCGTAAAAGCTATCTATACCGACCACTACGCATTGCTTACCAAACTCATCGTGCAGCTCTTTTATTAGCTCAGGGCGGGCAATAGCAGGGCTGTTAATGCTGATTTTGTCTGCGCCGCGTTCAAGTACGCGAGCGGCATCGGCAACCGACTTAATTCCGCCAGCCACACAAAAAGGAATATCAATATGACGGGCAATACTCTCTACCCAATTTACATCGAGTAAGCGTTTTTCAACACTGGCACTAATTTCGTAAAAAACAAGTTCATCTGCACCGGCCTCGCTGTAAGCTTTTGCCATAGTTAAAATATCACCAACTACTTCATGGCCTTTAAATTTTACGCCTTTGACTACTTGGCCGTCTTTAACGTCGAGACATGGAATTATGCGTTTTGATAACATGGGAAAGTCTCGCAGGTAGTGTGTTTATTTTTGAAAGTCATAGCTACTATTCTTTTCGTTAATATTTTGCATTAATAACAACAACACTAAAAACATTATTGTCAGCAAAAAGTCATATTAATAATTACCTACAGTATATATATATCTAAGCGTTATTTATAGGCGAAATATCTTATAGTTAATTACTTTTAAAGCTATTTAGAGGGTTGTATAAATAATAAAAAGTGAGAACTTACGGATGCTAATTCCATGCTGTATTAATGTGTTAAATTATAACAAATGGGCAATAAGCAGCCGCTAACTTAGCGCTATTTAGGATATACATAGTGAAGCTGTAGGAATATTTGAGTTTTTTAGTTCAGTTCATTTAAGTTATGTATTGTTAAAATTAAATGCTCAACTTAAATTGACTTGTGGTTGGCTGTTATTAGCATGATCATGCTTTTTACTTTTATGTTCATACATTCTTTTATCCGCTTTGTTAAGTAACTCATCTAAGTCTGCTGCTTCGTCGGGATATATAGCATAGCCAATGCTTACTGTAACTAAGAGTTCGTTGTGCTGCAAAACAATAGGTAACTCAATCGCACTTAAGTATCTGGTTATTTGTTTTTCTATTTGGTTTAGGCTTTCAATGTTGGTGCTTATAACAACGAATTCATCCCCGCCAATACGGGCGATACAGTCAGTTTTACGGGTTATATCTTTTAAGCGGTCGGCTATTACGGTTAATACACAGTCGCCAACTATATGGCCGTGAGTATCGTTTATTGGCTTAAGCTTATCTAAGTCAAAATATAAGCATGCCACTTTACTGTTTTCTTGTTTAGCTTTTCTAAACTCACATTCAGCAAACTTTGTCAGGGTGTTGCGGTTTGCAAGCCCGGTTAAATAATCGGTTTGAGCTAGTTTTAGTACTTCTTTTTCAGCGATAATACGCTTTGAAATATCAAAATTAATACCGACTATGCTATCACCATATACTCGCCCATCGGCGTTTATATAACGTATTGCTCCACAGGGCAGTATAATTTTAAACTCAGCATGAAACTTTTCATTGGTTGCTATTGCTTTGGTCAGCCTATTGGTAACATCATCATAATCATCGGGATGAATTGTTTTTGACCACTGAGCATAGTTACAAGAAAAAGTACCCTTTTTAATGCCATAAAGTGTGTGCATCCAGTCATCCCAAATAAGCACATCGGTTTTAAAATTCCATTCCCATATGCCAATATTAGCCGCATCTGCTGCTAATGCTATTCGATGATGCAAGTTATCTAACTCAATCCTAGCTTCTCTGAGCTCAGTAATATCTTCAGCAATACCAAGTAAAAATTTAGCCTTACCCATATTATCTTTTATAATCACTTTGTGAGTACGTAAATAGCGAGTTGTTCCATTTATGGTAACTGGCTCTTCGTTAATTGTTATCGAATTGTTTGAGTTCAATACTTTGCGATCTGCTTTTGCAAAAAATTCTGCTTGCTCTGCTGGGAATATATCAAAGTCATTTAATCCTATAAGTTGCTCTTGTGATTTACCAAGTAATTTTTCAGCTGATTTATTTACATGGCTATAACTTAGATGCTTAGCTTCTTTAATAAACAAAATGTTAGGTAGGGTATCAAATATAGTTTGTGTAAAGGCTTCTTGATTTTGAATATCGGTTAAATCTTTAATAGTAGCTACTAAAGGGGCGTTAGTTAGCTCACTTATAGGGTTGATTGCGATTGTTATAGGAAACTCTTGCCCACATTTTTTGCATCCCTGTAATAATTGGCTTTTTCCAAAGTTGGATTGATCTTTATTAAATGAATGATAAAATTTTGCATGCTTTTTTGGCAGCAATATAGCAATGTTTTTGCCAATTAACGCTTGTTGATCAAAACCAAATACTTTAGTGGTTGGAGGGTTAGCAAATTCGATAATGCCTTGGCGATCAAAACATATCACTACGTCTTGTACTGTATTTAGTACTGCTTTTAATTTTGCCGATAACAAGCTTCTGGCGCGTAATTCAATACTGCCTACTAAAAATAAGCTCAATACTAGCACTACAAATATAATCACTTGGGCAAGTTGTGCACTGTTGTCATTTGCAAGGTAGGTTGTATGGCTAGATTCAAATACATACATAGAGAGCATACCAATATAATGCATACCCGAAATAGCACTGCCCATTACCAGCGCTGCTAAGAAGTTAACCCGCTTTTGTTTATTTTGCGTTGTTTGGCGTAATTCATTTATTTTTAAAGCTAAGCCCGAAAGTGCTACGGCAATAAATACAGAGAACGTAAACAGAGTGGGCTCATAAGCCATATGCGCTGGCATTATCATGGCTATCATACCTACGTAATGCATACTGCCAATACCTAAGCCCATAAGTACACTTCTAAACCATAAGTGTTTAAAACGCTCTAAATTAGGGGATATAACAAAATAACTAGCAAATATACTGGGTAAAATTGAAACTAGTGTTATAGGTATATTGTATCTTACAGGAATAGGGAGTTGGTAGGCTAACATGCCAACAAAATGCATTGCCCAAATACCTGCACCTAAAAAGCAAGATGGCAGTAGGGTCCAAAAAAGCTTTTCGTTTTTAAGTTGCGCGCCTTTAATACGAGCAGAAAGTAAAAATGAAATATAAGATGCAAATACCGCTGTAAATACAGATGCTAAAACAAGTATGGGGTCATATTTGGCTGTGATCACCGCTGCTTTGAGCATTTCTGGCGTTACAAAATGTAGCGTTAAATGATTAGTCAAAGCGGTCCCTCACCTTAATTATAAGCTCTAAGGGCCTATTTATGAATAACTTAAGTATAGTATACAAATATAGTGTTGACCATTAAATGCTTAACTGAAAAGTATTTACTTTGGGTTATTTTAGTACCGTTAGTATGAGGGTTTTTAGAGGTTTTATAACGGGGAAATAGAGTTAAGCAAGTTGGTTATGTTAAGTAAGTTGCGATATAAAATGAGTTTGTTGGATTAACTATGGTGTTAGCTTTAACGTATTGATAATAAAAGTATGAAGTAACATTATTTTAATACTTCAGAGGTAAGCACTTTTTAAGTGCATCAGTACTTACAGCGCGTGGGCCATGGCGCTAATAGCGGGGCTGTTGTTAACGCTCGCCATAGAAGAGATATTAATTATGCTGCCATAATCGCTATTTTTCACGTGGGGAGCCACTAATTGACAAAGTCGGCACATGGTAAACACATTCATATCAAATACGCGTTTAAATTGGCTACTTTAATGTCGCAAGGGTTTTATTTACCTGTACCATCGCCGCCAACAGTGTTAACAAGTACGCCGATGGGCACTTTATTAAAGTTATGAAGCTAGTTATTTATCAACAGCATAGAGCGATATTTTATGTTGTGGGTTGGGTATAAAAAAGCATGCGGCCAGATAATATTTTACATTAGCTGGCCGTATATTTTATTTACTTTGCAATATTTAGTTTATTACCTTAGGCATTAACTGGTGTGCGTTCATCTTTTTTAACGCCCATAAAAATAGCGTAAAGCACAGGTATAACAATTAAGGTTAGTAATGTAGCAAAGAGTAGGCCAAATACTAATACAACCGCCATTGATTGGAAAAATGCATCAAAATAAAGCGGTATTACCCCAAGTACTGTTGTTAGTGTTCCCATCATTACTGGTCTTACTCGGCTATTAGCCGAATCGACAATGGCATCATAACGTGGTTTACCTTGCTTAATTTCCATATCCATTTGATCAACCAATACAATGGCATTTTTAATGAGTAGACCAGATAAAGAGAGCAATCCTAATATCCCCATAAACTCAAGTGGAGTTTGTGTTGTTACTAAGCCAAATACCACGCCTATAAGAGCCAGCGGTACCACAAGCCAAATAATAATAGGTTGTTTTAAAGCATTGAATAACACCACTACAATTAGCACCATAGCTAAAAGGCCAAGTGGTAGTGTTGATGCAAGCATTTCATTTGACTCTTTTGATTGCCCATACTCACCATCCCATTCCAATGTGTAACCGGCAGGTAAGTCAATCGCTTCTATTTGTGGCCTTACTCGATTAAATAATTCAGATGCAAGCTGCCCAGGAAGTGGATCGGCTTGAGCCTTAATTGTCCACATTCTATCTTCGCGCTTTAAAATACCATCACGCCATACGGTTTTAAATCCATTAGTAACTTGCTCTAATGGGATTGTTTTACCTGTGATTTGGCTAGGAATTTGAATGTTGCCTATATCATTAACATTCGAGCGCTCTTTTAGGGGAGCTCTAACAATAATAGGAATTAACTCTTCACCTTCTCTATATTGGCCAACCGTTTTACCAGAAAAGTTTTGTTGTAACGCTTCAGCAATTGCTTTGCGTGTTACACCTGCACGCTGGGCATTAATTGGCGAGTATTGCGGTTCAATAACCCTAACTTGCTGGCGCCAAGTATCTTTAATTGAGAGTGCACCGCCGTCATCAATCATGATTGCTTTCGCTTTATCGGCTAATTCACGAATTACAGCGGGTTCTGGTCCTTTAAATGTTGCCTCAATTTTAGAACCACCTCCGGGTCCCATTACAAAGCGCCATACTTTGCCTTGCGCTTCTGGGAAGGTGTCATCTATATACGCTTGTACTTTAGGGATCATAGTATCAAGCACTTTATAGTCATCTACTTTAGCTAATATTTGGCCGTAAGAACTGTTTGGTGATTCTGCTCCATAAATAAGCATAAATCGTAAACCGCCACCACCAATTAAGGTTTGTACGCCCTCAATACTCTCTTGCTGTTGAATAAAGGATTCAAGCTTGATCATATCTTTTTTGGTTTTTTCGATATCAGTTCCTTGCGGTAACCAAAAATCTACTACCATTTGTGGTGTTGTAGAGGCTGGGAAAAACCCAGATTTTACAAACTGAAATCCCCACATTGATGCACTAAAAGTAAATATCACTACAGCAACTGTTAACCAGCGATGATTAAGCGAGCTAACAACAATGGATTGATAAGCCGCCATAATCATATTAGGCTTAGCTGTTGTAGAGGTGTCTTTATCTTGTTCTTTAAACAAGCAAAAACAAAATAGTGGCGTTAGGGTAATTGCAAATAACCAACTGTAAAGTAAAGAAATTAAAATAACCCAAAATAAATGCCCAGTAAATTCGGCAGTATCACCCGGTGCTAAACCTATAGGTGCAAAGGCCACAATACCTACCAAAGTGCCGCCTAATAAGGGCCACCTTGTTTGCTTTACAACTTCAGATGCTATTTCTAGCTTTTTGCGCCCTTGTTTAGTACCAACCAGTATTCCCTCGGTGACAACAATGGCATTATCAACCATCATCCCTAAAGCAATAATTAATGCCCCAAGTGAAATTCGGTGCATGGGTATGCCGCTAAAATCCATGGTTGCTAGTGTGGCAAAAATAGTCAGTAGTAATACTGCGCCAATAACAAGTCCAGAGCGCAGCCCCATAAACACAAGTAAAGTAACAACAACAATAATTAATGCCACAATTACATTTACTACAAAGTTATCTACCGATGCCTGAACAACCTTACCTTGATGATAATATTCATGCACTGTTATACCAATGGGTCTCACGTTTTCAGCTTGTTTAACGCGCTCATCTACGCGCTCAAACACTTTAACAACGTTAGTACCAAGCACACTGGCAACCCCTAAAGAAATTGCCGGTTGCCCGTTGTAACGTACAAGTTTAGTTGCTGGGCTTTGAAAACCACGATATACATTAGCAATATCTTTTAAATATATAGCTTTACCGTCATTGGTGGCGCTGACTAATAGGTTTTGTATTGTTTCAATAGAATTAATAGAGCCGGTGGGATCTATAAAAATACGTTGATCACCAATTTGCGTATTACCGGCACTTATTACTGTATTTTGCTTATCTAAAATTGAATAAATATTACTGATTGAGCTACCTAAAGTGGCCAAATCTTCACGGGCTATTTCAACAAAAATACCTTCTTGCTGAACACCGGTCATAGCTACTTTAGCAACGCCTTTAACCTGTAAAATATCACTTTGTAGGTTTTTAGCGTAGGCATGCAGCTCATCAGGAGAGTAACCCTCGGCTGTAATTAAATAGCTTAAACCATATACATCACCAAAATCGTCAAATATTTGTGGCGTACCTGTACCTGGTGGAAGGGAAGGGCGAGCATCATTAATTTTATTTCTTAGTTTGGTCCATATAATCTGTAGCTCAGACTTTGTCGGCGAAAACTCCGATTTAATCTCAACTTTTATCTCAGACATACCCGATGAAGAGGTAGACGATATGGTATCAATTTCCTGCAATTCTTGAATAGCACGCTCTAAAGGCTCAGTTACTTCTCGGGCTACCTCTAAAGGGCTCGCACCAGAGTAAGGAACAAACACTTGTGCGGTACGAATTATAAACTCAGGGTCTTCAAATCGTGCCATGTTTTTATATGAAGAGAAGCCAAAGCCTAACGTCAGTATAATAATTATGGTACTAATGAGTTTGTTATTAATAGTCCACTTTGCTAAATCCATTACTCAAGCTCCTATGACTTAGTCCAAGCGCGTACTTTCATACCATCGGTTACATAATTTGCACCGGCACCAACAATTACATCGCCGGCTTTTATACCACTGGTAACAACTAGTTCTTCACCAATACCGTTTACTAAGGTGACAACCGTTTTACTCACGATCATAGATTCACTTACTGTCCATACATAGTGCTGGCCATTTTCTTCAAAAATAGCAAATGTAGGCAGAGTAATTTCATTTGTAGTCGACTTATTATCAAATTCGATACGTAAACTGGCATTCATGCCGGGTAAAATATTTAGCTTTTGCGGTACAGCAAATGAAAACCTAACTTCATAAGTTTGGCTAGACGTATCAGCTTCTAAATTAGCGCGACGAAATGTAGCAGGAATAGGAGTATTAGCAGCTGATTCTAAAAGTACAAAGGCACGGCTGTCTGTACGCGAGTCAACGGTGGCAACAATAGAAGATGGAATATTAACAACCACTTCCATTTCGCCTTTACCAAATAAAGTAACTATATGCTGGCCTGCATTTACATTCTCAAGCGCCTCTACTGGTACAGCGGCTACAATTGCATCATAAGGGGCAACTAAAGTACTGTCTGTCAGTGCTTTTTTTGCTGAGTCATAGCGAGATTGAGCAACTTCTTTTTTCGATTTTAGCTGCTCTATATCTCTAGCCGAAATTACGCCATCTTTAGAGAGCTTAATTCCGCGATTAAAGTCATTATTAGCTGTTTCATACTGTATTTTTGTAGAGTTTACTTCGTTAATAAAGTTACGCTTTTCTAACGATGCCAGTTCGTCACCTTTTAATACGGATTGCGCTGCAATAACATTGAGTTTGTCTATTTTGCCGCCAACTTGAAATGCCAACTTTGCGCTTTTTATCGCATCGACAGTAGCAGGATAAGTAAGAATGTTTGATTGCGCAGTATCTTTAATGGTAATTAATTTAACAGGCTTTGGGGCCTTTTCAATTTTTGTATCTACCTCAGGCTCAGAGCAGCCCGACAGTAGTACTGCTAATGCAATGCTTAGCGTATATCGATTTTTTACTACGTGTTTTATATTCATATTTTATGCCTTTTATAAAAATCAGGTACGCTTAAACTATATAAACCGGTAAACCTACAACAAACTGTGTAACTATTAATAAGCTTGATAACCTTATTACTTATAAGGAGTATCACCATTGCTTTTATTAACTTTCCCAACGACTTATGAATAATTATACCAAATCGATTGAGTGTAATTCTGTATTGTTATGCTGTTATTAGAAGTAAACGCTATAAAGCCAAATACTGCAATTATAATTGTTATTATAATGTTAATTTAATATTTGTTATACAAAGAGTATACTTTAGCGCATATTTTAAGAATAACATTGTAAATTCAATACGTTAATATATCTGTGCGTTAATGTTTTTGTTTGTGCGATTGTGTAACTCAGTGATACAGGTAAGTATATTATGTTGCAAAATTGCGAGCTTGAAAGAGCTTAATATATTACTAGGGCTACTTTAAGTACTGTATGAGGCTAGGTTAAGGGCTTTACCTGAGGTGTTGCTATTAAGAATTAAGTTAATGAATAAAAGCACAGTATAGGCACTGTGCTTGTATATATATTAGTAAAGTGCCTTAGCGTGTTACTGCTAGTGCTTGCTCGACACTAAATGCGCCATCGAGCAGTGATTTACCTAAAATAATACCGCCAATCCCCAGCTCTTTGAGCTTTTTAATGTCATCAAGAGAACTTACGCCACCAGATGCTTGTACTTTAATAGTTGGGTTATGCTTAATTAAATCCTCGTACAGCGCGAACGATGGGCCGGTCATGGTGCCATCCTTACTGATGTCCGTACATAAAAAGTCAATAACACCTAAGTTAGCATAAAAATCTACTAGCTCAAGTAAACCAAACTCAGATTCAGTTAGCCAACCATGGGTTGCCGGTGCCCAGCCAGTGGCTGTTTTATTTACATCAAGGGCAATAACAAAGTGCTCAGCGCCAAATTGCTCGATCCAGGCTTTAACTTGTTCGCGTTTTTCAACCGCCATTGAGCCAATAACCACTTGGCTTGCGCCGGCTTTTAGCCAATCACTTACATCTTGCTCACAGCGAATGCCACCGCCAACTTGATACGGCACATTAAGTGCTTTTGTAGCCGCTTGAATGTGTTGCCACTGTTTTTTACTTGGATCGCGGGCACCTTCTAAATCAACTAAGTGAAGTTTACCTGCGCCGCTGTCGGCGTATTCTTTTAAACGCGCGCCTAACTCGAATGGGTAAAACTGTACAGTCTCGTATTTGCCTTGATATAAGCGCACAATTTGATTTTGTAATACGTCTAATGCTGGAATAATCACAGTGTGTCTCTTTATTAATAGATGAGTGGCAGCCTATAGCTGCCAATCAACAAAATTTTGTAATAAACGTGCGCCTATTTTAGCGCTGCGCTCTGGGTGAAACTGCATGCCGGCATAGTTATCTTTAGCTACTATGGCCGAAAAACGTTGTCCGTACTCGCCACTTACTAATGTGGCGTTGTTTACCGTGTGCGCAAAGCTGTGTACAAAGTACACTTGCTCGTCGGGTTTTAGTCCTTTCGTTAAGGCATGCTCTTTATTAATGGTTAAATTGTTCCAGCCCATATGCGGTGATGTAAGTTGGCCTACATCAAGCGCTGTTACATGGCCAGGTATTTTACCTAAGCACTGCACGTTACCTTCTTCGGTGCTTTCGCACAGTAACTGCATACCTAAGCAAATACCCATTAGCGGGCGCTGGTATTCGTTTATAGCGTGTTGCCAACCGTTATCTACTAAGCGTTTCATGGCAACCGAAGCATGGCCAACACCGGGTAATATAGCGCGCTCAAAACCCGCTAACTGCTCTGGAGAGGTAATTACAGTTGGCGTTTGTCCTAAACGTTCAAAGGCAAAACGGACTGAGTTTATATTAGCGCACCCGGTATTTATTATCGCAATCATAAACACCCTTTAGAGCTAGCAGTTTGCTGGCTAATATCTTGCGCTATTGCCATGCGCAGTGCGCGAGAAAATGCTTTAAATAACCCCTCTACTTGATGATGGCAGTTACCGTCGCTTACCGATAAAATTAGGCTAATTGCGGCGTTATCGCTTAAGCTTTTGAAAAAATGCTCAACCATTTGTACATCTAAATCGCCTGCTTTTTCGCGGCTAAAATTAGCGTTAAGTACAAACGAAGCGCGCCCCGATAAATCAATTTGTGCTTCGGCTTTACATTCATCCATTGGTAGGGCAAAACCATAGCGAGCAATTTGCGATTTAGTGCCTAAGGCTTGTTTAAGTGCAACACCTAGAGCAATACCTATGTCTTCAACAAGGTGGTGCTCGTCTATGTGCAAATCGCCTTTGGCTTTAATGTTTAAACCAATGTTTGCGTGGGTGCGAATTTGATCAAGCATATGATCAAAAAAGCCAAGGCCGGTATCTATACTGCCGTTTTTAGTTTGATCTAAGTTTATTGCTACATCTATTTGAGTTTCTTTGGTATTACGTGTAACGCGGCCCTCGCGGTTTGCGGTAGTTAGTTTAGTAACTATTGCACTCCAATCGCCATCGTACAAAATACCTTCGCAACATAAATTTTGCGCCAGGCCTATATCAGTTTCACGGTCGCCAATTACAAAAGAGCGCGCTAAATCTACTTTGCCTGAGCGCATTAGCTCGGTAAGTAAACCTGTTTTAGGTTTACGGCAATCGCAGTTTTGCTCGTCAAAGTGTGGGCAAATTAATACCTCGTCAAAGTTAATGCCTTGGCTTTGTAGTATGTCCATCATTTTGTCTTGGGCTAGATCAAAATCCTGTGTAGGAAAGCTGTCGGTGCCTAAACCATCTTGGTTAGATACCATTACTAAGCGATAGCCTGCTGCTTGTAATTGTAATAATGCGGGCATTACACCGGGTAAAAACGCCAGCTTTTCAAGGCTGTCTACCTGTTTATCGGTAATTGGCTCTTCAATTATGGTGCCGTCGCGGTCAATAAATAAATAGGGGTTACTCATGATACTTCCTGTTGTGCTGAAATTGCTGAGGCTGTTGGCAATGCTAGGCCATCAAGCCAAATTTTTACTTGTTTAAGTTCTTGTTCGCTACCAATTGAAATGCGTAGCCAGTCGTTTTCACCATATAAGGTAAAAGCACGCATAACCAAACCTTGCTCAAGTGCGATTTTAAAATAGTTTTTATCGGCTAACTTTAAAGTAACAAAGTTACCTTCACCAGTGAGAATTTTTAATACAGCAGGCGATTCACTTAGCCACTGTACAAGTTTAGCTTTTAAAGTGTTTAAAATAATCACTTGGCGGCGCATTGAGGTAATTGCATCGGGAGCAATTGCTTGCGCTGCAATACTTGCTACTACGCCAGATACCGGATACGGCGCTATTACTTTACGAATTGGCGCAAGAGTTGCTGCTTGTGCAAGCGTAAAACCGGTTCTAAGGCCTGCCAGTGCAAATGCTTTTGAAAGGGTACGTAGCACCACTACATTACTAAATTGGTTTATTAATTTTGTAGCGCTTTGCTCTGGGCAAAATTCTATATAGGCTTCATCAACAATAACCAATGCTTTATCTGCAAGTGCTGTTGCAATTGCTGTCACTTTATCAAGTGGGGTTAAGCTGCCTGTGGGGTTATTTGGGTTACAAATAAATACCAATTTTGAGCTGCCAACCGCATCTACTATTTCATCAACACTGCCATTTAATAATTGCGCTTGTGTTAGTGCGTTAATGGCGACATTGTGTGTATCGGCAGTGACTTTATACATGCCGTAAGTTGGCAAAAATAGCGCAATGCTGTCTTTTGCGCTTTCGCAGTATGTTCGCACTAAAAGCTCTATGCCTTCGTCGGCACCACGGGTCATTAGCACGTTTTCGCTTTCAAGCTCTGCATACGCCGCGTAGCGATCAATAACCAGTTGTGGTTGTGGATCTGGATAGCGGTTTAAATCTTCAACACTCAGCTGGATGGTTTTAGCATACGGACTTTCGTTGGCATTTAACCAAGTTGTGCCGCTTAACTTTTCACTTTTAGCTGAGCTGTAAGCAGCAAGCGCTGCAATATTTGCTGGTAATAAGTTATTAGCTTGCGTGCTCTCATTGCTCATTTTTAATTGCCTCTAAGCGAATTGAAACCGCATTTGCGTGAGCATCAAGGCCCTCGGCATTTGCAAGGGGTAAAATAGCTTTTGACAGCTGGGTTAAACCACTTTTAGTAATTGTTTGCACTGTGTAGGTGCGAAAAAAATCAAGTAAGTTCAAGCTAGAATAGCTTGCGCTATAACCATAGGTTGGCAATACGTGATTAGTACCTGATGCATAATCGCCTGCCGATTCAGGCGTATAATCACCCACAAATACTGAGCCCGCATTTTTAACTTTATCTAGGTAGGGTGTGGAGTCTGCTAGTTGCAAAATTAAGTGCTCAGGGCCGTACTGCGCTGATACGTCAAACGCTTGTGCGATTGAGTCAACTAAAATAAGTGACGAGTTAGCCAAGGCTTGCTCGGCGGTTTCTTTGCGGCTTAATTTAGCAAGTTGGCGAGTAAGCGCCTGCTGAGTTTGCTCTATAATACTTTCGCTGTTACATAATAAAATAACTTGCGAGTCAGCACCGTGCTCTGCTTGTGAGAGTAAATCGGCGGCTATAAATTCTGGGTTTGCACGTTCATCTGCAATAACTAATACTTCAGATGGGCCTGCAGGCATATCAATGGCCATGCCAGGTACAGTTTGCGCCACAAGTTGCTTAGCCATAGTGACAAAGCTATTACCTGGGCCAAAAATTTTATTCACTTTAGGCACTGAATCTGTGCCATAAGCCATTGCTGCAATTGCGCCTGCGCCACCACTTTCTATTAGCGTGGTAATGCCGCATAATTTTGCTGCGTATAAAATAGCGGGGTTAATGGCTTTATCGCCTTGTACGGGGGTAGCAAGTACAACGGTTTTTGCACCGCTTAATTGGGCTAATACACCTTGCATAATAACCGACGATGGCAGTGGAGCACTGCCACCGGGTACATATATACCAACAGCTTCGATGGCTTGATATTTCAGTTCACACACAACGCCCGGTTGGGTCGATAATTTAATACCTTTAGGTAATTGCGCTTCATGAAAACATTTTACATTTGCATAAGCGGTATCAATGGCATACTTAAGCTCTGCACTGAGCGCCTGCTCAGATGCGTTTATTTCATCAAGCGGCACACGTAAACGTGGATTCGCTCTATTATCAAACTCTTTAGCCATGTCCAGCAAAGCCTCGTCGCCTTGCTCTTTTACTTTAGCTAAAATAGTTTTACATATAGCTTCAACCTTAGCGCTGGCCGAAACCGCAGGGCGTGTTAGCGCCGCTGCTTGTGCTTGTGAAGATTCCTCATTCCAACGAAGCATGTTACTTACTCCATCATTTTTTCAATAGGCATAACTAAAATTGAGTTAGCACCTAGGGCTTTTAGCTGCTCCATGGTTTCCCAAAATAAAGTTTCGCTGCTTACCATGTGCAGTGCTACATAATCATCACTACCGGCAAGGGCAAGTAGGGTAGGTTGACCAGAGCCAGGCAAAATTTCGCAAATTTCTTCAAGCTTATTTTTTGGCGCGTGTAGCATGATGTATTTGCTTTCTTTAGCTTGTCTAACACCACGTAGGCGCGGCATAAGCTTATTAATAAGTGCTAATTTATCGGTATCTTGTAGGTCTTTATTTTGAATTAAACAAGCGTTTGATTCTAAAATAGTATCGCCTTGCATTAATCCATTCGCTTCAAGCGTTGCGCCAGTAGAAACCAAGTCACAAATTGCATCAGCAAGGCCTGCACGTGGCGCTACTTCAACCGAGCCGGTAAGCATAACCGTGCTCGCGTTAATGCCTTCGCGTTTTAAGTACTGTTTTAAAATTTCAGGGTAGGTTGTAGCAATGCGCTTGCCTTCAAACCAGCTCTTGTCTTGCTTACCAAGCTCTTGTGGCCACGCTAGTGCTAGGCGGCAGTAGCCAAAGTCTAGTTTAGACAGTTTAGTTACTTCGCTTGGGATACCTTGGCGTAAACGCTCAGCTTGCACTTCTACTAGTACGTTTTCACCCACTATACCTAAATCACATACGCCTTCCATTACTAAGCCCGGAATATCGTCATCGCGCACACGTAATACATCAATTGGCATATTAGTTGAGTGTGCAATTAAGCGTTGTTCACGAAGGTTAAGTTTGATACCTAGCTGTTTAAGTAGCTCTTGGCAATCTTTTGAAAGGCGGCCGCCCTTTTGGATGGCGATACGTAGACGATTACTGTTGTTCATTATTCATTTTCCTTTAATTTAAAAACTAAAAACCCCGAGGCGGAACCTCAGGGCGAAAATGAATCAATTTTTTATGACTCGCCAGAGGTTCCTTTTAGGAATAACCTCTCAGCGAAAGACCTGACAGGTTATTCCGATGAATGGTGGTGATGTACTGATGTCAGGTTTAAGCGCATTTTATTGTCCTATTTAACAAACGTTTATATAGTTAACGTGTGTTGTTATGTATCTCGATTTGTGCGTATTATAAAAACATAAAGCAGCATAATATGGCAAGCCTTTTTTTACATAATTAAAGAATATGTTATAACCGCCGATATAAACTAGGATTAATGTATATTAACTTAAGCTTTAAAAGCTCAAACCATAAATTGATTTTGGTATTGAAGGAGGATGTATGGATATTATGATCCCCTACTTAGGGCCAATTACGCGTTTAGCGCTCGAGCCTAAAGGGGCTTTTTATATTGCGGGCGTAAAACAAGGTGCGAGTACTGACAAAGTCGCATTAGACGAGCGTAAAAAACGTGAGTTAGAAAAAAAACAAAAGCTTTCACTTATCAACGAAAACACCGATAACTCGGGTATTAAAAAAGATGAAGACGGTACGCCGCACCTAGATACATGGGCATAAGTTGTTAAGCTGCGTTATTAAGCGCAGCTACAAAACAGATCAAATACGCCCCAAAGTAGGCGCTATTTGATCATGTATATAACCAGTTAACCGCAGCAAAGTAATAGCTTAATTAGCCGTTTTTTTAGTTTGCTCTGCAGATGCAATACTGCTGTGAATAAGTGGTGAAATAGTTAAACCTTGAATAATAATTGAAAAAATCACCACTACATAGGTCACAATTACAATTAGGTTATGTAAATCAGAGCCGCCAATAAAAACTTCTTCACGGGGTATGGCCGCTGCCATGGCTAATGCTAAGCCACCTCTTAATCCGCCCCAGGTTAATATTTTAACGCTATGCTTGTCGTAACTTCTAAATTGTTTAAACAATACAAAAGGGGCACCTACACTAATAAAACGGGCTATAAGCACAGCAGGTATCATCAGCAAGCCTACGCCAATTTCACTTAGCGTAATGGGCATGGTCACTATGAGCATGCCAATAATTAAAAACAGTAGCGCATTTAAAAAGCTGTCCGTGGCATGCCAAAAGTCTTTTACATAACGGGTATCATCGGGCCCTGTGCGTTCAGTGGCTTTAGAGCGAGTAATATTACCTAACAAAATACCGCTGGTTACCATAGCAAGCGCGCCCGATATTTCCCATAAATTAGCCGCTGCAAATCCTGCGCTTGGGATAGTGAGAGTAATAAGCAAGCGAATATTTACGTCGCGACTATTAATAATTAAAAAGTGGCCAACCAGTGCGATAGCCAAGCCAAACGCTATACCACCAAGGGCATCAACAAAAAACAGCTCGGCTATATCTTTAAAGTTTGCATCGGTACCATAAAAGGCTACTGAAAAAATAGTGGTAAATATAACTAAACCAATCCCATCGTTAAAAAGCGATTCGCCCTCAACTTGTACCGAAATACCCTCAGGTGCACGCATTTGCTTAATGATAGCCAGTACTGCAATTGGGTCGGTGGGGCTAATTAATGCACCAAATAATAAACAGTATATAAAAGGCACTGGCCAGCCAAAGGCTGCAAATAAGTAAAAACTTAAATAGCCAACTATAAAAGTAGAAACCAAGGTAGAAAACAAGACTAAAACGGTTATTTCCCAGCGTTGTTTTTTAAGAGCTTGCAGGTTAATTTCCAGTGCGCCGGCAAACAACAAAAAGCCTAGCATGCCTTTAAGAAGTAACTCATTAAAGTTAATACTCGAGACAATTTGGGTCATAGCTAACGCGTTTTGATCGCCCAAAAGCTTAACAGCAATGATCAACAATAATGAAATGACAACCGAGCCTGTGGTAATGGCAATAGTGGTTTGCATTTTAAGAATATATTGATTTGCAAATGCAATAAAAATAGCAAGTGCAGAAAGAAAGCAAATGAGGTACCAAGCATTCATCGATTAACCTTAATTAATTATAAGCGACACACAAAAAGCGAGTTTCAAGGCTGCTATGGTACTCCTGTCATATTATAGTGTCACAATATTTATAGGCGAATTAGGCGTTTAATTTAACTTTACTATCGCAACTGGTTAATAGTAAATGAGCCATTGTTAATAGTGTTGTCATAACTTTAAAGCTAAGTTAGTAATAACGTGTCTTGGTAATTTAGGATGAATAATTAAAATGAAGATTTTATTTTATAAATAGCGTCATAAAAGTAAAACTACTTTGTAATTACTTGCCCTTGGTGGTTAGCTTACGTAAAATCGCGCTATTATTTATTGTAAAGTGATTGGTATTATCAAACAGCTGTTTAGTGCAACCGGGCCTTTGGCGTTATCTTTAGATGGGTATACACCACGACAGCCACAAATAGATATGGCCGTTGCCGTTGCTGATGCGTTAAAAAACAGCTCACAACTAGTAGTTGAAGCCGGTACGGGTACAGGAAAAACGTTTGCCTATTTAGCCCCTGCACTTAAATCAAAAGGTAAAACCATCATATCTACGGGCTCTAAAGCCCTGCAAGAGCAGTTATATCACCGCGACTTACCACAACTCGTAAAAGCGTTAAGTGCTTCTAAAAAAACGGCCTTATTAAAAGGCCGAGCAAACTACTTATGTACCTATCGGCTTAATCAGCATGTGGCTCATGTACCTACCGACGATTCTGATGTAATGCACCAATTAGCTATGGTGGCTAAGTTTGCCAGCGAAACACAGTCAGGCGACTTAGCCGACTGTATTGGTATAGAAGATGATGCAAAAGTATTGCCTTATGTAAACTCCACCGCAGACAACTGTTTAGGCAAAGAATGCCCCGACTTTCAAGCTTGTTATATAAGAAAAGCACGCTTAAATGCTGCTGATGCCGATATAGTGGTAATTAACCATCATTTATTTTTTGCTGATATGGCAGTAAAAGACAGTGGCTTTGCGGAGCTAATGCCCACAGTAGATGCTTATATATTTGACGAAGCACACCAATTAAGCGAAATTGCTAGTGATTACTTTGGCGAAAGCGTTAGCACTAAAAAGCTGGTGGATTTAATTAACGATTTACGTGCCATTTATCGTGCCGAAATCCCTGACATGCTGCAGCTAGGTAAAAGCTTAAATAAACTCGAAACCAGTGTTGCCGATTTACGTCTGCAGTTTGGCGTTGATGGCAGCCGTGGTGATTGGCGCACCAAGCTCAGCGATAAGCAAATTTGCGCCGCGTTGCATCGGGTTATTAGCGACCTAGACTTTGTTTATCAGGTATTAAAACTTTGCTTAGACAGAAGCGATAAAATAGAGCACCCGTTTGAACGTGCACTTGCATTCAAAGGCCAGTTGGAGCGGGTATTCGATATCACGCAAACAGGTTTTAGCTATTGGTACGAAACCACCCGCCGTTATTTAACTATTAATATAACGCCATTAAATGTATCAGTTAAATTTGCTAAAATGATGGCCGATACTGGCGCAGGGTTTGTATTTACCTCGGCTACATTGTCGGTCGATAATCAGCTTAACCACTTTAACGCTAGCCTTGGATTAACACCCAAACAAAGCATGATGGTAGATAGCCCGTTTGATTATCCAAACCAAGCACTGCTGTGTTTGCCGCGTTATTTACCTGAGTCGCACGCAGACAATATGCCCCACGCAATTGTAAAATTAACGCTGGAACTGATTAAGTCGGCTAAAGGACGCTGTTTTGTGCTTTTTACAAGTTACCGTATGATGCATTTAGTAGCCGAAGGGCTTACTACACAAATAGACTACCCAGTTTATATGCAAGGACAAATGTCGAAACGTATTATTTTAGAAAAGTTTACCCGTCATGGTAATGCAGTGCTATTAGGGACGGCTTCATTTTGGGAAGGGGTTGATGTACGCGGCAGTACGCTAAGCTGTGTTATTATTGATAAGCTTCCATTTGCCGCACCAGATGACCCTTTGCTACAAGCTAAAATGCAAGACTGCCAAATGCAAGGAAAAGACCCCTTTGCACATATACAATTACCACAAGCAGTTATTGCGCTTAAGCAAGGAGTAGGGCGGTTAATACGCGACAGTAAAGACAAAGGCGTACTTGTAATATGCGATAATCGCTTAGTTACACGCCAGTACGGGCAAGTATTTTTAAAGAGCTTACCGCCAATGCGCCGCACGCGAAGCTTAGAAGATGCCAATAAATTTTTACAACAAATTAATTAGAGTAATAAAATGATCAAAAGTAATATTCTTGCCCTTGATGCGTCTACCGAAGCGCTATCAATTGTTTTACATTTTAAGGGGCAAACATTTCATCATTTTGAAGAATGCCCGCAGCAGCATAGTCAAAAAATACTGCCATTAATAGATCAGCTATTAACCAGCGCAAACTGTAAATTAAAAGACTTAGACGTAATTGGCTTTGGTCAAGGTCCAGGTAGTTTTACGGGAGTACGTATTAGTGTAGCTATTGCACAAGGCCTTGCATATTCAACTAAATTACCACTTGTAGGGGTATCTACGTTAGCTATTATGGCGCAACAAGCGTTTGAGCAACACGGCCATGAAAGTGTTTATCCTAGTATTGACGCCCGCATGGGAGAGATTTACTTTGCGCATTACCAAGCACAAAATGGCTTAATGCAATTAGCTAATCAAGAATGCGTAATTAAACCTGAGTTGTTAAATCAAGATTATATAGCCAATAGTGCACCACAATCGGTTGCTGTAGGTACAGGGTTTAAAACATACCCTGATGCGTTGAATGATTTTGATAACGTAACTATTAATAGCGAGATCACACTGCCCGATGCACGCTACATGCTAGCATTTGTAGAGGCAGGCTTTTTAGCGGGTAACGTTGTAAAAGCAAGCGATGCACAGCCTAAATATGTACGCGATACTGTTACTTGGAAAAAGCTTCCAGGTCGAGAGTGAAAATTAAATAACGAGTATTTGCAAATCGGTTGTTTTTAAATCATAATTTTAAATAGATTAAGATTGGAGACGCGTAATGACGCTGCCTATTGGTTCAGGTTTTTTTACCGGAGATATTCCGGGTAGAGTTAGCTCTGCTAAAGTAGTTACTAATAAACCTCAAGGTTTGTTAGAGCACACTGCTGCGCCAAAAACGAATACCGATTATGTTAAAAACAGTCGTGAAGGCGTAGAGTTAGCCAATCAATTTTTTAAAGCAAGCGCAGCAAATACACAATATAATCAAACTATTTACGACCAACCCTCAGCACAAGTAAGCAAGGCTATTTCCACTTATACCGAATTTGCAAATTTAGAACGACGTGCTGAAGTGCAAGATTTAATTGGTGTAGACATTTACGCTTAAATTACTCAAGCATAAAATTTAAAAATAAAAAGCCCGAACATATTAGATGCTCGGGCTTTTTGTTTGTTACATATTTATTGTATTTAATAACGTTATTTTTCTATAAATGCAATTAGCTTATCGGCAATGTCAATATTGTTTTGTGAGCCCGTAAATTGCTCGCTACCTTTACCATAGGCAAATACTTGTACATCAACTGCTGTGTGGCCACCAGTTGTCCAGCCAGTAAAACTGGCATCGTTAATAATACTTTTAATGGCTAAATTTAAAGGCTTTTTACCCATTTTTTTAGCTTGCTCAAGTTTAATTTGGTGCTCAGCACTAAACTCAATATTAGTATTAGCCGACCAAACTGTTTTTAAATCACTGGCATCCATTAATAGCGAGGTTAATTTACCAGCCGAGGCTTTAACGCCTTTAACTATTTCGGTATCCCACTTGTATTGTCCGTGGGCACCAAGTGTTAAACCACCTGTTGAGTGATCTGCGGTAACAATTAAAATCGTGTCTTGGTTTTTATCAACGTATGCTTTTGCTTTTTCGACCGATTTAGCAAAGTCGTCCATTTCTGCCATAGCACAGGCTATATCGTTAGCATGGCCACACCAATCAATTTGGCTGCCTTCAATCATCACAAAAAAGCCTTTTTTGTTTTGGCCATCTAACAAATCAAGTGTTTTAGTGGTTAATCTTGCAAGGCGAGTAGGGTGTTCATCAATTGCGTATGGAAGGCCTTTTTCGGCGTATAAACCAATGGCAGGGAGCTGCGTAATTTGGCCTAGGTTATTAATGTCGTCGGAGTATTGATAACCAGCGGCTTTAAATTCTTCAATTAAGTTACGGTCTTCACGAATAAAATATTTAGTCCCTCCACCTAGCATTAAATCAACGGGTAGCTTGCCGGCAATTTTATTATCAATGTAATCGTTAGCAATTTCATCGTAGTTACCGCGAGATTCATTATGAGCCGCAAAGCTTGCCGGTGTGGCGTGGTTAATTTGTAAAGTAGCGACAAGTGCAGTGGTCATACCGCGCTCTTTTGCAATTTCTAACATCGTTTTAACGGGCTTTTTATTGGTATCTACGCCAATAGCACCGTTATAGCTTTTATGACCACTACTTAACGCTGTAGCGCTTGCTGCGCTGTCGGTAACATAAGTATGATCGTCTGGGTAGGTGTGTGCCATACCGGTTAACATAGTATCGAATACAGTGCTTTCAATTGCCTTTGTGTTTGGATCGTCTTTAAAGTAACGATAAGCAGTTGTATAAGCTGGGCCCATACCATCACCAATCATATAAATAATGTTTTTTGGTGCCGAATCTGCATAAGCACCTGTTGCGCTGCATAAAAGCGCCAATAAACTGAGCTGTTTTTTCATGTTTGTACCTTTTAAATGTACTTAATTTAATAGCTTGGAGTTATTGTATACAGTTAATATGAAAAATAAATTAATATCGATGAACGACTAAAGCAAAGTGTTAAAGTTATATTGCGCTTAAGCTTTATTAAATCAGGATTATATAAACTAATTTACTTGCTTAGTTAGTTATAATTACTCCTTTGTTTTAAATTAGCTGGTAGCAAATACCTATCATTAAAGGTTACATTGTCTATAACTACTGAAAGATAGATTTAAAAACACCTTTTAAAACACGTTAGAGCTAACAGTTATAAATAATCATTAATAAAATTAATAGGGGTATGCTGTGGAACCATTTAATATTCAAATCAATAATTTAAATATTCATGGTTTAAAAGCGGGAAGTGGAGATGAAGTTGTAATTGCGCTGCATGGTTGGCTTGATAATAGTGCAAGTTATATCCCTATGTTAGCAAATGCCAAAGTACAGCAAACGTGGTATTGCCTTGATTTTGCCGGACACGGTTTGTCGTCGTGGCGTAGCGACGACGCACACTATTATTTTGTAGATTATATTGATGATATATATCAGTTTATAAATGCTTTAGGGGTAAAAAAAGTACACCTAGTAGGGCACTCTATGGGCGCTATGGTGGCGGGGTTGTTTGCAAGCTGTTTTAGTGATTATGTAACGTCTGTAACATTTATAGAAGGGATTGGGTGCGTAACAACCCCAAGTGAAGAAGTAACGCAAAAACTTAAAAGTGCTATTTTAAACCGAGGCAGGCTAAAAAATAAAAAGCCAAGAGTGTATCAATCTAAAGAGCAAATACACCAAGCACGTGCGCAAACAACAGATTTAAGTAGCCAGCTTATTGAGGTATTAATGGCGCGCAATATTAAAACAATTAAAAATGGATTTGCATTAACAACCGACCCAAAGCTTAAAAATCATTCAGGTTTTAGGTTTGATGAGGCGCAATGTATTGGTGCAATAAAAAATTTAATTGCGCCATGTCAGTTAATACTAGGGGATACAGGCTACACTTTTGTAAAACAAAATTTAGAAAACTATGCTAAATATTACAATAGCTTAAATGTAATAACTGTAGAGGGCGGGCATCACTGTCATATGCAAAGTAGTGCGCACTGTTTTGAACAGATTCAAGCATTTATGGTGCAAAGTAGCGTGTGTTAATTGTATATTAGCGTTAAATGTGGGATTATTCTTCATTAGAGTATTTGCTCAATTGTCAAAGTGCCTTACTTAGATTAAGGTTAATAAAAATATAACTATAAACAGGGGCTAAGAGTGGAAAAAATTTGGCTTAAGCGCTACCCAGAAGGTATGCCTGAAACTATCGATCCTGAGCACTATGCCTCATTACTCGAAGTGTTTGAAAAAAGTTTTACCGACTACAAAGATTTACCTGCATTTACAAATATGGGTAAAACCTTGTCTTATGATGAAATTGATACTGCAACTAAAAAAGTTGCGTCTTATATTCAAAATGATTTAGGCCTTAAAAAATGTGACAAAGTGGCAGTTATGATGCCTAATTTGTTACAAACGCCCATTGCTATTTTAGGTATTTTACGTGCAGGCTGTGTTGTTGTTAATGTAAACCCACTCTACACAGTGCGTGAACTTGAGCACCAACTCAAAGATTCTGATACTTCAGCAATTTTTATATTGGCTAACTTTGCCGATACACTCGAAAAAGCGCTACCGCATACCGATGTTAAACATATTGTTGTTACCCAAGTAGGTGACATGATGGGTGGCATTAAAAAGCATGTTGTAAACTTTGTTGTTAAGTACATTAAAAAGATGGTGCCAAGCTACACTTTGCCAAATACCATAGATTTTTGCGACTTACTTAAAGCCGACGAAAATGCCTATGTACGTCCAGAGGTTAACTTAAGTGATTTAGCTTTTTTACAATATACCGGTGGAACAACGGGTGTATCTAAAGGCGCAATGTTAAGCCACGGTAATATGGTAGGTAATCTTGAGCAAGTTTCAGGATGTTTAGACCCAGTGCTTGAGCGCGGTAAAGAAGTGGTAATAACTGCGTTACCGCTTTACCATATTTTTGCATTAACGGCTAACTGCTTAACATTTATGAAGTACGGTGGCCTAAATGTACTTATAACTAACCCACGCGACATGCCTGGTTTTATTAAAGAATTAAGTAAAGCTAAATTTACTGCTATTACGGGTGTAAATACTTTATTTAATGGTTTGTTAAACACGCCAGGATTTGCCGAACTTGATTTTAGTCACTTAAAAATGTCATTAGGCGGCGGTATGGCTGTACAACGCCCAGTTGCTGAAAAATGGCAAACAGTTACAAAATCTAAATTAATGGAAGGGTATGGTTTAACCGAGTGTTCTCCTTTAGTTACCGTTAGTCCTTATGACTTAACGGCATATAATGGCTCAATTGGTTTACCGGCTCCAAGTACTGAAATCAAATTAATTCTTGATAATGGCCAAGAAGCAGCAAAAGGTGAACCAGGAGAGCTTTGGGTTAAAGGCCCGCAAGTTATGCTTGGTTACTACAAACGCCCAGATGCAACCGCTGAGAGCTTACAAGATGGCTGGTTTGCTACCGGTGACATAGCAACTTATGACGACGAAGGTTTCTTTTATATAGTCGATCGTAAAAAAGATATGATTATTGTCTCGGGCTTTAATGTATTCCCTAACGAAATTGAAGAAGTTGTTGCCATGCACGACGGAGTGCTTGAAGTAGCAGCTATTGGTATCCCTCACGATACGAGTGGTGAACAAGTTAAAGTTTTTGTTGTAAAAAAAGACCCTTCTTTAACTGAAAAAGATATAATAAAACACTGTCGTGATAATTTAACTAATTATAAGGTGCCTAAGCTTGTTGAGTTTAGGGATGAGTTACCTAAAACTAACGTAGGTAAAATACTCAGAAGAGCCTTGAAAGATTAGCAACCATTAAAAAAGCCGACATATGTCGGCTTTTTTATTGTAGGAGACTAAGTGCACTACCAATTAATTGAAACCCAAAATCAGCTTAATACTTTTGTTGAGCAAATTAAAAACAAGCCCGTTTTAGCCATAGACACAGAGTTTATGCGTCGTCGTACTTTGTACCCAGAAGTTGCACTTATTCAAGTTTATGATGGCGAGCATTTAGCACTTATAGATCCACTGGCAGAACTGTCATTATTCGATTTTTGGCAAATTTTAAAAGATCCTGCTGTTTTAAAAGTATTTCATTCCCCTTCAGAAGACATAGAAGTTTTTCAAAAGTACGCAGGGTTTGTTCCTACGCCGTTATTCGATACTCAATTTGCACTGCAAATTTTAGGCGAAGGAAACTGCATGGGCTTTGCCCTTATGGTAAAAACCTTACTGGATATTGAAATAGATAAAAGTGAATCACGTACAAATTGGTTGCAACGGCCATTAACAAATAAACAATTAGAGTACGCTGCTGCCGATGCCTATCATTTATTACCCTGTTTTAATCTTATTATTGACAGTGTAAAAGCCGCCGATTTATTTAATATTGTTATTAGCGAAAGTGAGTTAGTGGCTAATAAGCGTGAATTTCAAACCCCAGATGAACTGCTCTATAAAGACATTAAAAATGCGTGGCAACTAAGGCCACATGAACTTGCAATATTAAGAGAGCTGGCTGTTTGGCGTCGAAATAAAGCAATTCGTAAAAATTTAGCACTTAACTTTGTATTAAAAGAACATAATATGACAGAAATTGCTAAACGAGGGCCAGCAAGTTTAAATGCATTAAGGCAAATTCCGGGCGTTGAGGCGATAGAAGTGAACCGCTCGGGAGTCGAAATACTAAAGTGTATTGAGCAAGCAAAAGCATTGCCTGAGGAGCAACACCCAGCAATTTTAAAGCGTTTAATAGACTTTCCTAGTTACAAAAAAGTAGCGAAAGAGATAAAACAAAAAATTAATAAAGTTGCCAAAGAACATAATATTCCAGAGGATGTAATGGCTTCTAAAAAGCAGGTTAATCAACTAATTAGTTGGAATTGGAAATTATCTGCAGCACAAAAAGAGCAGCATATTAAACCAGATTTGCTTAGTTCTTGGCGCTATTCTTTTGTAAAAGATACGCTAAAAGAATGGGATGTTTGATCGTATTTAAGTATCTAAGGTTAGCTTACATAGATAACTTACTTAATAGTGTATTGAGCTAACAGGTATAAATACTAAACTATTATAAGTGCACCTATTATTGGGAGGCAGTTATAATAGCTTTATTAATTTATTTGCTATTCATTTAGTGGTATTTTTTATATACCACTGTTATTAAAGTGCTTTTTATGAAAGTTGAAACAATAAAACGTAAACTATTAGAACTATGTAAACCAGCTTGGATATTAGCTATTTTGGTTGCTTTTAATGGTTACTGGCTAATTAAACCTGTTGTTGCACGTATGCTCGAAATGCTACCGGGTGTATTAAACTGGTCGCTCGATTGGTTAAATTTAATTGATAAAATAGGAATAACAGAACTACCGCGCTTTATTTTAGGTGCAGGCTTAATAATAATGTCGGTTGGCTTAGCTTTAAAAGCACGTTTAGCGTGGGCTTTTTCACTGATACTATTAATAGTGGTCGCGGTTATTAGTATTTCATCGTCAAGCTCTGGGCTAATATTATTGTCTTACACTATGGTTGTGAGCATGTTATTACTCGTATACTGGAAAAGCTTTGATGGCTCTAGTATTACCGCAGGTAGTTTGTTTGCTCTAACCAGTACAGGCGCATTAATGCTTTATGCTGTGTTTGGCACTTTGTATTTAGGCAGCGAGTTTAGTACCCCTATTACCGATTTACCCACTGCATTTTACTTTTCTATTGTGAGCATGTCGACGGTAGGCTATGGCGATCTTTACCCTGTAACGTCTACAGCGCGATTATTTACCGCATCAATTATTGTTATGGGTATTACCGTTTTTGCTACTTCGATCAGTGCTATTATAGGCCCTGTGATTGGTGGTAATCTTAAAAAAATTGTTAAAGGTAGGATTTCGAACGTAATGAGAAAAAATCATTTTATTATTTTAGGTATTTCACCCACCGCACACAGTGTTTATGCCGGTTTGGTAGAGCGTGGCGATGCAGTTACTTTAGTGTGCCCAACAGGGTCTGAACACGAATACCCGGTAGATGCAGACATTGTTTATGGCGACTCAAGCTCAGCCGATATATTAATCGAAGCGGGCGCTAAAAAGGCAAATTATATTTTAGCGTTACGTAATGATGATGCTGAAAATGCGTTTAGTATTTTAGCGGCTAAAGAAGTTGCTGGCGAGGACACCAAAACAATTGCTTTGGTTAATTCAAGTAAACATATTCCGCAAATTAAGCGCGTAAAACCTGACGTAGTATTTTCATTGCAACTACTCGGTAGTGAGCTGTTAGTGAGAACGCTAAAGGGTGAGACTATTGATAATAAATTGATCACTAAATTGTTTTTTGGTGATGCAGAATAAGCTAGGCTAATTACTCAGGCCAATGTTTAACTCTTATTATAATAACCCTAAGTGTTAGCTAAACTGGTTCAACATTAAGTTGAAATAAAAAAGCTTAAATGACTCTCTTATTTCCATTTTATGGTAAAGCTATAAAATAAAGTCGTTAAACATAAAAAAGCCGTTCACTTTAATGAACGGCTTTTTTGCGAGCAGTAATTTAATGCTTAATTACTGCCTTATACTTTTGGCTCTTCGTCAGGCAAGGTTACGTTTAGCTCAAGCACGGCTAAGTCATCTTCGTTCTGATCAAATTGAACTTGGACTGCGTCACTGCTCACGTTAACGTATTTACGGATCACATCTAAAATATCTTGTTTTAATTGTGGTAAGTAATCCGGCGTTCCTCGTTGAGAACGTTCGTGCGCGACTATGATCTGCAATCGCTCTTTTGCTAATGACGCACTGTTTTTCTTTTCTGAGCGGAAGTAGTCAAGTAAAGACACGTTAACCTCCAAATATCCGTTTGAATAAACCTTTTTTCTCTACATCTAAGAAGCGAAAGTCGACAGTCTCACCTAGTAAGCGGCTAATCGCATCTGCATAAGCTTGGCCTGCATCAGATTCGCTGTCTAAAATAACAGGTTGGCCAGAGTTAGATGCGCTTAATACTGCTTGAGACTCAGGAATAACGCCTAATAAATCAATCGCTAAAATATCCTGAATATCTTCAACCGATAACATTTCACCTTTAGAAACACGATCTGGATTGTAGCGAGTAATTAATAGATGTTCTTTTATGTTTTCTAAGCCTTCTTCAGCGCGCTTAGACTTACTGTGTAAAATACCTAAAATACGGTCTGAATCTCGCACTGACGATACTTCAGGGTTTGTTGTTACAATTGCTTCATCGGCAAAGTACATAGCCATCATAGCGCCAGCTTCAATACCCGCTGGTGAATCACAAACAATGTAATCAAAGTCTTCTTTTAATTCGTTAAGCACGCGCTCAACACCTTCACGTGTTAGGGCGTCTTTATCACGAGTTTGTGATGCAGGAAGTAAAAATAGTTTATCAACGCGCTTATCTTTAATAAGTGCTTGATTTAAATTTGCTTCACCATTAATTACGTTTACAAAGTCGTACACTACACGACGTTCACAACCCATAATTAAATCTAAATTACGTAAGCCAATATCGAAATCGATAATAACTGTTTTGTAGCCTTTTAATGCTAAGCCTGTACCAATTGCGGCACTTGACGTTGTTTTACCAACGCCACCTTTACCCGAGGTAACGACAATAACTTTTGCCATGAGATTTATCCTTTAACCAAAGCTGAAATTTCTAATGATTCATTTTTTTGTTGTATCTGCACAGCGCTACCCCAGTGTTCACCTTGCAGTGAATCACTGATCCAGTAATTGCCATTAATAGAAACAAGTTCTGCTTCTAAGCGATTACAAAATATATGTGCGTTTTTAAACCCTTTTGCGCCAGCGATTGCTCTGCCACGCAGGGTTCCGTATATATGTACGTTGCCATCAGCAATAACTTCTGCGCCATGGCTTACAGCACCTAGTACCACTAAATCACGATCTTTTGCATAAACTTGCTGACCAGAGCGTACCGTGCCATTAATTATTTGTGCAGGCAAGTGCACTGTTTTTTCAACAATAGATGTATTGGGTTCTTTTTTAACAGATTCACTCTTAACGTCTTGTGAATAATTTAATACCGATAGGCCAGCAGCTTTGGCTTGCGTATGTTGCTCGTCTGAACCATTACATACACCAACGGCATTAAAGCTCATGCGCTCAAGTAATGACTTTAAATGGACAAAATCGAGAGAGTTATTTTTTATCTCAATTAAGTTAACAACAATAGGCGCACCTTCAAAAAACTTGGGTGCTTGGGCTATTTTTATATACAGTTGCTCTGCTAAAAGATTTATATCAGTACTATAAAGATGTAAAACTGATAACGTAAAAAGATTCCCTTTTAGCTCAAAAATTTGTTCTGACATACACGCTCAATTGAATTATCTGATCAGAGATTAAATTTAGATAAACGCAGGCTGAATAAGGCCTTTATTGAAATTTTCAATCTAATTTTTCTAACTTATTATTGCTCTCATGTTATAGTGTGAATCATTGTTAAGCAAGAATTTATAGGGCCATAATGCTCACTGCGGTATATAAAAGTAAGAAAAAAGCGGATAGCTTCTTATTTGTTGAAAAAAGAGATGATTTTACTAAAGTTCCGGAACCTTTAATGGCTATGTTTGGTCAACCTAAATATGTGATGCTGATAAACCTAGCAAAACGTGAGGTGTTAGGTACAGCTGATTTAGAAACCGTAAAAGCAGCATTGACAGAAAAAGGGTATTATTTACAAATACCGCCTCCGCAAGAGAATCTGTTAAGCCAATTGCGAAAAGAAAACGGAGCCGAGAATGATTAAAAAATTAGCCATAATTTTATGTGGAGTATGTTTAAGCACATCTGTAATGGCAAAAACCCAAGCTGAATTTCAAACATATTTGGACGCTTTAAAGCAAGAAGCAATTGCAAAGGGTTACGACAGCCAGCTTATTGATCAAGCATTTGCTGGTGCAAGCTATAAAGAAAAAATAGTATCTGCTGATAAAAATCAGCCAGAAGTCAAAGAAACGCTTGAAACCTATTTACCTAAACGTGTACCGCAATGGAAAATTGATCGCGCCCGTAAATTATACGCCGAAAACCAAGACGTGCTAGAAAAAGTAGCTAAAGACTTTGGCGTGCAAGCGCGCTTTATTGTGGCAATTTGGGGCCTTGAAAGTAACTTTGGTGCTATACAAGGTGGCCATAATGTAATTTCATCGCTCGTTACGCTCGCATTCGATGGTCGTCGCGAAACCATGTATAAAAAACAGCTTTGGGCTGCGCTTGATATTTTAAAGTCAGGGCACATTACCCTTGACAAGTTTAAAGGCTCTTGGGCAGGTGCTATGGGGCAAACGCAATTTATGCCAACTTCATTTAACGCTTACGCGGTTGACTATAATAACGATGGTCGCAAAGATATTTGGACGACCAAAGAAGATGCATTCGCCTCTATTGCTAATTACTTAAAGCAAGAAGGCTGGAACGACTCGCTTACATGGGGTCGTCAGGTTAAGTTACCAGAAAACTTTGATAGTAAATACGTGCTAGTGCGCGGTACTAAAACGCGTAAACAATGGTTAGAATTTTGGAATGACTCAGAGCGCTCATTAGCCGAATGGCAAGCACTAGGTGTACGCCGTGCAGATGGTAGTGATCTGCCAAATGTAGATGTGCGAGCAGCGTTGGTAATGCCAGATGATATAAATGGTCGTATGTACTTAGCCTACGATAACTATAAAGTATTTATGCACTGGAATCGCTCGTATTACTTTGCTACCAGTGTAGGTTATTTGTCAGACAGAATTGGCTATCCAAAAATATAATACAGATTAAATAAGTATCTAAAAAAAAGCCGCAATTGCGGCTTTTTTGAATTTGGGTTTTACTTACTCTTTTTTGAATATTTTATCTTTTAAATCAATTACCTTACCGATACCAGAGCCTAACTTCATTAGCTTATTAAGTTGCTCAGGAGTTAAACGCTGTAGTTCAGACGACCATTTAGTCACTGTTTCAAGCAAGTTATGAATTTCGCCCATTTGTTTTTGTGCGTAAAGTTCATCTTCGTTGTTTGCAGTGTCTAACAGGTTATCGCGCAGTAAGCTTAGAGTAGGCTCTACTTCGCGTTTTTTACGTTCTTCGAATACCCGGTTGGCCATGTCCCAAATATCACCCGCAGGGGCATAATATTCTTTTCTGTCGCCAGGAATATGTTGTACTTTAATGAGCTGCCACGATTGCAGCTCTTTAATGCCCATACTAACATTGCCGCGTGAAATACTGAGGGATTCTGCAATTTGGTTCGCGGTCATCGGATTTTTAGTAATAATCAATAAGCCACACATTTGTCCAATAGTACGATTGAATCCCCAGCGGCTACCCATTTCACCACAGTGCATTACAAAGGAAAAATTTTTGTCGGATAAACTCATAGCTTCTTAATTTTTAGTAATTTCAGAAACTAATGCTAGCACGCTTATTGAGTATGGCAAGATTTTACAGCGAGTTAAGTAATTACTGTCAGACTAAAGTTTGATTTAGATTAATAATTACTCAGCTATATTGGTTTAAGTTGTAACGGGTATAAAGCAATGAAGTTTATTTTTAATACACATTAATACTTATTTTATAGGTATTACTTAAATGATGGAATGATTATGAAAGCTGCAATTAATAATGAATTTAAAGGTAAATTACAAATAATAGACATGCCTATCCCAGAGGTTGGCATAAATGATGTATTGGTAAAAATAGCGGCCTGTGGGGTGTGTCATACAGATTTACATGCATGTCATGGCGATTGGCCTGTTGCGCCTAAAATGCCTTTAGTGCCAGGTCACGAAGGCGTAGGTGTAATTGAAAAGGTCGGTAGCAATATTAAACACCTAGAAGTAGGCGATCGCGTAGGTGTGCCTTGGCTTTACAGTGCCTGTGGGCATTGTGAGTTTTGCTTAGATGGCAGAGAAACCCTGTGTTTGTCACAGCATAATACCGGCTACTCTATAGATGGTAGTTACGCCGAATATTGTTTAGCACACGGTGACTACGTGGTAAAAATACCCGAAGGGCTTGGATTTTCAGAAGCCGCGCCATTATTTTGCGCTGGAGTAACCACGTATAAAGCACTTAAAGTATCGGGAGCTAAACCCGGGCAATGGGTGGCTATTGTGGGAGTAGGCGGTCTTGGGCACTTAGCTGTACAGTATGCTAAAGCAATGGGGTTTAATGTTATAGCGGTTGATACCGGCAAAGAAAAACTCGCGCTGGCCAAAGAGCTTGGCGCAGATATTACCCTCGACTTTAAAGAAGTGGTTCCAAGCGAAGCCATTTTTGAACAAGTAGGCGGCGCGCATGCAGTTGTATGTACTGCAGTTTCAAAGCCTGGTTTTGAGCAAGCTTATAAAAGTGTACGTCGTGGTGGTAAGTGTGTGTTAGTTGGTTTACCGCCAGAGGATATGCCATTACCTATTTTTGACACAGTATTAAATGGTGTGTCAGTTGTGGGCTCTATTGTAGGTACTCGAAAAGATTTACAAGAGTGCTTAGAATTTGCAGCACAAGGTAAAGTAAAAGCAATTATTGAAGAAAAACGCTTAGAGGATATTAACGAAATTTTTGATGATATGCTCAAAGGCGAAATTAACGGCCGTATAGTTGTTACTATTTAACGGTTAAAAAAGGCAATAAAAGGCGTACATATTAAGTATGTACGCCTTTTATTATTTTAGTGACAAATCCTAGTTAAAGTGTGTAGCTAAAGCTCAATTTAGCATTGCGCTCTTGCCCAGGCATACCGCCTAAAAACATGGCTTTAGAGTAATAACGCTTATTAAATAAATTATTAAGATTTAGCTGCATATGCCATTTATCAGTTGTGTACGAAATAGCAGTGTCATAAATTGTATAGCTAGGTACATAACCATCCGGAATCGAAAACGAGCTAGAGTTAGTGCTGCGGTTATCTACAAAAGTAATACCGCCGCTAATATTTACCGCCTCTGGTAAATTAAACATGTTTGCGTAGTAAGTTACCCAAGTGCTGGCAGTTACATAGGGCACGCCTTTTTGGCGAGTATCGAAACTGCTGCTATTAGGATTACTTTGATCACGTGCATCTTGGTATACGCCGTTGACGTTTATTTTCCATTTATCGTTTAAGTAAGCGTTTAAATCAAGCTCCACACCTTTGGTTTCTTCTTTACCATTATAAAAGCTTTCAACTACCCCCTCTGCAGATACACCCGCTTCATAAAGAGGATTAGCATACTCTAAATTAGTTCGTGCGCTTTCAAATACCACAATAGATGCTAATAACTGATCGTCAAAGGCCTTAAAGCGAAATCCTAAATCGTTACTTAACGATTCAGAATCTTCTCTGTCGGCTTCGTTACCACTTACAGAGCCTAAAACACTGTAGGCTGTACGCCCTTTAGAATGATTAATAAATATCGAAAAATCTTCAGTTGGCTGATAAGTCGCACCTAAATTATAGGTTAAACCACTGTCTGATGTATTTGCCTCAGGTGTTGGGTTTGCACGGCTTGAACTGTAGCGCTCATCTACACCTAAATGCTCGTAACTTTGTTTAATGCGGTTATAGGCAACCCCAATACGTGTAGTAAGGGCTTCATTAATATAGCTTACATGTTGAATACCTAACCCCCAAGCTTGTACTTTTTTATTATAGTCGCTGGTTTTAAGTGGGTCGTAATCGGCAAAGTTACCGGTTGGCCAGTTAGGCTCTCGTATATCGTAAATGTAGGGCAGTGTGCCTTGGTAAAGTAAGTTACCGTCGCTATCGTTGATCACTTTATCGGCATCATAAATAGAGTACTGTTTAAAGCCAATATCTCTATCTTCATAATTAGCGTTTACTAATAACTCGTTGTCTATATCGGCTACTGAAAAGTCGTAACGCAAATCGGCAAAGTACTGCCACGACTTCTCGTCGGCCTCCACTTGGCGATACTCTTGGCGGCGTGCTGCAAACGGGTAAAGTACACCGTCTTCAACTAGTGGCGCGCGCGGATCTTGATTTATTACTCCACTGCGGGTTGAATACACGTAATTATAAGCCCCGGTTTGACGAGCAAAGCTTGAGGTGTAATTACGATACTGCAATTGTTGATTCAAAAACAAATCATCGGTAATAAAGTAGTTGTGGGTTAATTTAAAACGCAGCTCCTCACCTTCGTTATCTTTAGCCATAGGTGAAATAATACCATTAGTACCAAAGCTGTAAGGCGTTAAACCATCGGAAGACGATAATGAATTTGCAAGCTCAATGCGTTGCGCTTCAGATAATTGCAAGCCATTGCCAGAAGGATCACTTACTAAGTCAGCACCGGTTACTTGATCAGACGTTAGTCCATTTACCGAGTTTGCATCGTAAATACGAATAGGGTGACCAATTGAATCCACTGCAATGGCATCTTTAATGTAGGCCGCGGAGAGCATAATATTTTGTTTGTTATCGAATACATATTTAAGCGAGGTATAAATTTCGTCGCGATCTTCTTTTAAGTCACGAAAACCGGCACTGGAAGCCGTTTTAGCCATGACTCTGTAGGCTAAATTATCGGTTATAGCATTGGTGCTATCAATCGAAACTGCATAGCTATCCCACTGGCCAAGCTCTACGCCCACTTTATGTTTTTCGTTAAACTCAGGCTTTTTTTCAATAAGGTTTATTACGCCACCAGCGCTACCAATGCCATATAAACCAGTAGCAGGGCCTTTTAGTACTTCAACCGATTCAACATTAGTAAGCGAACGAGTCGGGTTAAAGGTATTACCTAGCCCCGCACCGCCATACATACCGTCGTAGGTGTAATTGGCATCTAAACCGCGAATAACTAAATTATCGCCAATACCGTAGTTATTGCCGGCTTGAGTTAAACCACTTACGTTGCGTACTAAGTCTTGCAGGCTATTAACCCCTTGTGATTCTATAAGTTCACGGTCAATAATAACCACAGGAGCTGGGGTTTCCATTAACGACATATTTGACTTAGTAGCTAGGCCGGAACTCATAACAACACGGTTTTGTTTTTCGTAAACGCTAATGCGCTCTATGTTGTCTTCAACTTTTATGTCATCGGCAAAGGCTAATTGTGTATTTAAACAAGCAAGGGTAAGTAAAGAATATTTAAAGTTATGCATATAATGGTAAGTATTCGTATTTAACAAGTTGCACGAATGATAATGGTTATCGTTATACAAATAAATAAAAAGTTTTAAAAAACCTTAATAACAATCTGTTTGCTGGTTTTTTAAGCGAGCTGGAGTTAGCAAGCGTAACTTATGCTTTTTAAATGCACGATTATCTTTTTCAGCCTAAGTTGGTCAGAGTTTCAGCTATTAATTGTTTAGGCATAAAAATTATTTAGACTTAAAATAAAGGCCCGCTATAAACTAAAAGCGAGCCTTATGTAGATCTACCTAAAAAGAGTTACTAGTTTTTGTAAACTACCCCTGCTTTCATTACAAAAGGAATGTGCTCAAGCGTTGCTATATTTTTAAGCGGATTGCCTTTTACTGCAATAATATCGGCTGCAAAGCCTGTTTTAAGTTGGCCTAATTGCTTATCCATTTTTAATAGCTTTGCGCTATTTACAGTAGATGCTTGAATTGCTTGCAGTTCAGTCATACCAAACTCAACCATGCGAGAAAACTGTTTGGCATTATCGCCATGCGGGTAAATAGCAGCATCGGTGCCAAATACCATATTAACGCCGGCGTTAACTGCACGTTTAAAGCTGTCACGCTGCACCTTAGATACTTGGCGTTCTTTATCTAGATTTTCCTCAACTACGCCATTTTGCTCGCCAAAACTCAATGTATATTCGGTATTGTAAATATCCATTGAGAGCCAAGTGCCATGATCTTTAGCCAGTTTAATTGCCTCGTCATCTAAATAACTGGCATGCTCTACGCTATCAACACCGGCTCTAATTGCGGTTTTTATACCATCTGTACCATGAGCATGCGCGGCTACTGGTAAGTCGCGAAGATGCGCTTCATCTACAATGGCTTTCATTTCTTCAAATGAGTACTGCTGTGCACCCAATTTAGTCCCTTTTGAAAATACTCCTCCTGTGGCACAAAATTTAATGGCGTTGGCACCGTATTTAATATTTTCGCGCACTTTAACGCGTACCGCCCATGGACCATCCGCAACGCCTTGCGAGGTATATTTAAGCTCAGGTGGCAAACGGTTGTTATCACAATGGCCGCCGGTAATACCTAAAGAGGGGCCTGCTGCCCAAATACGAGGGCCAATTATATCGCCTGCATTAATTCCATCGCGTACTGCAATTACGCTGTAACCTTCTGCGCCCACGTTACGCACAGTAGTAAACCCAGCTTCTAGGGTTTTTTTCGCAAAGTATGCTGCTTTTACAGCCATACGCGGTATCGATTGTCCTACACGCTCACTGCGAGGTACCGTTGGATCGCTGGTTAAATGCACGTGCATGTCCATTAATCCTGGCATAAGTGTCAGTTCAGGCAGCTTAATATGTTCATCCCCTTTATTAAGCTTAGGCGTTTTATTGCTGTCAATTGCGGTGATCACGCCATTATCTATGGTAACTAGGGGCGACTGTATTAACTTACCACTTTGAACATCAAGCATTGCCTTAGCAGATACATAAGTAACAGCATAGGCATTCATACTGTTTAAACATAAAAGTGCGATAGAAGCAGACAGTAGTTGTTTTTTCATATTAGGGGGTCTTTTATTAGTATTTTAAATTAACTCGACTTTACCAACCTAAACACAAACTGCAAATAAATAGCGATGGCTGTTATCTATCGTAATTTCTTTATTTAGTTGATGTAACTACGCATACTCGATAAGTAAATTTTAACAAGGTATCAGCATGAAATTAATAAACTTGGCGGTTATAGCCAGTGGTGTACTGCTTGCTTTAAGTGGTTGCACTAATATAAATAAAAGTAAGCATGAAAGTAACACCACCAGTAGCCACGCGCAATTGAGCATGGCTAATACTGCCAAAGCAGTGGTGTCAGAGCTTTCAGCACAACAACAGCTTGATGTACTGGTAGCGCAATATTACGATGAATCGCTTATGTTTAGCCCTCTCAGTGCCACTTACAATGGCCGTAATGAGTTTAATAACCAATTTACGCCTGTTATTTCATCGGCTAGCCGTGATAAAAAAGCCGCTTTTTATAAAAAATATCAACAGCGCTTATCACTTATAGATAAAGAGCAGCTAGTAGGACAAGCATTATTAAGCTTTGAAATATTAACCCAAGACTTAGCGCTTAAGCTTGAAGGAATGCAATACCCAGATTATTTACTGCCAATTAATCAAATGGCAGGGGCACATAACACCTTTGCTGGTTTTGGCTCGGGACAAAGTGCACAACCTTTTAATACAGTTGAAGATTACAGCAACTTTTTAGCCCGAGGTGAGGGCTTTATTAATTGGCTTGTAAGTGTGCAAGAATCAATGGCGCAAGGCATAAAGCTTGGCGTAGTGTTACCAAGGCCACTGGCTAAAAAGCTGCAACCACAATTTGCAGCCCATCTGGTAACTGACGCTGAAGACTCACTATTTTGGGCGCCAATTAAAAACTTCCCAGAGTCGTTTACAGCACAGCAAAAGCAACAAATTACAGCACAATATAGAAAATTGATTATAGAGCGTTTAGTACCTGCATATAACAGCATGAGCGAGTTTTTAGCTAATCAATATATTCCTAATAGCCGAGAAAGTGTTGGTTATAGCGATTTACCTAACGGTAAAGCGTGGTACGAATACCAAATTAAAAAACACACTACGCTTAGTTTATCTGCCAACGAAATTCATGATATTGGTTTAAGTGAAGTAGCGCGTATTTTATCGCAAATGAAAAAAGTAAAAGAAACAGTTGGCTTTAAAGGTGACTTATCTGCATTTTTTGACCACTTACGTGATTCGGACGAATTTTATTACAACACGCCGCAAGAGTTAATAGCGGCATACGAAAACGTAAAACAAAAAATTGATGCGCGTTTGCCACTGCTTTTTAACATAGCACCAAAAGCGCCATACGTTGTAAAAGCAGTAGAAGCTTACAGAGCACAGTCGGCTGCGGGCGCATCTTATGCGTCTCCAGCACCAGATGGTTCTCGCCCAGGTGTTTTTTATATTAATACCTATAACTTAAAGGCGCAGGCTAAGTTTTTACTCGAAACACTATCGATTCACGAAGCAGCACCTGGGCATCACTTTCAAATAGCATTACAGCAAGAAATAGATGGCCTGCCAGATTTTCGTAAATTTGGTGGCTACACCGTATTTGCCGAAGGTTGGGCGTTGTACGCTGAAAGTTTAGGGAAAGAGCTTGGCTTATTTACCGACCCGTATATGTGGTATGGGCGTTTATCAGATGAGCAATTACGCGCTATGCGTTTAGTACTCGACACTGGTTTTCATGCAAAAGGCTGGACGCGTGAGCAAGGTATTGATTACATGCTAGCTAATTCGTCTATGGCTAAAAGTGATGTAATAGCCGAAGTTGAGCGTTACATAGCATGGCCAGGCCAAGCGCTGTCATATAAATTAGGAGAGTTTAAAATTCGTGAGCTGCGCGACTACGCACATAAACAGCTAGGTAATAAGTTTGATATTAAAGCGTTTCACACGCAAATACTCATAGATGGCGCATTACCTATGCCAATTTTAGAACAGAAAATAAAGCGCTGGGTTAAATCAGTACAATAATGCTTAGGCAAAGCCCTTACCTGCAAGGTATTGGCTTTGCGCCATTTGCAGCAATACGGTAGAATGCGCGCTCTTTAGGGGCGCGAGTACATTATGTTTGATCAACAATTAGCAAATACACAATTTTGGCTTAAAAAAAGCCTAAGCGACATGAACCAAAATGAATGGGAAGCCATTTGTGACGGCTGCGGGAAATGCTGCTTAAATACCTTTATTGATAGCGAAGATGAAGATGAATTTACCGCCACCGATCAGCTACGCGAAGGTGAGCAGTTAATATTTACTAATATTGTGTGTCAGTATCTCGATAATAATACCTGTGGTTGTAGCGAATACGAAAATCGTCAAACGCTGGTACCATCTTGTGTAAAACTTACCAAAGAAAACCTCAAAGATATCTTTTTTATGCCACAAAGTTGCAGCTATCGCCGTTTGCACGAAGGGCGAGGGTTGGCCTCGTGGCATCCGCTGTTAAATAATGGCGACAAAACAAAAATGCATCAGCAGGGCATTTCGGTAAAAGACAAAACCGTAAAAGATTGCGACGTTAAGCTCGATGACTTTGACCTATATATAGCAGAGTGGCCAACCAAGGATAGTGATTAATGAGCAAGCAACAGGCTGTTATTGGTTTATTAAATCCCAAAAGCCCAACTAATGTGGGCGGTGTATTACGTGCTGCAGGTTGCTACGACGCACAGCAGGTGTTTTTTACCGGAAACCGTTATTTAAATGCACAAAAGTTTCATACCGATACAAAAAATGTGGTTGAGCGAATTTCACTAACTGCCACCGATAATTTAGAAAAAGTAAAGCCACAAGGTGCCACGGTTGTGGTTATTGAGCTAATTGAAGGTGCAACGCCACTGCCTGAGTTTACCCACCCAGAAAACGCATTTTATGTGTTTGGCCCAGAGGATGGCTCAGTGTCTAAAGACGTTTTAAAGTGGGCCGACGAAGTCGTGTATATTCCTACTATTGGCTGCATGAACCTCGCCGCCACTTGTAACGTGGTGCTATACGACCGTTTAGCAAAACTAGGCGGCGTAGAGAGCAGCGATACTACAATTATCAATTCGCGCGATACCAATAATAAAATGAAATGGGAAAAAGCATAGCGCTTTAGTCGCTGTGCAGCGTATTTTAAAACGACATAAATCTCCCGCAGTTAAGCGCCAATCAGTAATAAGCCTCGCAAGGGGCTTGTATTTTTAAGTACACAATTTAAACAACACACCTTAATCTTCCCGATCCTTCTAAGTTCATGAATAATCATAATTAAGCCTTTATTACTGTTTTAGCTCTTTTGTTGCTCGTAAGCTTTAATAACTAAGACATTTAGTTAAATATTTGCTAAAACTGTAGGTGCTAATAATAACAATTAAAAAAGGGCACTTATGCTTGGCACGTTAAAATTTACCTCTAAGGTCACTATTGCTGCATCACTGGTATTAGTGTTGGTACTTGGTGTTTTTACAATTAATAACTATGTATCTATGCGTAATCAAACCGAGCAGCAACTTGCTCTTGTACTGCAACAAAGTTCAGAATCTGTTTCGCAAAACATTGCTAATTGGCTAAATGACAAACTGGCAATTGTTATTGCCATAGCAAAAACGCACCAATCTGGTGATAGCAAAGCGCTTACCCTTACACAGCTTAATACCGCTGAGTTGGCCGGAAACTTTAAAAATACCTATATTGGTAAATCCAATGGCGTGTTTATATTAAACGATCAAAGCGTAGTATTGCCCGCTGATTTTGATGCCACGTCTCGCCCTTGGTACAAGCTAGTAGAAAACAAAGAAAATACTGCCTTTACTACCCCTTATATAGATGTAACCAGCAATGAACTTACTATATCTGCGGTTGTGCCGATGCAGCAAAATGAGCAGTTTATTGGTGTAGCGGGCGCCGATATAGAAATGAGCATTATTACAAAAATTATTAACGATATAGATTTTTTAGGCTTAGGTTACGGCTTTTTAATTGACAGTAACGGCCAAGTGTTAAGCCACCCTAACAGAGCACTTAATTTAAAAAATACTACTGAGTTATTTGGTACCCACACTGCTTTGCAAAGCGAATTTACAGAGTATCAAGTGGCAGGGCAAAGTAAGCTTATATCGTATACAAAAATACGCGGTATAGAAAACGTTGACTGGTACTTAGGCGTGGTAATCGATAAAGATAAAGCCTTTGCTAGTGTATCGGCCTTTGGTAAAACGGCCGCTATATATATGCTTATTGGTATAGTTGTTATTATTATTATGATGCAACTATTATTGCGCTATTTAATGCGGCCAATGCAGCGATTAAACGACGCTATTAAAAACATTGCCCAAGGTGAAGGCGACCTAACGTGTAGATTAGAAGTTGAAAATGAAGACGAATTCGGCGAGTTAAGTCATTCTTTTAATTTATTCATTGAAAAAATACAGCACTCTATTGAGCAAGTAAAGCACACCACAGAGTCATTAGATGTGGCTATTTCGAGTTTAGTGGCGCAAACCGACTCAACATTATTAATGTACGAAGACCAAACTAAACGTACCGACAGTGTAGCTACCGCTATTAATCAGTTTTCTGCCACCGCAATGGAAATATCAAACAGTGCTGAGCGTGCCTCTAAGTTAGCTAAAAATGCCGATCAACACTCAGCGCAAAACCAGCAAACACTCAGTAATAATGTGGCCAGTATTCATCAGTTATCAAAAAATATGGAACAGGCACAGCAAACTATTAATAGCTTAAACGTGCATACAGCCAGTATTGGCCAAGTGCTTGAGGTAATTAAAGGGGTAAGCGAGCAAACAAATTTACTTGCCCTTAACGCTGCAATAGAAGCTGCACGGGCTGGTGAAGCTGGGCGAGGTTTTGCTGTAGTTGCTGATGAAGTTCGTCAATTAGCGCACCGAACCCAGCAATCAACCCAAGAAATAGAAGACACCGTAAGCCAATTACAAAAAGGCTCTAATTTAGCGGTAGAACTAATGAAAACCAGTTTAAGCGACAGCGAAACAAGCGTGCAACAAGCCGATGCAGTAGGTGTTGTAATGCAGCAGATTATAGATGCAATACAAAAAATTAGCGATGCGAATCATGTTGTAGCTAGTGCAACCGATGAGCAAAATCAGGTTGTTAAGTCTCTCGATTCAGACATTCATAATATTAGTGAGCTTTCAATACAGGGCAAAGCTAATTTAAACCGTACCTTGGATGAATGCACCAAGCTTAAACAACAATTTAGCGATTTAGAGCGTATGGTTAAAAAGTTTAAAGTTTAAATTTTAAAAACAAACGCTAACAACAGTTTAGCTATTAATCATTATAGTATGTGTAAATGCTGGTGGCTTACATTAAGCACGAGCTGTTAATACGGAGGAGCAAATGGCTCAAAGTAAACTTGTTTATGTACACGACCCTATGTGCAGTTGGTGCTGGGGTTATGCGCCAAGCTGGCTTAAGTTAAAAGCCGCTCTTGAGAGTAAACTAGTAGTTGAATACAAAGTTGGAGGGCTTGCTCCTGACAGCCAAGATCCCATGCCACAAAACATGCAAGATATGCTACAAAACACCTGGCATAAAATAGCAGCGCAATTGGGCACTGAGTTTAATTTTGATTTTTGGCGCAACTGTAAACCAAGGCGCTCAACGTACCCGGCATGTAGAGCGGCGCTTATTGCGCGTAAAGCGGGCAAAGAAAGTGCAATGGTTGCAGCCATTCAGCAAGCTTACTATTTAAATGCTCAAAACCCCTCAGATGAAAGCACATTAATTAGCTTAGCCGAGCAAATAGGTTTAAATAAAGCGCAGTTTGCAAATAGGCTTCAATCAAAAGAGCTTAATGATGAGTTAATTGCAGAGCTTAATTATGTACATAGTTTGCCCATTCAGGGTTTTCCATCTTTAGTGCTTATTAATGACAATAAAGTGCACCCAATAGCAATAAACTACACCGACTGGCAAAAAACATTTAATCAAATTAATGCTATTTTAAGTTAAATAGCCTGAACTCAGGTTAAGTATTGCTAAATTATGCGTGTTTGGCTGCCAAACACTCACTCTCCCTTATAACACTTTTTACACATTAGACAGCACTCCTTACACAGCACTCTTTACATAGCCCCCTTAGACAGGCTATTTATTAACGCTGTCATAAAAGAGACTTCTTTGCGCAACATGCTTGTCATTTTTCATCTATACACTTTCGCTCATTGAAAATATTTAGTTTTTAATTGTTTGTATCAAACGTTTAAAGCTAACAAAAACAAACTAGCAAATCTGCTAACTAACGAGTAAAGGTGTATGCGATGAAAGGCGTTAAACCATTAATTATAGCTGGTATTGTGGCCGCAAGTGCCGCTGTACACGCAAACGATTTAAATAAGGTTATTGATAAAAGCAGTGAAATTACTAAATCGGCTGCGCAATCACAAACAAAAATAGACAAGATTGCAGATTCAATGCAAGGGCGTCTGCAACAGTTTAAAACCCTTAATAAAGAAATTGATGGTTTAGCTGTGTATAACGCTCAGCTTACAAAACAGTTAAATAACCAAATTGCAGAAATGCAATCGATGAATCTCTCTATGGATCAGGTTTCAATTATTGAGCGTCAAATTACGCCACTAATGATGCGCATGATCACCGGCCTTGAACAGTTTGTATTACTCGATGTGCCATTTTTAAAAGACGAGCGTGAAAAGCGTTTAACCTCTTTAAAAGCCATGATGGAACGTGCCGATATTACCTCTAGCGAAAAGTTCCGCCGCGTACTCGAAGCCTACCAAGTAGAAGTTGATTATGGCCGCACTATTGAAGCTTACAGCGCACTGCTTGAGGTAAATGGTAAAGAACGCGAAGTTGACTTTTTACGCATTGGTCGCTTAGAGCTCATTTACTTAACCCGCGATAGTAAATTAGCTGGTAGCTGGGATACACAAACAAAAACGTTTGCAGCACTTCCAGACTCAACCATTAGCCAAATTAATAAAGGTTTACGCATTGCGCGTAAGCAACTTGCCCCAGATATGTTAACTCTGCCAGTTCACGCAGCACGATAAGAGGTCGAAAATGAAATTGTTTACTCAAATGACAAAAATGGCCGTACTTGCTGCAAGTATCAGTTTTACATGCGCAAGTGTAGCAGCTGAGCCAATGGATTTAGATTCATTACTTAAAAACCTTGAACAAGGTAAATCTGCGCAAAGTGTGCAAAATACTCAGCGTGAACAACAATTTACTGCGCGTCAAAACGAGCAAGTACAAATGCTAAAAGACACGCAAGCAAAGCGTAGTCAAATGCTTAGTGAATCAGAGCGTTTAGAAACACAGTTTGAAGAAAACGAAATTAAACTGGCTAATTTAACCGATACCCTATCAAAGCGTATGGGATCACTTAAAGAATTGTTTGGTGTGTTGCAACAAGTGGCAGGCGATTCAAGCAATAAGTTTGCTACCTCTGTGGTATCGGCAGAAATACCTGGTCGAAGTGTTTTTATGGACGATCTGGCACAAAAAATGGGATCTACTTCACAACTTGCTTCAATCGAAGATATTGAAAAAGTGTGGTATGAGCTACAACGTGAAATGACCGAGCAAGGCAAAGTGAGCCGCTTTAATACTCAGGTTATTATTGAAGGTGGTAACAAAGCAGAGCAAGAAGTTGTGCGTGTTGGTGCTTTTAACCTTATTTCCAACGGTAAATATTTAGAGTACAGCTCAAGTACAAATACGCTAAGTGAGCTTACTCGCCAGCCCGTATCGCGCTATACATCAACCGCAGGAGATTTACAGCAGGCTAAAAACGGTATTGTACAGTTTGCACTAGACCCAACCGGTGGCTCAATTTTAGGTTTACTAGTACAAGCCCCAGATACCGCTGAGCAAGTTCACCAAGGCGGCGCTGTGGGTTACGTTATTTTAGGTGTGGGTTTATTAGCCCTGTTAATTGCAATTGAGCGTTTCGTATCTTTATTGCTAGTGGGTGGCAAAATTCGCCGTCAACTTAAAGACACGGTTGCTCGCGACGATAATCCACTAGGCCGTGTTATGAAAGTAAAAGACGACTACCCAAATGTAGCCTACGACACCCTAGAGCTTAAATTAAGCGAAGCTATACTGCGTGAAATGCCAAAAATAACCCGTAACTTAACCCTGATTAAAATTATTTCAGTAGTGGCTCCGCTGCTTGGTTTACTTGGTACAGTTACCGGGATGATCAATACCTTCCAAGCCATTACCTTGTTTGGCACCGGGGATCCTAAGCTCATGGCAGGCGGTATTTCTCAAGCGCTTGTAACAACAGTACTTGGCTTAGTTGTGGCAATACCCACAGTATTTATTTACACCATACTCAACACCCGAGCAAAAAGCTTACTGCTTATTTTACAAGAGCAAAGCGCGGGCATTATTGCAAAACGAAGTGAAAAAGGAGCATAAACCATGGTGCTATTGATTGATTCAATCAATGCTATCCGTGATTTTCTCGACACTGGTGGCCAAGTTCTCTTGGTCATTGGGGTGTTAATCTTCGCGATGTGGTTATTGATACTCGAGCGATTCATTTACTTTTTTAATGGTTTTCGTGGTTACAAAAAAGCCATCAAAAACAGTTGGCTTAAGCGCAACGAGCGTAATAGCTGGAATGCAGAACAAATTCGCCAAGCGATGATCTCACGCGCCAGTATGCGTCTTAACGCTAACTTAGCACTTATTAATGTGATGGTTGCATTGTGTCCGCTACTTGGCTTACTTGGCACAGTAACAGGAATGATTGAAGTGTTTGATGTTATGGCTATTACAGGTACAGGCAGTGCGCGCTCTATGGCGTCGGGCGTATCTAAAGCAACTATTCCAACTATGGCAGGCATGGTCGGTGCGTTATCTGGGGTATTTGCCTCAACGTACTTACAACGCCGGGCTAAACGTGAAGTAGCGCTACTTGAAGACAGCATGGTTTTAGACCATTAAGCAATTATTAATAAGTGGCTCTATCTATAGCCACTTATTTCAGGAGAATAAAAAATGAGAGCCCCATTAGGAAACCTATTTCAAGAAGACGAAGCAGAAGAAATAAACATGACCCCCATGCTAGATGTGGTATTTATCATGCTTATTTTCTTTATTGTGACCGCCTCATTCGTAAAAGAGTCGGGTATTGATGTTAACCGCCCCGAAGCCGCCACTGCGGTTAAAAAAGAACGCGCTAATATTTTGGTCGCTATTTCAGACACAGGTGAAATTTGGATTAATAAACGCCAAATAGATGTGCGTGCGGTGCAGGCAAATATTGAGCGTTTAAAAGCCGAAAACCCACAAGGGAGCGTGGTTATTCAAGCAGATAAAAAGTCGACCACGGATACTTTAATTAAAGTAATGGATGCAGCGCGCGCCGCGGGTGTGTTTGATGTGTCGATTGCGGCCCAAGAAGCCTAAGGGTTAGCCATGCGTTATTTAATAGCATTTGTAATAGCCATTTTAGTGACCTTTATGCTGTTTTTAGGCATGCAGGCACTTATTACTGGTGGTGAGGGCGCAATGAGCGAACCAGCAAAGGGGAACGTGCTTGACTTTGTACGGCTTAAAAAAGAAGAAAGCTTACAAACAAAACAGCGCAAACCTCAAAAACCTCCCACACCCAAAGAGCCGCCACCACCAATGGAGTCACCAAAAATGCAAAACAGCGATGCCAATGCAAAAGCTAATAATTTTGACTTTGCGGCCAATGTTGATGCCGAGGTGAATTTAGCCGGTGGTTTAGCCCTTGAATCAAGTGATGGTGAATACCTGCCCATTGTAAAAGTGGCGCCAGTGTACCCAAGGCGCGCACTGTCTCGTGGGATTGAAGGCTACGTTATTGTTGAGTTTACAGTAACCAAACAAGGCACTGTTCGCGACCCTCAGGTATTAAAGGCAGAGCCTGAATCGCTATTTGACCGAGCGGCGATGGATGCAGCCCTTAAATTTAAATATAAGCCCCGCGTAGTCAATGGTGAAGCCGTTGAAGTTGCGGGAGTGCAGAACAAAATATCTTTCCAGATAAGCGGTTAATTTTTGGATTAATTAATTCAACCTATTAATGGATAGAAAAGCGAGGCGATGATGAAATTACAACCAATAGCAGTTATTTTTAAATTAACACTTTTTTGCACCGTAACAATAAGCGCAAGTATTGTAACCCCCAGTGCACTTAGTTTATTACCAGGTGTGAGTGCTTTTACAGCGCAAGCCGCAGAGCAAAAAACCAAACGAGTACCGGCCCTGCGTGAAAAAGTATATAGCCAGTTAGCGCGAGCCCAAAAGCTTGCCGACGATGGCGATGTTAAAGCAGGCCTTGAAGCGCTTGATTCTATACAAGATCGCGCATCAAGCATGAACTCCTACGAAATTGCAATGATGCATAACTTTTATGGCTTTATTTATTACAACGAAAACGACTTACCCAAAGCAATAGCCGCGTTTGAAAAAGTAGTCGCTGAGGAGGGTATTCCAGAAACATTACGTTTAAGCACTACGTTTAGTTTGGCTCAATTGGCAATGGCTAACAGTGACTACAACAAAGTAATTACGTTTTTAGATCAATGGGATGCTATTAATACAAAAGATAAGCCAGAGAGCTACTATGTGTTAAGAGCGCAAACCTATTATCAGCTAAAAGACTACCAGCAAGGCCTTAACTATATAACGCAAGCTATTACACTAAGTGACAGCGAAGGCAAAGTACCAAAAGAGAACTGGCTAGTATTACAGCGTGCTATGTACTACTCACTTAATCAGTCCGATAAAGTGGTAAAGGTACTAGAGCGCATGGTTAAGCTGTATAACAAACCAGAATACTGGGTGCAGTTAGCAGGTATGTATGGCGAAACAGGTCGAGAAAAACAACAACTAGCAATTATTGAAGCGGCATATCAGCAAGGCTTTTTAACCTCCAAGTCAGATTTACGCCAATTAGCCCAGGTGTATTTATACAATGGCTTGGCTTATAAAGCAGCCATAGTGATGAGTAAAGCAATTGAGGCAGGAATAGCAGAGCAAACCGCTAAAAACTATGCCTTTGTAGCTGAAGCCATGATCCAAGCTAAAGAAGATGCGCAATCGATTAAATACTTTGTAAAAGCGGCGCAGTTATCAAGCAGTGGTAACTACGATCAGCGCTTAGCACAAGTGTATGTAAATACAGAGCAATATGAAGAAGCTGCCGACTCTGCGCGTAAAGCACTTGATAAAGGCAACCTTGATTTTGAATCAAACGCATTTGTAGCTTTGGGCATGGCACAGTTCAATTTACAAAACTTTGATGCCTCTATTTTAGCGTTTGAACAAGCGCAAATACATAAAAAGTCGCAGCGCTTAGCCAAGCAATGGATTAAATATGTAAAGCGCGAAAAAATACATGCTGAAACCCTAAAAACAGCATTACTTTAATGTTTTACTTTTGCGCTAGGTGCTAAATTAATAGCGCATAAAAACAGTTTATAATCGCAACGCCAAACCGCACTAATATTAATTTAGTGCGGTTTTTTTACTTCTGTAAAGTTAACCATATGAATATATTTAATTTATTATTGTCACATAGTGTTTATTAAAATGTAACGGCACTGTCATATCTCTCCCGTATTGTACTCCTATTCGATAACTCAAGTGACCTTAATGCATGAGTGTCGTGCCTTAAAGTGACTTAAGTTATTACTTAATGCGCTAACAAAATAATTAAATACTTTAACGGAGTGAACAATGACATTATCTGGCTTATTTAAGGTTAGTCTAGTGGCTACTGCAATGACTTTAGCAGGCTGTGGCGGTGGTGATATTAACGTTACACCGACTACAGTTGATAACAGTGTAGACAATTCAGTGACTAACCCAGGTGGTGATAATGGTGGCGATACAATAAGTTGTGCCACATACACATTAGATGGAGCTACATTTACGGGTGAAGCAGAAGGCATTAACTGTTTATACAGCCAAGCATTTGCAAGTAATGCAAAAGAAATTACAAGCTCTTTTGTTATCCCTGCGCTAGACGATGGCGGTGCCCATGTATTTGAAGGTGCTTTATTTATTGGTGACGATGTAGACACATCTACTGGCGCCACTATTGATGTTAATGGCCCAACATTGTCTATTGAAGCAGGCGCTACCATTGCGTTTACCAAGCCAGAGAGTTTTATTCGTATTGCTCGCGGTGCAAATATTGAAGCAATTGGTGAAGTAGATAAGCCAATTATTTTCACAAGCATTAAAGAAGTTGATGGTGATGATTCTACCACCGCTCAAATTGGGGATTGGGGTGGTGTTCAGGTAAATGGACGTGGTCATTCTATTCGTTGTACAGCAACAGCTGCGGCACAAGACATGTGTAACCACTCAGCTGAAGGTATTGTATCTTATTACGGTGGTAATGATCCGCAAGATAGTAGCGGTATTCTAAAGCATATTGTTATTAAGTATGCAGGATTTGGTGTTGAAGGTGATGAGCTAAATGGTTTAACACTAAATGCTGTTGGCTCAGGCACAACAATTGATTATGTCCATGTACATAATGGTTTTGATGATGGTATAGAGCTCTTTGGTGGTAGTGTTAACCTTAAACACATCGTTGTTACTGATACAGGCGATGATGGTATTGACTGGGATGAGGGTTGGAAAGGCTATGGACAGTACATTCTTGTCCGTTCAAATGAATATGGAAATCATGGTTTTGAAACAGATGGCGCAAAAGTTGATCCATTATCTGCAGACGCACAAGATTTAGTAACGACTGTTTCTAATCCAACTATTGCTAATGCAACCGTTGTTACTACTGGTGACCAAGGTGCTGAAGGGCGTCGTACTGGTGCCGGTATGGAAATGAAAGAATGGGGTAAAGCGCAATTAGCTAATATGCTGTTTGTAAACTCATCATCTGTAGATGGTGCTGGCTGTTTTGATTTATATAATGAAAAAGATAAATCAGGAGATGCTGGTGTGCATACCAATGCAAACAACGGTGATATCGCATTTATGAGTTCAATATTTGCGTGTGGTAAGAATTTTGAAGACGTAAATACTCCTTTAACAGGCGCGTTAGCAAGCTTTGATATCAATACCTGGTTTACTGGTGGCGAAAATAACCAGCTGATTGGTTTTGCTGATTTTGCAAATGTGCTTGGTGCTGATGGTGTTTCAACTGCAGCAACTATTACAGATTCACAAGGTACTGCGGTAGCTACAACAGCTAAAGACATGAGTGAGGTTGACTCTTTCTTTACTAACGCAGGCTACATTGGTGCACTTAAAGAAGGTGAATCAAGTGAATGGGCTGATTTTGTAGCTGCATCTTTACAACGCGCTAGTAATTAATCTAGACCGGCTCTAATTATAAGGCGCTCTGGCGCCTTTTTTAAGGGAATTTTAGGTTTAGAGGATATAAATATGAAACATCAAAAGCAGTTTAAAACTAATCTAATAACGTTATCTCTGCTCTCCCTTTTTTCTTCATTTAATTCTTTTGCTGAACAGGCACAAGAAATAATCAATGAAGAAGCGATAGAAGAAGTTGTTGCAACAGGTACACGCCTTAAAGGCAGTGCTAGTGCCGTAATTGATGAACGTAAAAACCAGGCATTTGTTGCTGATATAATGGGTTCAGAGCAAATATCTAGAACAGGTGATAGCGATGCCGCTTCTGCACTTCGCCGTGTTACAGGCTTATCGTTAGTTAACGATAAGTTTATTTATGTACGCGGTTTAGGTGAGCGTTACTCAAGCGTGCGTTTAAATGGCGCGGTTGTTCCAAGCCCAGATCTGACTCGAAATGTAATTCCACTTGATATTTTCCCATCAAGTATTATTGAATCTTTAGCTGTTCAAAAAGCCTATTCGCCTAATATGCCTGCGGCTTTTGGTGGTGGTGACGTTAATATCAGGACGAAAAGCATTCCAAGTGATACTTTATTTAAAGTTGAGATTGGTGCTAGCTATAAAGATACAAACGATGAAGGCTACACATACAATGGCGGCAGTGACGACTGGTTAGGTAAAGATGATGGTACACGCGCATTACCTGGAGCCGTTAAAACGGCGCTAAATACCTATATCAATGGCTTGTCTGATATCTCATACAGAAATATAAGAGATGTCGAGTCAAGACGTCAGGGGACTGATATTGGTCAAGCAGCTGCAATAGACTTAAATAAAAGTTTATCAAAAGCACTACCAAGAGATTTTGGCTTAGAAAAAGAAAGCTTAAACCCTGATGCAGACATTAAAGCTGTTTATGGCGACCGATTTGATAACTTATTTGGCCTAGACGGATCTTTTGGTTTCTTAGCATCAGTTGCTTATGAAAATGAATGGTCTAATGCAGAGAAGTTTAGCGCAGTACTTTCTTCTGTTGACGCATCTGAATCTGAATGTTCAAAAGATGATTTTACTTGTTACTCTGCCACAGAGAAAGAAGTATCAACCAAGCATAATATAAAATTAAATAGCTCTCTAAATTTAGGTTATAAAATTGGCGGCCATGATTTAACAGCTACCTATATGATGCTACGAGATACTGAAGATGAAGCTTCTGTTTCGCTTTACCAAGAGCCTTCAAAGTCATTAAGCATTGATGCTGGGCAATTACAGCGAAGCCACTTAACCTCTTTTGAGGAACGGGAACTTGAAATACTTCAACTTCGTGGAATGCACAATTTAGAGTGGAGTTTTCTTGAAGGTGTCGGTGTAGATTGGCAATACACTGATTCAACAGCGACGACGAGTATACCCGGCGAGCTTGAAGTAACGGTGCGTGATGAGTACGCCGATGGCGAATATCAACGTACTTTTTATAATGGTAGCTTAGGTGGCAACCCTTATTTGTATCGATTTGTTGAGCTAGAAGACGATGTTGAAAACTGGGGCGTTAATATTAATAAAGTTTTTTACTTTGAGAACGCCGAAGTTGAAATCGCGGGTGGCGGCTATTTTGTTGAAAAAACGCGTGATTACCGCACAGACTTTTTTAACTATCGTTTTAGCCAAACACAGTCTTTAGATTTAGCACAAAGTGAAGAAGAAGCACTGTCAATTGGTAGTTTCTTTGCAAATGATGCTGTGATCGATTCAACGGATTTAGAGTTATTGTTTCAAGAACCTACAGCCGATGATTACTTAGCAGCGCAAATGATTGATGCTTATTATGGCTCTTTTGATATCACTTTTGCTCAAGATTGGCGTTTAAGTGGTGGTGTGCGTTACGAGGATTTCCGCCAAGTTGCCCTCGCTTTTTCTCGCTCAGCATTCGATCCTGCTTTATTGGCAGATAAATTAAGTGCAGATGCAATAAAACAAGCAAGTGTGATGGAAGATGAGTATTTTACTTCATTATCCATGACATACAGTCAGCAGTCGTACCAGGTTCGTTTTGGCTATGGCAGCACGGTTGTTCGTCCTGACTTGCGTGAGTTAAGCCCTGTTCAATTCCAAGATCCGTTGACCGGTTATCGAACGCTTGGTAATCCATTCTTAGAATCTAGTTACCTAGATAACTTTGATGCACGTATCGAATTTTATATGGACAATGGTGATAACTACTCAGTTGGCGCATTCTATAAAGATATAGATAACCCAATCGAAGCATTATTAACCGAAAGTGACGGCCGTTTTACGCTGCAGTTTGACAATGCAGATACAGCCTATGTTTACGGTATAGAAGCAGAATGGTTAACTGAGTTGCATAGTGATTTATTAGGAGGTGCTTTTTTTACTTCTGGTAATTTAACAGTAAGTGATTCAGAAGTTGAAATTGCACAAGAGCAGCGCGCTGACCTTACTAATCTAAAGCGACGCATGACTGGCCACTCAAAGTATGTTGCCAACTTACAATTGAATTACGATTCGCATGATGGCATGCACCAAGCTTCAGTTATTTATAACGTATTTGGTGACCGTATTTTAGCTGCGGGTGTTAACAATTTTGATGACGCTTACGAACAACCTTTAAACTCGTTAGACATGGTTTATAGTTACTACCCAACGTTCAATACTACATTAACACTTAAAGTGAAAAATATGTTGGGACAAAACTTTGAAGTAGAACAAAATGATGTGCTAATTCGTTCTCAAGAAACGCCTAGAGAGCTGAGTTTAAGCTTTAGCTATGAGTTTTAAACCCCTTGAACGACTAAAATAAGCCGTTACAACCTAGCCCTGCCATATGTAGGGCTTTTTACTACCTCAGTTTTAAACGCAGTTATAGTTTAATATTGATTATATAAATGATGTTTTTATATCTCTTTTAACTTAAACATTATTCACTTCATACACACACTCTCTCTAAATCATTTAACTTTAATAACTCTTTAACAAATAACACATAATTGTTGTTTATATTTAACAGGCTGTAATTAAGTTTTATAATTTTATTTTAAAAGGAATAATATCCATGAATTTAATAAGAAAGGTTATTAGCTCAGTTGTTATAGTTGGTTCTTTTGGTTTTGCGAATGATGCTCTAGCTGCAAGATCATGTTCTGTTATTGTTGATGATATCCAGCTAAATCATTCTCAGGTAATTGTGAAAACAACTAATAGTATTACTCACATGGCTAATGACAAGTTAACTTTAGCTTATCAAGACACTCAATTTGGCCAGATCTTAGAAAAGCTTGCTGAAGCAAAAAGTTTAGAAACGCCTGTAAAAATTTATATACTTGAGGAGTTTAATGGTGATGATGCGCGCAGTTGTAGTGATAGCGTTACTGACTATATAGGATCAGTTCATCGCTTCTAATGTACTAAATTGTTTGTAGCCCCATAATTAGTATAGGGCTACAATTTTATATACTACTGACACTTTATAGTTGCATAAAGTTGATAGCATTGGTTTTTACTACCAGTGCTTTTCATTGTCCATAATTGGTTATACCAATCAAAGTTACCATAAGCGCTTTCATCCTCTCCGCAGGTAATTGTGCTTCCAGAAATTTCTTGATTGTGACCACGCTCTTCACAAAATTGATTTCCATTTGTAGAACCCACAAAAAACAGCTCTAAGCGCCCATTTATTCAAACCTTTGGTGCGTAATAGGTTGTTGCAGTATTTACCAATATGCCTTGTTGCTGTTCCATATTTATTTCTGCGCGCTCAAAGGATACTTTTTCATTTTCTTTTAGCGTTACTGTGCTTGCTGAAAGCGTAGTATCTGCAAATACATTAAGTGATACTGAACTTAAAGTAAGTAGAGCAAGAGTGAATGTCTTCATTATCTTTTCCTTTAGTTAAATGTAGAATTACACAAAACATCTTTATTCAATGTGTCTATTAAGCGTGGTAAATATAAGTTTCAACAAGGTTAAGCTTTTATTAAAGTTTAAAATAAGCACTGCATGCCTTTGCATTTTTTACACTATGAAAAAAATTTGAGTTCTACTTTATTCACTAGTTTTAGCCGTCTACGAGTGTTAGTTTAGCGTTAATGAAAATTAAATCTCACGCAATGAATTTAATTTTTAATGTATTAAGGCATCTTTTATGAATCAAATAATGGAACTCACAATGAAAAAAGTAGGATTAGTCGGTTGGCGTGGCATGGTTGGCTCTGTGTTATTAGAGCGTATGAAGCAACAAAGTGATTTTGCACTTATCGACACCACCTTTTTCACCACCTCACAAGCGGGCCAATTAGGCCCAGATATTGCGGGCGAAGCAAAGCCGTTACTCGATGCCAGCAATATTTCCGAACTGGCTAAAATGGATATTATTGTTACCTGCCAAGGTGGCGATTACACTAATGCTGTTTATCCACAATTGCGCGAGTCGGGTTGGGATGGTTATTGGATAGATGCAGCGTCGGCACTGCGTATGGCTAACGACAGCATTATAGTACTCGATCCGGTCAATAAAGACGTTATTGAGCAAGGTTTATCACAAGGTGTTAAAACCTTTGTAGGCGGTAACTGTACGGTTTCTCTTATGCTGCTTGCACTGGGCGGTTTATTTGAGCAAGACTTAATAGAATGGGTAAGCCCCATGACCTATCAAGCTGCGTCGGGCGCGGGTGCGCGCAACATGAAAGAGTTAATTGCACAAATGGGCGCAATTCATCAAAGTGTTGCCGAGCAACTTGCAAATCCAAGCGCTGCTATTTTAGAAATAGATAAAATAGTCAGTGAAAAAATGGCATCAGATTCACTGCCGCAAGATCAGTTTGGTGTGCCACTCGCGGGAAGTTTAATTCCATGGATTGATGTGCCTATGCCAAGTGGCCAAAGTAAAGAAGAATGGAAAGCGCAAGTTGAAGCGAATAAAATTTTAGGCTCGGCTAAGCAACCTATTCCAATAGATGGTTTATGTGTGCGTATTGGTGCTATGCGTTGTCATTCACAAGCAATGACCATTAAATTACGTGAAGATATTAGCGTTGCCAAAATAGAGCAAATCTTAGAATCGCATAACGAGTGGGTAAAGGTTATTCCTAATGAGCGCGACATTAGCACTACCGACCTAACCCCAGTTAAAGTCACCGGTACACTGAGTATTCCAATTGGGCGTATTCGTAAATTAGCCATGGGGCCTAAATATATTAGCGCCTTTACTGTTGGCGATCAGCTGTTATGGGGTGCTGCAGAGCCGCTACGTCGTATGCTTCGCATAATTGTTGATAGCGAATAATAGCAATTTAATGTAACTGCTATAAACGCTTAAATTGTTTTATAAAAAAAGGGTTAGCGATTGGCTAACCCTTTTTATTTTAAATGCTAAATTAATTATTTTTCAATTTAGAATTATTAAGCTGGTGGCTGTAAATAATTAATACTCTTTTTCTTTGAGTAATGACTTTAGATCAGCAATTTGTGCTTGCAAGGCGTTTACTTGCCCTTGTGTCGCGGGCAGTGAGTCGTTATCGGCCAGATCATCGCGGGCATTTTTGTGCTCTTGCGACATCACTTCTAAAATAGCGCCAACCATCATATTTAAAAATACAAACGCAGTTAAAAATATAAAGGTTAAGTAGTAAATCCAGCTAAGTTTATAAACCAGCATGGTTTCGTACATTACGTCGGTCCAATCTTCAAACGTGGCAATTCTGAACAAGGTCAACATAGATATTGATACATCACCCCACAATACGGGGTTTATATGTGCAAACATCATACTGCCTATAGCGGCGTAAATATAAAAAATAACAAACATCAGCAGGGCTATGTAACCCATTTGCGGAATAGCTTTAAGTAAAGCGTTAACTAATAAACGCAGCTCGGGGACCATAGACACCAGCCGCAATACACGAAATATTCGCAATAAGCGTGCAATTAGCATACTTGAGCCTGCCGCAGGGTATAAGCTACCTAGTACGATAAGGGTGTCGAAAATATTCCAACCTTTGGAGAAAAAATCTTTGATACCTTTACTGGCAATAAAGCGAATTACGAGTTCAATTAAAAAGAACGCCGTAATGCCTATATCCATCCAATTAAGGACAATTTCTACCGTTGGCGGAAGAGAATAGGTGTGAGCACCTACGGTAAGAGCAGAAACAACAATTACAGCAATAACAAATGATTGAAATAGTTTGCTTTTATCTATACGCTGAAACTGCTTTTGCAACTGCGGCAACATCATAATAAGTCCTGTACAAAGTAAGGTTTTTTGAGGCGCTTAATATACAGTTTTTACCTTCTAAAGTGTAAGGAATTTTAATGATTATTAATAAACTAAACGCGAGTTTACTGTTTGTAGCCGGTTTGAGTTTGCTCGCTGGCTGCAGCTCTGATGCACGCTTTCATGAAATACAATCTGCACGTCTTGATGAGTGTAACTACAAAGCAGACAAAGAATATTACGAATGCCTTAAATTACAAGAGGCTAATTTTGAAGAGTTTAAAAAACAACGAGCCGAAAACACTCAGTAACGCTTATTTAATCACTCTTATTAAATAACGGCTATTAAGCGTTATTACTATTTAATTTCAAATATTAATAAATTAAGAGGTTATGGCTAACACATTATGACAAAAACTCAAAAACAGCGTGATAAACAAATACGCCAAGTACTGACAATTGCCTGTGAAAATATAAAACAAACCGATTTTGGCTTTGCTTATTTAACACATACCGTTGATTTAAATAACGAAGCTAACACCTTAAAAGTTCAATGCTATTTTAACGATGACCTAGCGTATCAAAAAAGCGAGTTACATTTTGACGCGCTTAAAAATGAGATCACACAACAGCTTGCAACAATTGGTTTGGCTATTAAAGCAGCGAATATTTCGTTTTTAGTCGATTAACCTTTGTTAGGTTGGTTTGTGTATGCTTGGAGGCTATAATTGGCCAAATTATTTTTTAGGGTATAAATTATGGCTGTCCCTACTCGTTCGCAAATCTCCCTTGGTACAAAAGTAAATATCGTATTAAAAGAAGATCAACGCAGTGGCACATTAACGCAAGGTGTGGTTGAGCGTTTATTAACAAAGTCACCAAACCATCCTCATGGTATTAAAGTACGTTTAGACGATGGCCAAGTAGGCCGAGTGAAAGAGATCTTATAATGAGCACTTTAACAGAACAGGCTTTTTGGGATTTAGTAACCGCCCCCGATTTAGGGCTCGATCCGCAAAATGTGAGTGATAACTTAAAGCTTAAACTGCACGATTTAACCGATCAGCAGTTAATTGAGTTTGATAAATTCTTTGGTATTTGTATGCGTAAATGCTACACCTGGGATTTATTTGGCGCAGCATTTGTAATGGCCGGTTGTAACGACGAATATGGTTTTAGTGAGTTTAGATGCTGGTTAATATCGCGCGGTGCAGACGTGTTCGAAAACGCTTTACTAAACCCTGATTCAATTGCCGCCTGTACGCCTGTGTATCATGTTAACGAGCAGCCTTATCCGTACATTGATGAATACGACTTAATTGCTGGTTTACTTTACGAGGAGCGTAACGATGACGAACTGCCATTTATTCCCTCAGGAAGTGACGAGCCAAGAGGCAAACGCTTTAAAGACAAAGCTAAGTTTTTAAAGCAAAGCTATCCGCTGTTATTTGCTAAGTACTGGCAGTAATATTTTCACACCCTAATCGTTTTATTTTTTACTGCGTATAAAAACGCTTAGGGTGTGTAGCGCCTTTTTAAAGCAACACGACTTCTCTCCTTTTAAAGTAAATCTCTGTTATAGTTATAAAAGTTATAAAAATTAAGCAACCAAGCATTTCGCTATTATTTAACCCACTAATTCGAGGATACAACCACTTAATGAAATACTTAACACTTGCTTTATTAGCTATTGCTTTTACCAGCGCTCATGCAGTTGCAACCCCAAGTAATAAAAGCCGTTTTATTCCGCTTTTAAAAACAAAACTGGGTGCCTATGAGGTGGTGTCGGCTAATTCAGCGTTATGCGTTAATAGCCAATTGAGTTTAGTAAATCCAGATAATGAAGATGCCGGTTTTACTTTAGGTGAGCAAATTATTTTTGACTCATTACATAACGGAACACAAACGGTTAAAAAGCCCGATTTTTGTTTTGTTACTAGCTCATTAAAATACAAAAGCGACGGCATTGAAAACGGCTTAAGAATGAGTCGCTGCGAAAATCCAGCTAACGAAAAAATAATTAGCCAAAGCATTTACTTTTTAGCTAACGACACACTTAAATATACTTTAAGCCAGCCAAGCGTTGCATGCACTTTTAAAAAAGTGCCCGACAGTCAGTAACGCATAGGTAAGCTATACTTACTCACAATATATTTTGGGTATATCACGCCAGCGCGTGGTGTACTGCGGGGATAAAAAATTCCTGTTCATATGCCAACCTTCATTTAATTTACTGCTTGCTAAACTTAGCATTCCTTTACCATAGCGTTTATTTATTGCATCAAGACAATTCATTAATGGTGGATTGTCGGTGCGTTTATTAAATAAATCGTCTTGTTGAAATTGCTGCGCAATAAGCTCTAAAGCACCTACACCACATTTATAATAGCGAATACCCGGCTGGTATATTTGCTCAAACACTTGCGATACAGCACTAGCCATTACGCAGGTGTCGTTAGTGGGGCTGGCAAATGTATACATATACGACTTTTTATAAAAAACGTTTTCGTGAGACGAGCTCGCCGCAAAAATATAAAGTTGTTTGGTAAGCGATTTTTGCTTTCTTAATTTACTAGCAACCACAGTAACGTGATTAATTAACGCGGTTTTAAGTGCCGTTGGCTCGTATATACGCTCACCAAAGCTTCGGGTCGAAAATATCTCGCGCTTATCTTGGCGTACGTCGTCCCAATTTAAGCAAGGTATGCCATTAAGCTCATTTACAGTGCGCTCTACCACCACACTAAATGCACGGCGCATACTGTTAGGGTTTTGCTGCGCTAATTGCCATGCAGTGTGTATGTTCATTACTTTTAATTTTTTGGCTAAACGCTTACCAATACCCCATATATCTTGGCAACTCATTCTTTGTAAAATAGCTTTACGGCTTGCTTCGCAGTTAATAACAGCAACGCCATTAAATCCGGATAATTTTTTAGCGGCATGGTTTGCCGCTTTTGCTAAAGTAGCCGTAGAGCCAAAGCCAACACCAACGGGGAGCTTAGTTTCGCGCCATACGGTGCGCCTAATAGTGTGCCCGTATGCAAACCAGTCATTAATAATAGGGGTGTAACCGTTAAAGTGTAAAAATGATTCGTCGATACTGTATACGTGTTGCACGTCGCAAAAGCGGCCAATAACGTTCATCATTTTGTCGCTTAAATCTGCATATAATTCATAATTACTAGAACGAATTACTACATTATTTTGCGCAAGTAACTGCTTAACTTTAAAGTAAGGCGCAAATTTAGGAATATTTAAACGCCGAGCAATGGGGCACACCGCGCATATGCAACCGTCGTTATTGGTAAGCACCACCACAGGTTTTGAGCGAATAGCCGGATCGAATACTTTTTCAGCACTGGCATAAAAGGCCACCGCGTCTACTAGGGCATACATAACAGTAACTCAGGGCTTTGGCGGTGCAGGCGAATTGAGCGTGTCACTACGCCCTCAAGCTGAAACTCATCGCAGGAGGTTAGTTGTACTGGTTTATACAAAGGGGATGCCGAGAGCAGCCGAGCATTGGTTTTATCAAGTAGCTTACACACAAATAAGCCATTTAAATTAGCAACTATAACGTCGCCATTTTTAGCCTGTTCAGCGCGGTCTACTATTAGCAAGTCACCTTCAAAAATACCCACGTCTTGCATTGAGCTGCCAGAGGCAACGCCAATAAAAGTGGCGTCGGGGTGCTTTATTAATAGCTCATCAAGCGATACACCAAGCTCGCTATATGGCGCAGCAGGCGATTCAAACCCGCACACACCCGCTTCTATATAAATGGGAATAACAAACATAAAGATCAACCAAAACGCATATACTGTACAAGCATACAGTATATGCGTTTTGTTTTACTTTTGCCAAGTAATGAATGAAAGATCACTGCATGTTTTTGATCATTGTTTGTGCGGTATTTAAGAAGTCGTTGATTTGCGTCGAGTTTAAATTTTTACACATTTGCTCGTTAACCTGGCGCTCGGCACTTAGTAATTTGTTAAAAAGCGCAGTGCCAAAGGCAGTAAAAGAAACAATAAAACAGCGTTTATCGTGCTCACTGGCACATTTGTTGATTAAATTTAACGCTAAAAGTTCTTTAATTAAACGGGCAATTTGTGCTTTGTCGCGTTGAGTTTGGGTAACAATATCGTTAGCAGTACACTGCGGCGTTGCTGCAATAATATGCAAGCAACGCACATGCATAGCGTTTAAACCAAGGTCGTTCGCATTAATCGCATCACGCGTTGTTACGCGGTAGCTTTGCATTAGCATAAAGAGTGTATTAGGTAGAGATGATTTCATAGTAATTACCAAATGGTTGACAATATCAATTAAATTGCTATAGTTGATTTTATCAACCAATGGGGCGTTGTGCAAATGTTGCTGCATGCAATTTAAACTTTTTGTAAAACGAGGTAATACATGAGTAGACAAATACGCAAAGCGCAGGTGCTAAGTACGAAGCAAATTACACCGCACTTACAACGCATTGTGGTAGGTTCTGATGAATTTAAAGATCTTACGCCAAGTTACATAGGCCACTATGTAAAAGTGTTACTGCCCCATAATGGTGAACTTGATTTAAACATAAAAACGGCGCTTATGCGCTCCTATACTATTAACCATGTTAATGAGCAAACGGGGGCGCTCACGCTCGACTTTGTAATTAATATGCATCAAGGTCCTGCTACAAACTGGGCGCAAACAGCAAAAGTAGGAGACACCCTAGCCATAGCTGGCCCGGGCCCTAAAAAACTCGATAATTATAGCCATTCGCACTACGTACTCCTTGGCGACTTAACTTCAGTTAATGCAGTGAAAGGCTATGCTCAGCAGTTACCGCATAGCGCGAAAATTGATATGTTTATTCATGCTCCTAGCAAGCAAGACATTATTAGTTTAGATACGCCGCGCACTGTAAATTGGCTAGTTACCAATAGCCCAGATGAAAGCATGCTAACGGCATTAAACAATTTAAAAGTAGGCGCACAACCTCCAATTGTTTTTATGGCGCTAGAGGCAGGCTTAGTGCGCAAAGTAAAAACTAAACTTAATGAGCTATACGCCATACCACGTGCGCATATTGTGGCATCGGGTTATTGGAAAAAGGGACTAAATTCAGAGAGCTATAAACAGCAACGTCAGCAAGCGGCACAACCCGCTTAAATATGCTCAGGTTATTTAGTGTTTAGCACCTTTAGTATCTTGAATTACAGGTAACGCACACCCATCTCTAGTTTTTATGCTTGTGGTTATAGCACACCATAAGCATGCCATTTATAGGAGCTGCTATTTTGTTATCTAATATTCCCTTTTCGTTATTAGAGCTTGCCCCGATGCCCAAAGGGGCAACGGTATCCGAAACACTACATAAAAGTACTAAATACGCACAAAGAGCCGACGAACTAGGTTTTAATCGCTTTTGGTTAGCAGAGCACCATAATATGCCAGGTATTATATGTGCAGCTACCTCTATTTTAGTGGGCCATATAGCCAGTAAAACCGATCGAATACGTGTAGGCTCGGGGGGGATTATGCTGCCGAATCACTCGCCATTAGTTGTAGCCGAACAATTTGGTACATTAGAGAGCTTATACCCAGGGCGTATTGATTTAGGGCTTGGCCGTGCACCAGGAAGCGATCCTATTACGAGTAGAGCTTTAAATTCAGACATGAGCCGAGCAGAGCGCTTCCCTCAAGAAGTAACCGAACTGCAAACCTTATTAGGGCCTTATAATGGCACTCACCCAATACGGGCTATACCCGGTGAGGATACCAATATACCTATTTGGTTATTAGGCTCAAGCTTATTTAGCGCGCAACTTGCAGCGCAAAAAGGGTTACCGTATGTATTTGCAGGGCACTTTGCTCCGCGCTTTTTGTACGATGCCATAGAGTTGTATAAGCGTGAATTTAAACCTTCAAAGGTACTTGATAAGCCATACATAATGCTGGCGTTACCGCTGATAGCAGCCGATACCGACGAAGAAGCACAATACCTATCGACCACTTCGCAACAGCGGGTACTTGCGCTAATGCGTGGCAGTGAATTATGGCTGCAACCACCTGTTGACTCTATGGACGGCCTATGGAGCGAGCAAGAGCGTGCACAAGTGGAAAACTTTTTAAGTTTAAGTGTAATAGGCGGGCATGTAAGTATAAGACACAAGTTAGAAATGATAGTAAAAGAGCTGGGCGTTGATGAATTTATATTTACCAACGATTTATACGACAGCGAAAAACGCCATAGAGCTATCGAAATTTTAATGGAATTAAAACGTTAAGTTTCATTTAGTTAAGCAGGCGTACACCTTACGCCTGCTATATTATACGCGAAATCTAAACTAGTTTTGCTTATAGGCAACATCAATCTGTATTTTGGCTGCTCATTTAAGCTACTCCCAAATAACAGCAAATAAATTACCCTACCGTATTCGCTTTAAGCGATTAAACTAATAGATTTAATCAAATTTTATAGTGATAACTTACCCGCTATAATTAAAACCACAAAACGTTATAACTCTATAACTCTACTTTTTACAGGAAGGTGCATCGTGAACTCGCTAAATAATGTAATCCCTAATTCAGTTAATAAAGCAGCGCTGCCAAAAATTGCGCTGATTGCTGAAGGTGGCGGACAGCGAGGTATATTTACAGCCGGTGTACTCGATGCGTGGTTAGAGCAAGACTACGACCCATTTGATTTATTTATTGGTACATCTGCGGGTTCGCAAAACTTAACTAGTTTTTTAGCCAGGCAAAAAGGCTATGCAAAACGCTTGATAAGAGGGTTGTCGCGTAATAAAAATTTTTTTCAATTAAGCCGTGGTTTAATTGGTAAGCACATAATGGATTTAGACTGGTACTTTGATAAAACCACAGAGGTAAATCGTAGTTTAGATTTTAAAACAGCCAAAAATAACTTAGGGGATCGTGAATTGCTTATTACAGCAACTAACTCACGAGACCGCAAACCGTACTTTTTAGCGCCTACAGGCGAGAGCAAGCAATGGCGTGAGCTATTAAAAGCATCAAGTGCGTTACCATTTTTGTATAAGCAAGGTGTAAAACTAACACCTTGGATGAATACTTTAGCAGCTAACGAAGCCGAGCTTGCCTTAGAGCAAGTAGAACCAGCAGTAGCCGACTTTTACTTAGATGGCGGCCTTGCAGCACCTTTACCTGTACGTGAAGCCTATAACCGAGGCGCACGTAAAATAGTGGTGATCCGCACGGTCGATATTAACTTTCAAGTACAATCGGCATGGGTAAATAAACTAAGAGCATTTGTGTGCGCGTCAGGCTATTGTCCTAAAACCATAGATTATTTACTACAGCACGAACAAGCATACCAAGAAGAGTTGGAGTTTATTGCAAACCCACCAGAGGATGTTGAAATTATACAAATTTTTGCAACCGAAAAACTGCATAGCAAATTACTTGGCAGTTCAGATAACGATTTACGTTTTGATCACAAACTTGGTTTACAGGCAGGGCGTGCTTATTTAGCAGAGCAAAACCCGCAAATTTGGGATCATAGCCATAATCAAGCATTGCAGTACTGTTATAACTAAATATAACTAAAACTAAGGGGGTTATTTACTCAATTGAATTGAGGTAATAAATAACCTCTTTGCTGGCGTATGTAATGCACGCCAGCATTTTATTTTAAGTAGACGAAAGCAAAATACTGGTTTCGCTATTTAAAATACCGTCTATTTCCCTTACTTGCCTAAGCACCCCATCAAATTCACTTAAGTTAGCAGCTTGAATTTCGGCTACTAAATCCCATGCACCGTTAGTGGTGTGCAATTTAGTTAGCTCAGGAATACCGCGCATCGTTTTTATAACTTGCGAGGTCGACTTACCTACCACTTCTACCATCATAATTGCTCTGACTGCTTCGGTTTCAATGTGCTGATGTACACGCACGGTAAAACCTAAAATTGCCCCTGATGAAAGTAATCTGTCTAACCTATTTTGTACTGTGCCCCGCGACACGTTTAATGTAGTGGCTAAGGTTGAAATAGAAGCGCGGCCGTCTTTTCTAAGTTCAGCTATTAATGCTTTGTCGAGGGCGTCATAAATATAGGGAGTCATAGGTTAAGCCTTAGGTAAGTTTTAATCAAAATACTAAATTTAACCATTGCCGCCTAGCAAAATGACAAAAAACAATGCTATTTGTATAACTAATTGCCATTTTAACTGGCGCACCAGAGCGATAAACTGTCTATAAATAATTGCACACACTTACTTATAGAGGTTTTAATGACGCATTTTATAGCACAGCCAAAACAAGGCGTTCCTTTTGTTAGCGTACAAACAATGGCACAGCTTATAAATAAACTCGGCATAGAAAATGTTTTACAACAGCTAACAAAGCGACTAGAAACAGACTTTACTCGTTGGCAGCAATTTGATAAATCCCCACGTTATGCAGCGCATTCACCAGAGGGCGTAATAGAGCTTATGCCAGTGAGCGACGGCGAACTATTTAGCTGTAAGTATGTAAACGGGCATCCTAAAAATACTTTTAGAGAACTGCAAACCGTTGCTGCATTTGGAATTTTAGCCGATGTAGATAGCGGCTATCCGATTATGATCAGCGAAATGTGCCTACTTACCGCACTCAGAACTGCAGCCACTTCAGCATTAGTCGCAAAATACTTAGCTCCTAAAAATGCAACCACACTAACGCTAATTGGTAACGGTGCGCAGTCTGAGTTTCAGGCGTTGGCATTTAAAAGTGTACTAGGTATTACTGATATTCATTTATACGATATAGACCCGAGTGCGTCGCAAAAAGCTTTTAATAACCTCACAGCCTATGGCTTAAACGTCACTATTTGTAACAGTGCTGCAGAGGCCGTAAAAGGTGCGCATATAATAACAACCTGCACTGCAGATAAAACCAACGCCACAATTTTAACCAGCGAGATGATCCCACAAGGCGTGCATATAAATGCTATTGGTGGCGACTGCCCAGGTAAAACAGAATTAGATGCAAAGCTGCTTGAACGCGCTGCTGTATTTGTAGAGTACGAGCCACAAACACGTATTGAAGGTGAAATTCAACAAATGAGGGCTGATTTTGCTGTAACCGAGTTTCATCAAGTTATTAATGGGCAAGCTTGCGGGCGTGAGAGTCAGCAACAACTTACTATTTTTGATGGTGTGGGCTTTGCTAGCGAAGATTTTACGGCATTGGCATTTATTCGCGATCAGCTCATTGCAACGGGGCAGTACAGCTTACTTGATTTAATTACCCAGCAAGCCGATCCGCGTAATTTGTTTTCAGTTTTAACCGCTGAGCATACGCAGCAAGAGAGTGTGGCATAAGTATGGTAAACCAAGCACCAAATAGTATTGTGATGGTTCGCCCACATCATTTTACTTCTAACCCGCAAACCATGCGTGATAACACATTTCAACGCAGCTGTTTAACAACAGATCAAAGCTTACACGCGTATAACGAAGTAACCAATGCAGTCGAAGTGTTAAAGCAAGAAGGGATCCTCGTTCACCTTTTTGAAGATGAGCATAAAGGTACACCCGACTCGGTATTTCCTAATAATTGGTTTACTACTCACCAAAATGGCGAAATACTAACCTATCCAATGTACGCACAAAGCAGAAGAGCAGAATATCGCAAAGATATTATTGATTTTTTAACGGATCAATATAAAGTGTCTGCAGTGACTGATTATTCATTTTTAGCGAAAGAAAATTCATTCTTAGAGGGCACTGGTTCACTGGTTATTGATCATCAATATAAGTTTGCTTATGCGGTTGAATCAAAGCGAACGACACAGTCAGTTGTTAACACAGTATGCGAGCAATTAAAGCTAACCCCGGTGGTTTTTAATGCCTACGATATGCAAGGCACAGCGGTTTACCATACCAATGTATTAATGTGTGTTGCTACAGAGTTTGCCATGATTGGCTTAGACATGGTGCCAAACGAACAGCGCAGGCAGCTAGTAAGCCATTTATTGCAAAGCTATCATCAAGTCATTGAGTTATCGGGCGATCAAATTAATAACTTTTGCGGCAATGCCATTGAGTTACAGGGTAAAAGCGGACGGATTTTAGCGTTATCAGCAACGGCTTTTAAAGCACTTACTGCAGCGCAAATTAAGGTAATAGAAAAAAGTGCCAAATTGGTGCCTTTACCTATTCCTACCATTGAATCTGCTGGTGGCTCAGTAAGGTGTATGATCGCTGGCATTCATTTACCAACAAAGTAAATGTATAAAATAATAAAGGCAGTGTTACTGCCTTTATTATTTTATAACGTATATTTGTGTCGCTTGCAGTGCCTATTTAAATAAGAAATATAACAAGGAATTAGCAATGTTCGATACCGTAGTAAAAAGTGTAAATGGTATTTTATGGGGAGAGGGCCAAGTCCTCATTTACATTTTATTGTTTGCTGGTATTTGGTTTTCGGTGCGTTTAAAAGCCATTCAAATACTTAAATTTAAACATATGTTTAGTTTACTAAAAGGCAGCAGCAAATGTAAAAAAGGCGACATATCATCATTTCAAGCGCTGTGTACTGGTTTATGTGCGCGGGTAGGCACGGGTAACTTAGCAGGTGTTGCCGTTGCTATATCATTAGGTGGTAGTGGTGCCATTTTTTGGATGTGGGTTATTGCCATATTAGGCATGGCCACAGGCTTTGCCGAAAGTGTATTAGGTCAAGTATATAAAGTGCGCGACAGCCAAGGCGAGTTTAGAGGCGGCCCTGCGTATTATATTCAACAAGGATTAGGCAATCGAGCCTTCGCTATTACTTTTGCACTGTGCTTATTTTTAGGTTACGGCTTTACCTTTAGCGCCATGCAAACCAACACCATTACCGATGCACTTAATTTTGCCTTCGAAATTCCAACCTTTTACTCTGGATTAGTGATCACTGTGTTAGCCGGCTCTATTATTGTGGGTGGTTTTAAAGCAATCGCTCGCTTTGCTGAGTGCGTAGTACCGGTAATGGGCATAGTGTTTGTGCTTGTTGCAGTTATTATTACCTTAATAAACTTCACCCAAGTGCCTGCTATGCTTAAAGATATATTTTTATCAGCATTTGGGCTGCAAGAAGCAGGTGCAGGCGCGATGGGCGCAGCAATAAAAAATGGTATTCAACGTGGCCTTTATTCAAACGAAGCGGGCGCGGGCAGTGTGCCACATGCTTCAGCCAGTGCAAGCCCACTGCCTAATCATCCGGTAACACAGGGCTACATTCAAATGTTAGGGGTGTTTTTCGACACCATAGTATTGTGTAGTTGTACTGCGGTTATTATTTTACTTGCCGATATAGACATAAGCGGCGAAATGGAAGGTATACGTTTAACGCAAAGCGCCATGACCGCTCATTTAGCGCAAGGGGGTGTGTACTTTGTAGCAGCCGCTATTACCTTGTTTGCCTTTACGTCTGTAGTAGCCAACTATGCTTACGCAGAAAGTAACTTGCACTTATTTAAACTCGATAACAAAATGGGTCGTGGTATTTATACTTTGCTTTATTTATCAATGATGTTGTGGGGCGCGTCGGCCACATTAAAGCAAGTATGGGATTTAGCCGATATTGCTTTAGGTCTAATGACAGTGGTTAACGTTATCGCTATTATATTGCTAACCCCAACAATATTAGCGGTTACTCGCGATTATCATACGCAACGCGAAAAAGGCTTAGAGCCCGAATTTAAAGTAAATGATGTAAAAGTACAGGGTAAATGCGAAACCGGCATTTGGGACTAGTTAACGTATTTTAAGTCACTTTTAGCATTAATAAACGGTTTTATGGCAGCATAAAATCGTTTTTATTTTTGCATAACTATTCTATTTTTAGCCTGGTTATATACAAAGTAAGTAACAAATATATACCATTAAATAGAAATAAGCAGCGCAATTAAACACAGATTTTATAGGCTAAATTTTTAGATGATCAACATTTACGCAGGTAAAACTGCTGCAAAAATAATAAACGAACAGGGGCTTAAACCCGAATTATTCAGCTCATTTTTAGGTGCCAGCGGCGGGCCAAAATGGTTTACCTTGTTTGGCTTAGACAAGTATATATTTGGTGAGTTTTTTAAAAACCATAGCCAACCGCTTAACTTAATTGGCTCATCGGCCGGGGCATTTCGCTCAGCGTGTTTTGCGCAAAATGATCCGGTTGCAGCAATTGAGCGCTTAGCAACATCGTATTCGCAAACGCGCTATTCTAGTAATAAACCTACCCCCGCAGAAATAACATTAAAAGCCCGCGCACTGCTTGAAGATGTTTTTGGCAATAACGGCGTGGCTGAAATCATAAATAACCCCGTATTTAAAGCACATTTTATAGTGGCAAAATCGAATGGATTTATAGCCAGTGAAAATAAATTATTACAGCTTATGGGTTTATCAAAAAGTTATATGCTTAATCGAGTAAACCGAAAATATTTAGGATCGCAATATGAGCGTTTTATATTTGGCCCCGCAACAAGCGACTTATCAATTACCGACAGCTATAATTTTAAAACACAAAAAATAGCGCTTACCCAAAATAATTTAAAAGAGGCATTACTTGCATCGGGTTCAATACCGTTAGTTATGCAAGGAATTAAAAATATTGCAGGAACACCCGCAGGCATTTATCGCGATGGCGGCATTATTGATTACCACTTTGATTTAAAAATTAACAACCCAGGACTCATTTTATATCCACACTTTAATAGCGATCCAAAAGCAGGATGGTTCGATAAAAATTTAAAACGTAAAGTCTCACCACTTAATTACGATAACGTGGTGATGATCACGCCATCAAAAGAATTTATAGCAGGCTTACCCTACGGGAAAATTCCAGATAGAAATGATTTTACCGATCTAGATGCCGACACACGCATTAAATATTGGAATACCGTTTTTAGTGAAACAGAAAGATTAGCAGAGGCGTTTGATGAGAAGTTATATAATAATTTTAAAATAATACCAATTGAATAAATTGCCAATTTTGCTGATGCAATGAAGCATTTATTGTTATATAAAAGGGCTAGTTTACATCGCGATTATATAGTGATGTAAATTAGCCCTATGGTTGGTTTTGATTGCTGTGTATTTAAATAAAATCACGGAATCGATGGGTTATTGGGATATTTCCTCTATATATTCTTGAAGCCTGGCTTGCGCATTTTCTTCACCAAATAGAATATGACATACCTCTTGTAGCCCCGGATCAGAGAGGATATCTTCTTTACGTACAACCAGTGATATTTTAGAGCGGCGACGTAAAAAATCACTTAGTTTAGTTACCATTTCTCGTTCGGCAGCATGTTCAATTTCAACACGTAAATACTCTGAATTTTTAATTAGAAGCTCAGCTTTTTCAGGAACTTCTCGAATTTTTTCTAACATGTTAATTGCATTTCTTCCGTAACGTCTCCAAAAGCGTTTGCTGAGTACTTCAGTAGATGTTTTGGGAGTTAAGCCGTCTAAATTCATTAGCTTAGCACGATGCATAAATTCATTTTTGACAGTATCGTCAGGCTCGCCGTACCATTTGTAATCCTCGTAAGGAAGGTTAATACCAAGCTTTTTGATTAACTCAGCAACTTCATCACCGACATTGATACAATCAGTTAATTTCCCACCAAATATAGAAAGGTATTGTTTCTCATAGTTAGTGTCGATTGCGTGTTTGCGCGATAATTGCACCCAGTCAGCCTTACCATTACCATCTTTTTTAATTGCTAATGGCCTTACACCACATCGTTCAGCTATTATATCGTCTTTTGTGAGCTGTTTATCCAGTTCTAGTAACTTGTTCGCATTATCTAACACAAACTTTCTATCTTCATCAGTAACATGCGAATGTGGGCTCTCAACTTGTGTATCAGTTGTACCAATACAAGTTTTAGGTCCCATAGGGATCACGAAGAATAGTCTGCCATCGTCAGCAAAAAATGTAAGTACTTTATTACTGCTAGTAATTTTATCAACAATAAGGTGAATACCTTTTGAAAATAAATGGTGATGTGCTGTAGTTTGACTGTTAGTAATATTAATAGGATCAACAAAAGGGCCTGCGGCGTTTATAATTACTTTAGAACGTATCGAAAATTGTTCTTTCGTTATTTCGTCCATTGCATTTGTTGTCCAAATATCACCTGTACGGTTTGAGCCTTGTGCACTTACATAGTTAGCACCGATACAGCCATGGCTCATACTAGAGCGAATAAAGTTAAAAACAAACCGGGCATCGTTGTCTAATAAAAAGCTGTCTGAATACTCAAAACCGGCTTCTACATTTGTAGTGTTGACGACTGGCTCTAATGATTTAATTTTTATTGCATTAAGGTAGCGAGGCGATTGCGTAAAAAATCGGCCCATAAACCAATAGACGATTGTTCCTAAATAGACAAAGAAAGCTGGGAATCTAAAGCCTTTTTGAATACTGGTAAAAAAACGAATTTCTTTAACTGTCGATGGGTAGCTGCGCATTAAATGGTTTCTACTTTTACATAGTTTATTTACCAAGTTATATTCATGGCTTTCTAAATACTTTATGCCGCCCCAGGCCAAGTTAGATGAGTTTGAACTAGTGAAACCAGCGAAATCTTCTTTATCGATTAATGCAACTTTGGCGCCTTTTGCAGCTAATGCTGCAGCTGATACTGCACCATTAATACCCCCTCCAATTATCAATACATCGAATATATCTTGAGGAAGTTTTTTTATATTATTCTTTCTCAGTTGGCTCATTTTTTGGATTACCTATTATTAATTACTAGCCTTTTATATCTACTTGGTTAGGTTATTTTCGTACAAGCTAGAGCTATAAAAGATTACGTATAAAGTTTTTATGCTTATGGAAGTTGGATTACTTATAATTTATATATTGAAGCTTCATAAATGGCTTCTATAGAATTATTTAATTTTTCATCAAACTTTTTATCAGACATGTCATGATGTAGGCCAATCAATAATGCTCTTGAAAAACTAGCAATAATACCAGTATTTCTTTTTAGCTTTTCATTGGCTTGTGTAATAGAGTAACCACCAGATAGAGCAACTAATTTTAAAACTTTTGGGTGTGTTGCAAGATCTTTATATAAATTAGGCACTTCAGGTAACGTGAGTTTTAATATTACTTGCTGTCCATTTTCAAGGTTATTCAGCTCTTCAATAATTACATCATGCAACATGAGTTCTGCAGATTGCTTTTCTTCGCAATAAATATCAACTTCAGGCTCAATAATAGGCATTAGCCCTGAATTTATTACCTCTTTTGCAATTTCAAATTGCTGTTTAACAACATTTTGGATACCAATACGACTAGCTTGTTTTATAACAGACCGCATTTTTGTGCCAAAAACAAAATTAGTATCAACCGTTAGTATTGAACCAAGGTTTTTAATGGGTTTCATTAACTGTACACCGTCAGATTCAGGCATTAAACCTTCATCTATTTTTAAAAATGGTACAATTTCTTTATGTTTCCACAAATATTCAGCTGTTGGAATATTTTCAATGTAACGATTTAAAGTATCTTTAAATAGAATTGCGCCCAATATTTTTTGTGAATTAAATGGACTACTTGAAATTATTCGTGCTCGCATAGAATGTATATATTTAAACATCTCCTCATCAGATGAAATCTCACTAGATGAGATACCATACTGCTCTAAAGCTTTTGGTGAACTCCCACCACTTTGATCTAGTGCAGCTATAAAGCCTTGACTATTTTTTATTTTTTCTAGCATGTTAAGTCTTATTGACATGATTTTAACCTTTAAATAATTGAAAGCAGATATGTTTCTTAACAAAAGTAAAGTTAGATACAATTTCTATATAAATACAGATGTCACTCTTAAAGTAATAATGTATGTTTTTTATTTTCCTAAAGCATACTTTTCTATAAGTAGAACTTCATTCTTAGAACCAATAAATACAGGGATCCGTTGATGTATACTTGAAGGCACAGTGTCTAAAATAGAAGTAGTCCCATTACTTGCTAAACCATTTGCTTGCTCTACTAAAAATGCAATTGGGTTTGCTTCATAAAGTAATCTTAATTTACCGTATTTAAAGTTTTTTTCTTCAGGGTACCCAAATATACCTCCCTTACATAGAATTCTATGCATATCACCTACCATGGCTCCCAACCATCTCATATTAAAGTTTTTCTTTCGGATACCATCGGTACCAAGCTGTAAATCAACAATATATTTTTGTACATTTTCAGGCCACTTAAATTGGTTTGATAAATTAAATGAAAATTCATTCGTATCTTCTGGAATGTTTAAATTAGGATGTGTGAGCATAAAGTTATTATTTGAGGGATCTAATGTATAAATATGTGTTCCTGAACCTGTTGATAAGGCAAGCATAAGCGATGGGCCATATAGAACATAGCCTGCAGCGATAATTGATCTTCCTGTAGAAAAAAAGTCTTCTTCACTAACTTCTGTTTGGGCAGGAGAAGCTGAAGTTATAGAAAAAATAGTACCTAATGAACCATTTACATCAGTATTAGATGAACCATCTAATGGGTCGAAACAAATAAGGTATTTGCCAAAACTATTACATAATATAATGTCTTCTACTTCTTCAGATGCGACAGCTCTAACCTGCTTATTCTTTTTTAGAGATTCAATCAAAATATTATTAGCGATAACATCTAACTTCTTTTGTACCTCTCCTTGTACATTGTGATCAGGCAATGAGCCAAGCACATCAGATAATGCACCATGATTAATACGAGTAGCTATTTCTGTGCATGCACCAACTATGCTTTGGAGCAGCAGTGTGAGTGTTTTTGGAACGTTATCCTGCTCTAATTGTGTATATAGGTTTTTCATTGGTGCCTTATCGATAACATTAATACTAAAGAGTAATACATGGTTTTAATTTGCTTTTATGTTCATTTTTAAAAGTATCACTTATTTGCGAACATTTGCAAACATTAAAGTACATAAAAGAAAATAAATTCTGGTATACAGGAGTGAAATAGAGGAGGGAATTACAAAGTTATATATTAATTTAACCAATTTATTATTTAATTATTAACTACATTAACAACGAAATTCATGGTATCTACTTGAAATTATTTGAATTGTTCTGTATGTATTAGATGGTTTTGATTGACTACTATCGTGCTATATGAAGCTTAACGTCATGTTCGGAAAGTAAGGTTAGAATACTCTTAGGTGGTTTAGCATCAGTAATAAAGTCATCTGCTTGACTAATGTTACCTAAACGAACCATAGCGCACCTACCAAATTTTGAATTATCAGCGGCGAGTAAAACTTTACGTGAATTTTTGATGATTGCTTGAGCAACACGAACTTCACGATAATCGAAATCAAGTAGAGAACCATTTTCTTCTATCCCACTTATGCCGATAATGCCGAAGTCCATACGAAACTGATTGATAAAATCTTCAGTTGTTTCACCAATAATACCACCATCTCTATGTCTAACTTCTCCTCCTGCTATAAGAACTGAAAAATCCTTTTTAACGCCTAATATAGCAGCAACATTTAAATTGTTAGTTACAACTTTAAGGTTTTCATGCGATAGAAGTGCTTTAGCTATAGTCTCAGTCGTTGTTCCTATATTTATAAATAAAGAAGAACCATTTGGTATCATACTAACTAAATGTTGCGCTATTTTTTGTTTAGCTTCTAAATCCATGATTTTTCTAGTTTGATACGCCATATTTTGAATGCTTGAGACTACACTAGCGCCTCCATGATGACGCCTTAATTTGTTTAACTTTGCAAGATGGGTAAGGTCGCGTCTTATCGTCTGTGGAGTGACTTTATAGTGCTCAACTAATTCTTCAATAGAAATGGAATCTCTTTCTTTTAATAGTTTTAATATAGATTCGTGTCTCTGATCTTGGGTCATTTTTATTTAGCATAATTTTAATTTTAATTAGTAAAACTATTATAAGTGAAAAAGAAGTAAATGAGAATTTTATAGAAATTATTTCATTAAATAATTGTATATAAAAGTTTGATATTTGTTGTATGTTACATTTAATTCATGTAATAGTACAAAAACGAAAATAACCGAATGTTAAAGTGTAAAAAATAATGAATAATTATATCCTTTCAATTGATCAAGGTACGACTAGCTCTCGCAGTGTTTTATTCGATTTAAATGGCAAAGTTGCATATATAGAACAACAAGAATTTGAACAACATTTTCCAAAAGATGGTTATGTTGAGCATAAGCCTGAGGACATATGGGAGTCTGTTCTTCATACTATTAATGCTGTTATGAAGAACCTAGATCCTGAGCATGATAAAGTTATTGCTATTGGTATTACTAATCAACGCGAAACTACAATCGTTTGGGATAAAGTAACCGGTGAACCCATTTATAATGCGATAGTCTGGCAAGATAGGCGTACAACAGAACTATGCGATAGTTTAAGGCTTGCAGGAAAAGAAGAACTAATTATGCAAAAAACGGGGTTATTAATCGATCCGTATTTTTCTGCGACTAAAATAAATTGGATTTTAGAAAGTTGTCCAGGCGCTCGTGAAAAAGCAGAAAATGGTGATTTAATTTTTGGTACGGTCGATACTTATTTGTTATGGAAGTTGACAGGCGGAAAAGAACATCGCACAGATGCAACTAATGCATCGAGAACTATGCTATTTAATATTCATACGCAAGAATGGGATACCGAACTACTTGAATTACTTGATGTTCCATTAAATATGCTACCAGAAGTAATGGATTCATCAGATGACTTTGGTATGGCGAGTGAAAAATATTTAGGTTACGAAGTGCCTATTTTAGGTATGGCAGGTGATCAACAGTCAGCACTGTTTGGCCAAACATGCTTTCAAGCAGGTATGGCTAAAAGTACCTATGGAACAGGGTGCTTTATGATGGTTAATACAGGTGATCAAGTTCTTCAATCTAAAAATAGACTTCTTAGTACTGTCGCCTATCGTTTGAATGGCAAACCAACCTATGCATTAGAGGGCAGTATTTTTATAGCTGGCGCAGCAATTCAATGGCTTAGAGATGGCTTACAGTTAATTGAAAAAGCAGATGAAACAGAATTACTCGCTATCAATACCTCCCTAGATCATGGAATATATATGGTTCCTGCATTTACTGGTTTGGGTGCACCATATTGGGATCCAAATGCTCGTGGGGCTATATTTGGATTAACTAGAGATACGGGTATTAAAGAGATAGTAACAGCAGGATTACAGTCTGTTTGTTTTCAAACTAAAGATCTTCAAAAGGCTATGGAATCAGACGGCGTAAGGCCTCAGGTACTTAGAGTTGATGGTGGTATGGTCATAAATGGATGGCTTATGCAGTTTTTGTCAGACGTTTTAGGTGCAGAGGTTGACCGTTCAACTATTAGTGAAACGACTGCTTTAGGTGTAGCTTATCTTGCAGGACTCAGGGCTGGTGTATTCTCATCACTTGAGTCATTGGCAACTAATTGGAATTGTGAAAGACGATTCGAACCTGGCATGACCAAAACAAAACGTGATGAGCTTTATGATGGCTGGTGTAAATCAGTTAAAAAAGTACAAAGTGAAGGATAAGTTACTAATTTACCTTTAAATATAAATTCATACCAAACTTGTTTGATTAGAGTTTATGGATGTAAGTAAAGTTATTCAAACTCGCAATCATAAACTCTAAGCTCAATAGGATAGTTTTATTAGTGACCATTATAGATGCTTTTAAGGATATCAAGCACTTTGAATTACAACATTTAAACAAAAATAGTTTCATAGTGTAGATAGTATTCGCTTATAAAAAGACATGTTCATTAAGGTAGATTTAATTTTAGCTTTTAGCAAGGAATATAAAATGACACCATTTATAGCAGAAATATTAGGAACGGCCCTCTTAATTTTAATTGGAGGCGGTGTAGTTGCTAATAATATTTTAAAAAAAACAATAGGTGAAGGAGGAGGGTGGATGGCTGTTACTACAGCTTGGGGTCTTGCTGTATTTATTGGTGTGGTTGTCGCTGGCCCTTATAGTGGAGCACATCTAAACCCAGCTGTAACACTTAGCTTAGCAGTAGCTGAAAAATTTTCTTGGACTGAAGTCCCTGCTTACATTGCTGCACAATTTATTGGTGCAATGATTGGAGCTTTTTTAGTTTATGTAATATATAAAGATCACTTTGATGCTACAGATGATGCAGAATTAAAACGAGCAGTCTTTTGTACAGCACCAGCAATACCAAATACATTTAGAAATATAATTAGTGAAATTGTAGGTACTTTTGTTTTATTGATTTGTGTATTTTATTTTTCGGCGGCTGAAATCGACAATGGTACTGGGACTAAAATTGGTTTGGGCTCTATAGGTGCAATTCCAGTTGCTTTTGTTGTGTGGGGAATTGGGCTTTCATTGGGTGGTACAACAGGATATGCAATAAATCCAGCTAGAGATTTAGGGCCTAGAATTGTACATGCTTTGTTACCGATCAAAGGTAAGATAGATAGTAATTGGAGTTATTCATGGATTCCAGTGTTAGGTCCGACTATAGGTGGTACTTTAGCTGCGTTACTTTACACTATTCTTAGTTAATAAAAGTTATAATTAAGATCCAGACGCTCTGTATAATACAGGGCATCTGGATCTTATACTTATTTATTGTATAGTTATTACAGCCCATAAATTACGGTACGTAACATTAAAGAAAAGGGCGAAAAGCCCTTTTTTATTAATTAGTTACAATGCTGTCATGGTTGACAGCCTGTCAGTTGGGAGATTTGATTGGACAGAATTTTACTATTATTAATTCTATTCAAAAAAAAGTGGTTAGTTTAATAATCGAACCTTCCCAATCTGATTTTAACGCAACTACAAAAGTAAAAAGACTAATCAAAAATGGAAGAAAGTAATTAGTAAAAATTGTAGTTAAGAACAAAAAATTCAGAAAAAACTTTAGTTTAGTAAACATGAACTGTTTTTCATAAAACTGAATTTCATCGTTCTTTTGAGATTCAGAAATTGGATTATAAGGCATTGGAATCAAACATCTGAAACGATTATGCTTAAGTTGAGAATATGAAAAATCATTAAATCTAAGATCTTTACCACTAATGAATAATAATTTTCTATATTTATTATTAAGGAAATAGTGGAAGGAGTCAGAAAATTTATGTTTACACTTAGACCATTCATCTTCGAGGAAATAAAGAATAAATCTATAGAAAAAATAGCCCCATGAAACCCATAAGAAAAGAAATATTGCTTTTGGGTTACCAAACTTTTCAAAGCTAACTCCCCCCAGCGTAATCTTATTTGCTTGCACTTCTGCTAACATCATAAAAAGTACTAATAAATTTATAATAAACAAATTACGTCGTTGACGTAAGAAGTTATCTGACATCACATTACTTGGCTTATTACTTAAATTCACTTCCATTTGTTACCTACAGATTGATCAAAAGAACTTTAAAAGACATTAATTTTCAGATAGCTAGACTACTCTTAATTAATGTCTAAATAAAGAGAGAACTATATGGCTAACGAGGGAAATATTGGTTAATTTCTCTAAAGTTTATGAAATTAACAGCCATTGCTAATCAGCTAGTAACCTCTCATTTACAGCATAATAGATAACCTATAAGTTATGTTATGTTAAATTGATATATTTAAAAGAAAGCGAGGGTGATTATTCAAATCAGCTCGCTTTTAGGAGAGTAATTTAGGGGTTAATTAAGCTCGGAGTCGACCCAAAACTTAGTACCTTTTAATACTGCTTGTAGTGCAAGGCCGCTTTCGGTCAAAGAATACACAGTAACTTGGTCTGCTATTGCTTCGGCAACTAATGCACCGCCTTTTTCTTTATATTTAGCTGCTGCATCTGCGTTTCCGCCAAATGCCCAACCGTGTTCAATAAATCTGTTTAGTGCCGCTTGGTTATGAAAAACCATAACAACGTTAAAGTCTTTAACACCTAAACCTAGGCCTAAACCGGCTTCGCCCATATTCATGTATGTAGATTTACCCGTTAGGTTATTTTTAATAACACCATAACCACCACCAAAACTAGCTAAAACAACATTGACGTTGGCATTATCAAAAACAGCATAACCTGCAGAGTTAGCAATTTGCTTTTTAACATCTGGTTTTATCGTGTAAAGTTTACTTAATGTATTTGATTCCATGCTATGCACTAATGCACGTTTTTCGCTTGGTGAGGCGCTGCCTGTTGTTGCACAACCTGTGAGCGCGAGTGTAAATACGACCATACTTAGCAAAATAAATCTTTTCATGAATTTTCCTTAAATAACATTTATAACTAGCAAGTATATAATTACAAAATAATAGAATCTATTTATGTCCAATACTTAGCATTATATATAGTGATTACTGTGTACTAATTATTTTTTTGAATTGTAACAATGAGTTATACTTTAAATTGAGATACA